>JAUWLT010000176.1 GCA_030613515.1 Desulfobulbaceae bacterium
CCGCTTGTCGATGTCATGTTGGTGCTGTTGATTATTTTCATGGTCACTGCACCCATGATGACCCAGGGACTCGAGGTGAACCTGCCCAAAACCACGGCCAAGTCTCTTCGTCAGCAGGAGGAGCCGCTGATGGTCTCGATAAATAAGGAAGGGGTTATCTTTCTTGGCAAGGTCCCTGTGGCTTTGTCGCTTTTGCGTCAGCAGTTGAGTGGTGTGCCGGACGAGAAGAAAAAAGAACCTATTTATCTGCGGGCGGACGAGGAAGTTCCGTATGGTATGGTGATTAAAACCATGGCGGAAATTAAACGGGCCGGTTTTGAGAAGCTGGGCATGATAACCATGCCGGAAGAAAAGAAAAACTGATATTCAGGGCGTACAGAGCAAGTTGGACGGTATACAATTCGACGACAAGGATTTTTTCCAGGAACAGCAGGAAGAGGACCGGTGTTGGAAATGGCCTCTAAACCTGGCTATTGTCCTTCATGTTGTTGTCTTTGCCGCATCTATCTTTCTGCCGGATTTGATTGAACGCAGGCCACTGCTCGACGATATTGTAACCGTGGACCTGGTTTCCATGCCGGAACCGGCAGCGGCTCCCCCGGCATCGGTAAAACCGGAGGCCAAACCAGCGGAACCGACAACACCGGTAAAAGCACCTGAATCTGCGCCTGAACTTGAGGTCGCAGAGGTTTCAGTGGCTCCTGAGCCTGAAGTTGCTCCAGAGCCCCCGGCACCCGCAAAACTGATTTCGCTTAAGCCTCTGAAACGAAAGATTAAGAGGGCCAAAGATACCCGGCTTGCCGAGGAAAAGGAACGGGAGCGGCGTGCAAAGGCGTTACAACGGGAGATGCTGGCACGAAAAAAGGCGGAACAGACAAAGAAGCGGGCAGAACAGTTACGGCGGCAAAGGGCCATAGCCGAGGCCAGGCGTTCGCAGCTGGAAGCCGAACGGGCTGCTGCTACTGCCAGGCAGGCCTTGGCATCTATGATACGGGAAACCGGGCCCTCAACCGCATCGGCTAGGTCATCGGGAACGTCATCGGGACGGAAGGTTCAGTCGGTTGTACTTAACCAGTACCTGTCTTCTCTGTATGACAGGGTACACAGTCATTGGGTCCTACCGGAGATGCGCAAGTGGGATCGCAGCCTGGAGGCCATTGTTGTGCTGACCATTCGTAAAGATGGCTCCATTTCCGACATGCAGTTTGAACGAAAATCAAGAGATCCTTTTTTTGATCAGTTTGTAATGAAAACCTTGCAGACAGCCGCACCCATGCCACGTTTTCCTGCTTTGATGTCTCAGGCCACCTTAGAAGTCGGGTTGCGCTTCAAACCAGGCGAACTGGAAATGTAGCGAAAACAGATATAAATTTTACATTATACACTTAATGAACCGATTACTATTCACTCTTCGTTTCAGCACAACCCTGGTTGCTGCTGTAGTTTTTTCCTTGTTGCCTCTTTCCCGGGCTGCAGCCGAACGGATATATCTTGACATCGCAGCCTCGGATGTGCGCAAGATTGTTGTTGCCGTGCCGTCCTTTGTTGACGAGTCCGGCAACCTGAATAGCCAGACCGGAAATGTGATTGCAACAATGGTCGCCCGGGGACTTCAGTTTCATGGTTTTATTCAGATCGTTGATCCTGCCGGTTATGGAATGGGTCGTGATGTGGATTGGAAGGCACTCGACGCTGACTATGTCGTTATGGGCAAGTTTGCATCCAGTGGAGACGGGATGGTCATTGAAGGCCGCCTGCTTGATGTTGCCCAGGATAAAATGCTTGCCGGCAGGCGATACAAGGGTGCCGTCAGCCAGCGAGATGATATGGCCCTGCGCCTTGTTGATGCCCTGGTGGAGGAGTTTACCGGTGAATCCGGGATCAGCAGGACTTCCATCGCTTTTGTTTCCGATGCCACCGGCCGCAAAGAGGTGTATCTAACTGATGTACTGGGCAGAAAAGTTCGCCGGATTACCCGGCATAATCATCTCTGTGTATCCCCTCGTTTCACCGCTGACGGCCGTTCACTTGCCTACTCTTCCTATCATCGGGGCAGCCAGAACCTATACATCACTGAGCTTAATCAGTCCAAGGTGACCAGGGCTCTGTCCAGACGTAAGGGAATGAATCTTGCCCCGGCCTTTTCTCCGGACGGCAGGACCATGGTGGTGACCCTGAGCAAGGATGGCGCACCTGATCTGTACCTCATGGACAGCAAGGGAAAAATTCTTGAGCGGCTGACAAAGCGATCAGGCATTAATGTGTCACCTTCCTTTTCGCCGGATGGGAAATCAATCGCCTTTGTCTCTGACCGTAGCGGCAGACCACAGGTTTATATCATGGACATGCAGTCCAGGCAGGTACGGCGTCTTACCTTCCAGGGTTCTGAAAATGCTGAACCCTCATGGTCACCCAAGGGAGATAAGATCGTATATACCGGGCTGGCTGGAGGTAATTACCAGATTTTTACGATTTCCGTAAGCGGTGGTGTACCCACCCAGGTGAGTTCGGGCTGGGGTGATTTTGAATCGCCTACCTGGTCTCCGGATGGTAAGCAGATTGCTTTTTCCAGGAAACGTAATGGACACCAGGAAATATGTGCGGTTTTTGCAAATGGGAAGGGACTGCGCACGCTCTTCAACCTGAAGGGAAACCAGTCATATCCTCAGTGGTCTCCCGGTCCCAAATAATGTACTTGAAAAGCCATGAATTTTTATCCAGTGATTAATAAAGAGGGATGCCGATGAAAGGATTGAGAAATCTCGTTGTTGCGGGTTGTACTGTTCTCCTGCTAAGCCAGTGTGCAAGTCAGGATGAGGTACGGAAGTTGAATTACCAGATCCGGACGGTTAACCAGAAGGTTGAAGAGGTTAAGTCCAATACGGCTAACCAGATGCAGAAAGGTCAGGCCAGTTCGGTTAACAGGATTGATGCGATGGCGAGCGAGACCCAGCAGCTGCGGTCACTCATTGAAGAGAGTGGACAAAAGTCCAGCCAGCTCAGTGAGCAGACAAAGGAAAATCTTGCTGCTCTGCAGGCCACGATTGAGCAGATGCGTACGGAAAACGAACAGCGTATCAAGGCCCTTGAGGCCAGGATCGATAAGGTGGCTGGTGGTCTGGACCGGGTACAAAAAGCCAGGGTGGAAGCTGCAGAGCAGCGGGCCCGGCAAGCGGCGAGAAGGGCGGAAGAGGCCAGGAGAAGGACCGTGGTTGCCGCTGCTGCTTCGAGTGGCAGTCTTGTGACATTGAAACCTGCTGCGAAAAAAATACGTATGGGTAGTGGAACGGTTGTCAGCGCCACTCAGGGCACGAAACCGCCTGCTGCTGCGGCTGCTGAAAAACAGGTTGTTGCTGCAGCTCCTGCTGCGCCTGCCGCAGGAGCAGATCTGTTCAGTCAGGGTATGGATAGCTTTAAGGCCGGCAAATATAAAGAGGCCAATAAAATCTTTGAGCAGGTCCTTGCCTCCAATCCCCAGGGAGCAAAAGCTGCCCAGACCCTTTTTTACATGGGTGAGTGTTTGTATAACCAGGGTGAATATGATCTGGCAATCCTGGATTATCAGAAGGTGATCTCCAACCATCCAAAAGATTCGCATACCCCGGCAGCATTGTTAAAGCAGGGGATGTCTTTTGAAAAGTTGACGGATCATGAAACTGCCAAGATTATCTATAAAAAATTGATTGCCGACTACGCAAACAGCAGTGAAGCGGGATTGGCAGAGAAGCGGCTGGAAAACCTGTAGGCCGGTTGCCGGGTGGCCGGGAAAAAACGGCTGGATGTCTTGCTGGTAGAGAGAGGGCTTGCTGCAGATATCACCCAATCCCGGGCGTTGATTGGGGCGGGGAAGGTGCTGGTTAATACCAGGGCGGATTATAAGGCAGGCAGTCTGCTTCCTGTTGACAGTGAGATTATCGTTAAGCAGAAACCTCGTTTTGTCAGTCGTGGTGGTGAAAAACTTGAGGGTGGGCTGAAAGGCCTGGCAATTGAACCGCGTGGCTGGATTTGCGCAGATATTGGCTGCTCCACCGGAGGTTTTACTGATTGTCTGTTGCAGCGGGGTGCTTGCCGGGTCTATAGTGTTGATGTCGGTTATGGGCTGCTGGACTGGAAATTGCGCCAGGATGAACGGGTTATCGTACTGGAGCGTACCAATGCCCGTTACCTGAGCAGAGAGCAGATTCCAGAGACCCTGGATTTTGCGGTTATTGATGCCTCGTTTATTTCCCTGCAGCAGTTGCTCAGTCCGCTGTTGCCCCTGTTTGGCGCACAGGTTCGCATAATGGTTCTGGTAAAACCGCAGTTTGAACTGCCCCGTGAAAAAGTCGGGCAGGGTGGAATCGTCCGGGAAAACGTTCTGCATGAAGAGGCCGTGACCATGGTCAATCAGTTTGGTAAAGAGGTAGGGCTTGTCTGCAGGGGAGTGGTTGCCTCTCCCGTCCGCGGAGCAAGGGGAAACCAGGAGTTTTTATTGTATTTCACGTCTACATAAGGGCGAAAAAGAAATAGGGAACTGGAAGAAAATATTTTACCCTTATCGGAGTCTCGTTTCTTGCTTACCTGCACCGAATAAAAAGGGCAAGTAAGATGGGTAAGTTTTTTTGGAAGTTCCCCAAGTTTGATCAAGGAGAATGTAATGAAAAATCGAACTCTGAAACAGAGTGTGAGAATTGGAGTGCTGGCAGCAGCATTGGTCAGTGCATTGACGGTTTCTGCTATGGCGGCCGAATTCGTTTCTGTTCTCAAAGACGGAGTCAATCTCCGTTCAGGTCCGGAAACCAAGTTTGAGGTACTGTTTCAGCTGCCGGCCGGATACCCGCTTAAGGTACTGGCCCGTCAGGGTGAGTGGCTTAAAGTAAGTGACTATGAAAATGATAAGGGATGGATCTTTTCCAGCCTGGTTTCCAAAACTCGCTACGTAATCGTCAAGGTTAAAGAAGGTAATGTCCGTTCCGGACCCGGCACCAAGTATGACAAGGTGGGCAAAGCGGTGCGTGACTGTATTCTTAAGAGTACGGAGCGCAAAGGAGACTGGGTCAAGATCACCCATCCCCAGCTTACCGGCTGGCTCCACAAAACGCTTGTCTGGCCTTAAGCAAAGCAACTGTTGAATACGCATGGACTGTACTTTATTGGTAAAGTTACCTGAGGTACAGTCCTTCTCTGTGTAAGTGTAACCCGTCTTATGGTTTGTAACTGTTTGCTTTCACATATCTTTTAAGTATGAATGATTACCGGATTTTCATTTCCCCGGCGTATTTCTTAAGTTTTCTTATTTGTTATTTTCAGACAATATCCTGGTTACAGACCTCATAAAAAATGAGTGTACCATACTCTTGAACGGCACGCCAATGCACGGTTTATCGCCATAATTGGACACTCAGCAGAATACAACAATTGGACACTCTAAGTGTATAGCTACATATAATATTACATTAAAT
>JAUWLT010000123.1 GCA_030613515.1 Desulfobulbaceae bacterium
TTCCTTCATATTGATGATAGCAATTGATATTCCAGTGCGTCCTGCCCGACCGGTACGACCGCTTCTGTGAGTATAACCTCCGGCATCGTCGGGTAGATTGAAATTGATCACATGGGTCAGGTCATTGACATCAAGACCGCGAGCGGCAACATCGGTTGCCACCAGTAGTTGCAGATTCCTGCTGCGGAATTTCTTCATCACCTGATCGCGCTGAGCCTGGGACAACTCTCCATGCAGGGCATCGGCATTGTAGCCGTCCTGCATCAACTTGTCGGCGACTTCCTGAGTCTCTCGCCGCGTACGACAAAAAATAATTGAATAATTGCCAGGGCAATTATCTACGATTCGCTTCAGCGCAAGGTAACGATTCCGGGCATGGACCATATAATACTCATGCGTTACATTTTCCGCGCCTGCATTACGTTTGCCGATTGTAAGCTCAACAGGATCAGACATATACTTAGCCGCTATTGCAGCAACTTCCCTGGACATGGTTGCCGAAAACAGCAAGGTGTTTTTTTCTGCTGGTGTCTGGGCCAGTATGGAATCTAATTCATCCCGAAAACCCATTTGCAGCATTTCATCAGCTTCATCAAAAACCACATAACGCACAGCGGAGATGTCAACATGACCGCGCCTGATCAAGTCATTTAAGCGGCCAGGGGTTGCAACGATAATCTGAACACCTTTGCGCAGGGCTTTGATCTGTTGTTCAATACTTGATCCGCCGTAAACCGGCAAAACTTTTAATCCTCTGACATAGCGTGCAAAGTCAGCCAAGTCTCCGGCAACCTGCACGCAAAGCTCCCGCGTTGGGCACAGAACCAGCCCTTGAGTCTGCTTACTCTTCAAATCAGTCAGCTGAATCAACGGCAGGCCGAATGCCGCTGTTTTTCCTGTTCCGGTCTGTGCAAGGCCCACCAGGTCTACCTGTTGTCCAAGCATTAATGGAATAACCTGGGCCTGGACCGGGGTTGGTTCTTGAAATCCTAAGGATGACAGCCCTTTAAGGAGATCATGGTTAATACCAATATTTGCAAATACATTCATAATATTTTTCTTTTAACCTAAAAATTGCACAGTGGTATCCCCATGATACAACTAAAGGGCAGGTTGCTGAAAACACCCTGCATTGTGAAGGGTATTCAAAACACAGAAAAGACGCGGGATGAATAAAGGAAAAATCGTCCTAAAATATTGCCTTCAAGGCTACATACGCGACAAGCCCCACACCTATGGAGCTGTACATGAGTAGTCATGGGATGCAGTCACTGCCGAATCGTTTCATGATCAGGATAAAAACGGTAATCCCGCACGCTATGGCAATACCGATATAGATCAGCTCGTTCACATTACTCTCCGTATCTCAGAAACTGAGGCAAAAGGGGTTACGCCCGGATTTTGGCATCTTTCTGTTTGCGCAGCCGGATAATTTTGGGCGTAATCTCTACTAACTCATCATCATTTATGTACGATATGCAGTCTTCCAGGCTCATGTCAAGGGGGGGAGTAAGAATAACAGCCTCATCCGAACCCGACGCCCGCATGTTGGTCAGCTTCTTGCCCTTAGCCGGGTTTACTACCAGGTCGGCAGGTCGGCAGTTCTCGCCGATAATCTGCCCCTTGTACAGGGCCTCGCCCGGACCGATAAACAGGGTGCCGCGATCCTGCAGATTGAACAGGGCATAGGCCACGCTGGTGCAATTCTCCTTGACAATCATCACCCCATTCTGGCGGTTCTGGAGCTCACCTGCAAAGGGACCCCACTCGGCAAACACGTAATTCATCACGCCCATGCCGCGGGTGTCGGTCATAAACTCGGAACGATAGCCCAGCAGACCACGGGTGGGCACCTTGAAGATCATACGGGACATCTCGTTTTCCACCTGCATGTCTGTCAGTACCCCTTTGAGCTTGCCAAGTTTTTCGATCACCACTCCCTGGTACTGTTCATCCACGTCAACGGTCAGTTCTTCGTAGGGTTCAACGGTTTTGCCGTCCTCCTCTCGCATGATGACGTGCGGCCGGGTCACCTGGAACTCATAGCCTTCCCGCCGCATCTTTTCGATCAGGATGGAGAGATGCAGTTCACCGCGACCAGATACCCGAAAACCGACTTTCTCGGTGAGCGGTTCCACCTGCAGGGCGACATCGGCCAGGGTTTCCCGGTTGAGGCGCTCCTCCAGGTGACGCGAGGTCACAAACTTTCCATCCTGACCTGCAAAGGGCGAGTCATTGGGGACAAAGTGCATGGAAATAGTAGGCGGATCAATTTCGATCAGCGGCAGAGGGCGTGGGTCATCGGGATCTGTAAAGGTCACACCGACCGTAACGTCTTCCATTCCTGCCACGGCAACAATATCACCGGTTGAAGCACTCTCCACCGGTACCTGCTGGTCACCTGTAAAGGAAAATATCTTGTTGATGCGCACCGGTTTAATGGAACCATCGCGCCGGGCAACGACAATACTGTCATTCAGACGAAGACTGCCATTCACCAGGCGGCCAATGCCAAGTCTGCCAAGGTAGGGCGAATAATCGATGGTGTTGATCTGTAACTGCAGAGGACCGGATGGATCACCGGCAGGCGGCGGCACATGGTTAACAATCATCTCTGAAATCAACTCCATGCCCTCACCAATCACAGCCGGGTCGACCGGATCAGCCACCATATACCCTTCCTTGGCCGAGCCATAAACCACGGGAAAATCAAGGGTCTCATCCGGAGCCTCCAGTCGGGCAAGCAGATCAAACACCTGGTCAACCACCCATTCGCAACGGGCAGCCTCCTTGTCAATCTTGTTGACCAGCACCAGTATGGGCAGGTTTGCAGCCAGGGCCTTTTTGACTACGAAAAAGGTCTGCGGCATGGGGCCTTCCTGTGCATCCACCAGCAGAACAGCGCCATCGGCCATGCGCAGGACACGTTCCACCTGGCCGCCGAAGTCGGCATGGCCCGGAGTATCAATAATATTTATCTTATAGTCACCAAAAAGATAGGAACCGTTTTTCGAGGTAATGGTGATACCACGCTCCCGTTCAAGGTCCATAGAATCCATGAGCCGTTCCGCCACCTGCTGATTATCGCGAAACATGCCGCTCTGGCGAAATAACTGGTCAACCAGGGTGGTTTTGCCGTGGTCAACGTGAGCAATGATCGCCACGTTCCTTATCTTATCCTGATCCATTCCAACTCCTATAAAAAAAAGGTGCGTCACCGCACCTGAAACTCCAACAAAAAATGCAGACTGTACAGCAGGAACAACAAAAAGACAAGGAGATTGGTTAGTGGGGCGGAAAAGGCTGGATACCCTCTTCATCACTTGTATCAAACACTCTTCAGCCTACCAGATTTACCAGGAAAAGGCTTAACAACGGAAAATAGGTAATAATGACAAGCGTCACCATGAGCAGGGCCAGAAACGGCAGTGTGGCCCCGTAAAGCTGAATCACCGGTCGTTCAAACTTATAGCTGGCCAGAAAGAGGTTAAGCCCCACCGGCGGGGTGCAGTAGCCAATCTGCAGGTTGGTCAGAAAGATGATGCCAAGATGTACCAGGTTAACCTCGTAGCCTCTGGCAATGGGGACGATAAGCGGCACTACCAGCACCAGGGCGGAAAAAATATCTAACATGGAACCGACAATCAGCAGAAATATATTCAGCAGCAGGAGAAAGGTGTACTTGCTGGAAATATACTGGCGGATAAACTCAAAGAGGCGCATGGGAACTTCCTGGTCCACCAGAAAATTTGTCGAGGCCATGGAGGCGGCCAGAATAACCAGGATACCGCCAAAGAGCATCATCGACTTGACCATGATAGCGGGCAGTTGTTTAAGCTGAATATCCCGGTAGAAAAACACCTCGACTATCAACACGTAAAAGGCGGTGATTGCAGCGGCTTCTCCGGCAACAAGAAATCCACCGTAAATACCTCCCAGGATAAGAAAGGGCAAAGGCAGTTCCCATATTGCCTCCCTGAGTCCGGCAACTATGGCACGGCTGCTGGTCCTGGTTTTCTTCTTGTTCCGCACCGGATGTTTTGCCATGGAGTACAGTACAAGAATGGTAAGCATGACCAGGCCTGGTATAATACCGGCTAAAAACAGATGATCAATCCTGGTTCCAGCGATAACGCCATACAGAATAAGCGGCAGGCTGGGCGGAAACAGTAGACCGAGGCTGCCTGAGGAGGTGATCAACCCCAGGGCAAATTTTTCAGAGTAGTTATCCTGGACAAGTGCCGGAAAGAGCAAGCCGCCCAGAGCAAATATGGTCACCCCGGAAGCCCCGGTAAAGGCGGTGAAGACGGCACAGACCAGCAACGCTACAACTGCCAGCCCACCCGGCATCCATCCGAGCAGCAGGTGCGACAGCTTCAGCATGCGTTGAGGAGCCTTACTTTCCGACAGCAGGGTACCGGCAAAGATAAAGAGCGGCAGGGCCAGCAGCAGCGGCGTATCCGCCAAGCGTGACATCTCAATAATGACCACGGAAACATCAATGCCCACGCTGTAAAAAGAGATCAGCGCAAGGGCTGAAATAACGATGAAAAGCGGACTGCCGATCAGGGCCAGCGCCAGAGTGAAAAGTTTCAGGAGGTTCAAGGGGTGGCCTCCGGCTCTGTTTCCTGCCCGCCTGGTCTTGAGAAGAGCAACTGAACGTCTTTGATAAGGGCCAGCAGAAAATGCACCAGGATCAGAAAAAAGGCCAGGGGGAAAATCAGATTCCATACCCATGAGGGCAGGGACAGCAGTGAATATCCGCCAAAAATAGCCTCGTTGCGAACAAAGACGATTGCCGCCCAGGTAAGGGAGGTGGTCACAAGACAGGAGAAAAGATCAAGCGCCAGCTGCATCCATGGCTTGATCTGTGGAGGGGCAAGATAGCCGACAACATCAATAGCAATATGTTTGCGCTCTCTTGTCGCCACCACCGCGCCGAGCATGCCGCTCCAGAGAACAAGGTAGCGAAGCAGGGGGTCAGCCCAGAGCAGGCCACTGGAAAAAAAGGTTCGTAGACCGATCTGCAGACAGGCGAGACCGATCATAGCTGTCAGCAACAGGCAGAGAAAACCGTCAAGCAGCCATTTACATATTAGCGATATTCGGGGGCCGGCCTGCATTTTTCCCATGAAATATCCCGGTGTGCATTATTGGCTGCTTTTCTTTGCCGTCCGGCTGCGAAAATCTTCCAGCAATTTCAGAGTGAGCTCATAACTCTGCTTGCTGAAGGCCTTATTTCCCATACGCCGAACTGTTTCATCCCGTTTTTCAATCAATTTTCTTGCATCAATCGGATCCGGCACCACCAAGGAAACACCGTTATCCAACAGGACCTGACGGGACTCCCGGTTGCTTGTCCGAGTATCCTGGATGAGCTGGTCAAAATGTTTTTTAGCCGTGGATTTGATCAGTTTTCTGTAGTTTTCGGGCAAACGGGAAAATTTCTTGCGATCGAGCAGAAAGGTTCCATAGGCATAGCCAAAGGGAATATCTGAGATATATACCGTCTTGGTAAACCATTGCAGGACGATTGCGCCATAAAGAGAGTTAAAAACGGTCTCCACCATACCGGTTTGCAGAGAGGTGAGTACATCTGGAATTGACAGGGGAATCGGGGTGATGCCAAGGGTGTCCAGGTAGGCAATGCTTATCGGATCTCCTTCGGGCGCCCAGGTTTTACTGTGCTGTAGCTGCTGCAGGGTGGAAATTGGAGCCGTGGACATGGAATAGACAAATCCAACCTCGGTCATGGCAATTAATTCCAGCCCCTTTTTGGCAAAAGCGGCATGGAAATACTTCTGTAATCCGGCGGTTACCTTATCCACCTCATCGTAGGATTGAAAGAGAAAGGGAATACCCATAACTCTAAAATCGGGAACCACTGAGCCGATGCCGGTCATGGTAAAGCCGCCGCCATGCAGCTGGCCGATCTGCATTTTACGATACATGGCCCGGTCATCCCCCATGATGCCGCCGGCATAGATTTTAAACCCTATTTCGCCGTTGGTTTTTTCTCCTACTTCGCTGACAAAGTCATGGAAACGTTTGGTCCAGATGCTTCCTTCAGGCGCAATGGTTGCCACCTTAAAGGTATATTTTGCCCCTGCCAGTGCAGGACTGCTGAGCAACAGGACAAGAACCAGGAACAATGAAAACCGCAACCATCTGTTAACTAACTGCACGTTCTTCTCCTACATTACATTAAGGGCTAAAAAAATTGGTCTGCCTTCTCAAGAAGCCTTGCGGCCCGCCGCTTTGCAACTTGATTAACCAGAGCAATGTCTTGTCGTTTTTCGACAGGAAACCTGGCGACCTCCTGTAAAAGCTGCTCAAACAGGTCTCGATTATAAGTCATTTTTGCATATGTTTCGGCATAGGCAACAAGGGTTGGCAAAAATTCCCTGTTGCCGATTGCCAGCGCCTTTTCAAAATGAGCTTGGCTCTGGTCGGGTTTGCCGCCAAGAAGCGGAGGCTTGGAACCGTAATAAACGCCCAGAAAAATATGGCCTCCACCGTGATAATACGTTTCATCCAGTTCAACCAAGCGCAGCATCATTTGTTCAACTCTGACCAGCTGTGCCATGGAGGCAGGTGATCCGCCCTGGTAGCGAATCCAGCTCGCCCAGCCGTTACCGGCCCAGAAAAGAGCCGGCACATCATTGGTATCCATTGCAGCCAGCGTCTGCTGGAAGTCGGGCAAGGGCATGACAGCAGTGATAGAGCGGTGACTGTTCCGGGACAAAAAGGCCAGACCATATTTTTTTGCCTTTTCACTCACAACTGCCGCCCGCGAAGGCCTCCCGCAGGCATCAAGGGCTGCCGTATAAGCGGTAAAGGCTTGAGCTGCCGTCAGGAGCAGGGATTCATCGTCAGGGTTTGAGGCCAGCATACTGTCGATCATCAACAAAAAAGCCGGGGTCCCGTCACAGACAAGGTCAAGATCGGTTTGCTGCTGCAGGTTATCGACTGTCGGCTGCATGAAAGAGCCTACAATCATCCTGGTGCAGCCACTTATACCAAAAAGAAAAAGAAGAAAAATGATTATTCGCAGATGTAAGATCATTATAACTCATTATAATGACTGGAGACCCAACCTGTCAATACAGAGCAAAAGATTCTCAGCATGATTACGGTGTAATTGTTCAATCTCTAATCCCGGCTATAAGGAGTTTTGCCAAATTAAATTTGATCTTCTCCAGATAAAAAGAAAAAATGCCTCCCTGCAAACAACAAAAGCCCTTATCACGAATGTGATAAGGGCTTTTGTTGTATAAAAAGAACGGCAGCGACCTACTCTCCCACATAGTCTCCCATGCAGTACCATCGGCGCTGAGGAACTTAACTTCCGTGTTCGGAATGGGAACGGGTGGGACCTCCTCGCTATGGCCACCGTAAAAACAGGTTTCAGGTTTTAGGTACGAGGTATAAGGTTACAGCAGGCACTTCGTGCTTTAAAAAACTGCCAATGGCAGCACGAAAAGCCTTCTACCTTTTACCTTCTACCTAACTACCTAAGAATTTATATAAAAATCAAATAGCAGGGTAAATAACTTTATTTAAAAAGGATATGGTTAAGC
>JAUWLT010000195.1 GCA_030613515.1 Desulfobulbaceae bacterium
ACATATTCTGCTGCAGCCCTGCCCATGTTTTTTCGTTTTTCCGGATCCGTCAGCAGCTCCAGCAGGGCTCGGTCAAAGGACGATTCATCATCAAGTGACGTGAGCAGACCGGTGGTGTTGTGCACGACTACCTCCGGGATCCCGCCGTTGTCACAGGCAATAACCGGCAGTGCGCAGGACTGGGCCTCCAGGAAGACCATGCCCAGGGATTCATTGATGCCGGGAAATGCAAAGATGTCTGCTGCCGAGTAGTACTTGTACATTTTTTCACGCGCTACCCGGCCGGTAAAAAGGACCTTTTTGTTCGGCAGTTCATCGGCAAGCCGTCTGAGCCTGTTTTTTTCAGGTCCATCCCCTACTATGACCAGCAGAAAATCTTGACCGGAACCGTGGATACGTATGCAGCTTTTGATCAATCGGATCAGGCTTCTGGTCTTAACATCGGAGCGAAACATGGCTGCAGTGAGAATAACCGGTCGTGTGCCTGTCTGCCAGGAGGTGCGCAGTGTATTGCGAGCATCTTTGTTATAGGTGAACAGCTTGGGATCAAGGCCGGGTTTGATGCGGTGCAACCGATCAGGAGCAATGATTCTCTGCAGGTTGTCATAATCCTGGTCGCGGTCGGTTATGAGACTATCCGCTGCCAGCAGGGCTTTCCGGTTCAGGTAAAATCCGGGCCTGGTCTTCCAGTTGCGGCTGACCCTGGTCCCATAACTGGGCTGGATAATGGCGTATGGGATGTGCAGCCTGGTGCATACCTTTGGCCCAAGGAGGTCCGGTGCCTTGTAATAACAGTGATAGGTGAGCCACAGGTCAACAGGTTCACGTTTCAACAGGCTGACAACGCGGCGTTGTTCAAGTCCGGCCTGCATGAGCCGGACAGGCTTCCAGTATATCCAGCGGCTCCTGAGTCGGCTGATGATAAAGGGCTGATGCCCCTGTTTTTCCAGAAGCCCGTAGATTCCCCGACCGATCATCAGGTCCCCGGAAGGGTTCAGGTGGTCCAGTGGTTTGAACGGTGCGTAAAAGGCTATGCGCATGGGGATCAAGATTGTTGATCGGGCCGGGCCAGTCCAGGGATTGCCTGCTGGTAGATGGCTGCAAGATCTCGTATTAGCAGCCGGTTGTTAAAATGGCCGGCAACCAGTTTATGGCCCTGATGTATACAGTTCTCGCGCAGTCCCGTGTTGGTGAGCATCTCAAACAACGCTTCTGCCAGCCCGACCGGATTGTCCGGTTCGGCCAGCAGTCCGGTTTCACCTGGCCGGATGATCTCCGGCAGAGCGGATACCGTGGTGCCCACTGCGGGCAGTCCCATGGCCAGACTTTCCACCAGCACGTTGGGGATGCCGTCCCGATCGCCGTTTCGTGCCACGCGACAGCCCAGAACAAAAACATCTGCCTGCTCAAGTTCTTTGATTACCTGCTCATGGGGCAAAGTGCCGAGCCAGCGGCAATGTTCCTGCAGGCCAAGAGCAATGATTTTCCCCATGACCATGTCCCGCTCGTCACCATCACCTATCAGGCTGTAGCTGAAGTCTATCCCCCGGTTCTTCAGCAAGACCAGTGATTCCAGGATGGTGTCAATTCCTTTCTTGGCAGTCATTCGGGCCACGGTCAGGATACGGTAGGGCGGCTTTGGTTTGCGGCGGCAGTTAGCGTTGTGAAACAGGCTGAGGTCGATGCCGTGATACACCCGGTGCACAGGTGTGCATGTATTTGGAGCCAGTTTGCGCAGGAATTGTTTGTTGTAGCCGGTACAGGTGACCACCAGTTCCGCCATATTTATTTTTTCCCGTAACTGATCACGATTCTGAGTATAGATATCCTTGGCATGGCCGGTAAAACTAAAGGGAATGTCAGCCATGATAGATCCAAACAGGGCCACTGATGTGGGGGAGTGGGCAAAATGGGCATGCAGGTGCACGACATCCGGAGAGTGATGGAGCAGGTTAGCCAGGTAACAGCCCTGCAGCAGATGCTTAATGGTTCCCATGCTGTGGGTTCGGGCAAAACGTTCACCAGCTTTGTTTAAGGCCGTACGAAAGCGGCCCGGCCAACGCATGGCCTGCAGGACAGCCGGCAGGAGGAGGCGTGCAAAATCTTCGTAGAGTTCCGTGGGCAGGTAATCCACCTGTGCCTGGATCCGTCGTACGCTCTTGTGGCAAAAGGATTCCCTGGGATGGCGCATGGAAAAGATACGAACCCGGATGCCCATTTGCTCAAGCAGCAATATCTCATTGGAGATAAAGGTCTCGGAAATACGGGGATACCCTTTGAGGATCATGCCCAGAACGGGCTGGAGGTTATTCTTCATAGGCTGCCGGTGCAAAAAAATCCAAGAAATGCTTCACTGTACCACATAATAAGTTACGCTCCCCTAACCCTTATTCAACCAGCTCATGCACAGGGACAACCTGCACTGTCTTGAGTAGTTGTTCCCCGCAGTTCCTGAGGGCGTCCAGGGTGGCCTGGTAGGGATGGCCGATACCGATGGCCTGGTTCTGTTTTTCGGCCAGTGTTATCAGTTTGTCTAATTGAACACAGATCTTTTGTGGATTCTGTACATTGTCTAGAAAAATATTCCGTCGACCGGTTTTGATGCCCATTTTTTGTGCTTCATCCATACCGGTTGACCGGGCTGTGGTAAAAGAGTCGACAAAGAAAAGCCCTTGATTTTTCAGTTCGCCAAGCACCCTGTGCATGGCCTGTCGATTTTGAGTAAATCGTGAGCCCATATGGTTGTTGGCGCCAATGGCATGGGGAACTGCGGCCAGGTTTTTTTTCAGGGTGATTATCAGTTCGTCGGGTGCTGCGGAGAGATACAGGGCTCCCGGGCCGGGGTCCCATGTGGCGTCACTGGCTTCCATGGGCAGATGAATCATGACGTCTCGGCCCATCTGGTACGCCTTCTCTTCCTGCTGATCGGCAAAGGGTGCATGGGGCAGGAATGAGAAGCTCAAATTCAGGTCCAGGGCCAGAAGATTATCACCGATTTTGCGGTGATAACCCATGTCGTCAATGATTATGGCTATGCGGGGCCTGTTGTCTACTGCCGGGAAAGGTACTGTTTTTTTCTCTTCACGGCTTTTGCTTTCAACCTCTTCAGGCTGGGGAGGATACGGTTCTTCAAAAACAATGGTCTCGTTGGTGTCGCCGGGTGCAGGGGAGTGGGCACCGGGTGTTGTTTCCGCAGTTGTCAGCTCGTGTTCAGCCGCGTCATCCGTGTTGCCGGAGGAGAACCGGCAGCCGGAGGCCGGCAGCATGATAATAAGGGTTGCCAACAGGTAGTGGACATGTCGAAGTAGAAAATGTTTCATTATATAATTCCGGACCACAGCAAAGGTAATCGATCAGGGGCACCGTATATTCGCACGGTCACGACTGCCCGCATAGGGGGGCTATAGCGGTCAGGCGTGCCTGCACGAATCTACGGCACCCCTGACCGATTACAAGTTTTGATTATATTAAAGCAAATAGTTACAAACCCAGTGACGGGTTACCTGCAAAGTTGTGCTTTCAGCTCATCTGTCCCGGGTCAGGATGTACCCGGCAAGACCTTCGAGGATGGCAAGGCTCTCTCCATGTCGGTCGCGGTCAAAAATCTTAAGTATGGACAACCCCTCCTTCACCTCCTGTCCGGCTTTTTGTCGGGAAAATTCATAACTTCCCAGATCGTGCATGAGCTGGTGAGCAGTGTCGCAGGCTCCTGCAAGGCTGCGGTCGCCTCGGATACAGTTGAGCAGTATGTTCCTGCCGGGTTTTGGGGCCTGGCTGAGGGCATGGATCAGAGGCAGGGTCAGTTTGCCCTCAATAAAGTCGTTGCCCACCTGTTTGCCCGTTGTCTGCTCATCACCCAGATAATCAAGCAGATCATCAACGATCTGGAAACCAATGCCGATTTTCGTACCATAGGTAGCCAGGGCCGCAATCTGATCGACTGTTCCGCCGCCAAACAGGGCGCCGATTTCACAGGTGGAACTGATCAGACTAGCTGTTTTGCGCTGAATTACAGCAAAATACTGTTCTTCTGTGATCGCGGTATCTGCCACATGGCGCAGTTGCAGAAATTCCCCGTCAACCATGGCCATGGTTGCATCACAGAAAATATTCAGCCCCTGTTGACCTGCCAGGGTGCCGATCAGGTGCATGGAGCGTGCATGCAGCCAGTCACCGGCAAGGATGGCTGCTGCAACGCCGAATTTTTTCCCCACCGCCTCGACACCTCGCCTGTTCTCGGCATGATCAATGACATCATCGTGGATAAGGGTGGCCACGTGCAGGTATTCAAAGGCTGCTGCCAGCAGGTAGAGGTCATCATCATCCCGTCCACAGAGCCTGGAACTGACTACAGCCAGCATCGGTCGTATCCGTTTGCCGCTGTTGAGCAGTGCATACTCCAAAACTTGGCTGAGCAGCGGGTCGTTGCCGACCAGGGCCCGATCGAGGTCTGCGCGCATGGTCTCTTCTACCCGGGCAGCAACCCTTTTGATAAAGGCAAACAGCGGGACGATGTCAGTTGATGATGTCATCTTCAATTATGGGGTAAGCGATCAGGGGCACCGCACCTTCGCACGGTCGCGACTGTCCGCATAGATAGTGACACCGCTTTGCTGTTATAGCGGCCAGTCGCGACCGAAGTCTACGCTTATCTGCACGAATCTGCAACATCCCTGATTGTTTACAAGTTTTAATTTAATGAAATCAAATGGTTGTAAATCATGTGATGAATTACATAACAGGTTGCACTCGTTAATAAACGGGAAAAAGGGATAGAGAAAAGGAAAAACCATCTATTGCAATTCCCCATTCCCTTTTTCTCTCTCAAAAAACTCCTCAACATCCCGCAGATCCCTGCTTACCGGTGCCGGCGGCAGACTGTTGATAAATCTGCGGCCGTAGGATTTACTGAACAACCGTACATCAAGTATTGCCATAACACCCCGGTCGCCGGAGCGCCGCATGAGTCTGCCCACGCCCTGGCGCAGACCGAGGATCGCCCGGGGAACCTGAAATTCAAAAAAGGG
>JAUWLT010000220.1 GCA_030613515.1 Desulfobulbaceae bacterium
CTTGGCCCGCTGTTCGGCAGCGGCAAGAAGTTTCATCTGCAGGGTGGCAAACTCCTTTTCCTTTTTGAACTCAAACCGTATAAGGCCCGCACAGCCTCCGCACTCGAACTTGTCACGCTGAATACCCTGCTGTGTGAAACGCTCAAACACCGGCGTGTTGGAGCTTACTTGCACAATTTCCTTGACCAGTTTCAAACAAACGGGTTTCTCCGACTTCACGGTCAGAGCCATATCCCTGACCTCAAACTCTTCTCCCACGTTATAAATAGGGCAGGCTTGCTCTTCGGTGACGATAAAAATGGCGTTACTATATTCCATATCCCTCCGGTCGGCTCATTGCCTTAAAGGCCCACTCAAAAATAACTTAGCATTCTGAGGCGACACTGCAACACATCTTTCGGCGATCCACAGATAGCAGGTAAGCGCAGACTCCGAACTCCTCAAAATAGCCCTGCTATTCCTGCGGGTTTACCATCTGCGGCTTGCCGAAATCTATGTCCCATTGTCAACTCATAATTACTAATTTATTTTTGAGTGAGCCCAAGTAACAAACAATCAGGAACGTCCGAAAAACATGTAGATTATAAATCCAAGCACTGCGGCACCACCAAACAACACCGGCAGTATCTTGTTAATCTGCAACTCATCACCGACCACCAGGGTCTGCATGTACTCGGTTCCGGAAACCCACCAGACAGCAATGACAATGCCAATAATGATCAGATCCCGAAACGCCTGCTTGTACACCAGGTAAATGACCCAGGCTACAAAGGGGATCATGAACCAGGGGTTGGTAAAAAGGCCGACAAAATCGACATCTTTTACCTGGTCTGGAAGATTGGTGGCCAGTACAAAATCGCCGATCCTGGAAAAAAAAGACCCGGCAGTATCTGACACGTTACTTACAACTGCTCCCACATCCGGCATGGTTTTACTCCTTTTTTTCCAGGTTATGCTGCGACCGGTTAAAAACCTGGATAGCGCAGTACGAACCGCACATGGAACAGGTCGGTCCCTTATCGCTCAAGCCCTCTTCACGGAACCTTGCCGCCTTGTCCGGATCCAGGGAAAGCTCGATCTGACCTTTCCAATCCAGGTTGTTGCGGCGCCGGGCCATCTCGTCATCACGCTCTATGGCCCCGGGTACGCCTTTTACCAGATCTGCCGCATGGGCGGCAATTTTGGAGGCAATAACCCCCTCGTGTACATCTTCTATATCGGGCAATTTCAAATGCTCGGCAGGGGTGACGTAGCAGAGATAATCTGCGCCTGCTGCTGCGGCAATAGCACCGCCGATTGCGCCGGTAATATGATCATAACCCGGAGCAATATCCGTGACCAGCGGACCCAGAACATAAAAAGGTGCGCCTTTGCAGATTTTTTTCTGCAGCAGCACATTGGCTGTTATCTGGTCCATGGGCATATGGCCGGGCCCCTCGATAATCACCTGCACGCCTGCATCCCAGGCACGTTCGGTGAGCTCACCCAGATTAATCAACTCCTGCACCTGATTGCGGTCCGTGGCATCGGACAGACAGCCGGGCCTGATGCCGTCCCCCAGACTCAAAGTGACCTCATGCTCCTTCAGGATAGCCAGCAGGTCATCAAATCGCTCATAAAGGGGGTTTTCTTTTCGGTGGTGACTCATCCACTCAAGCAGAAAAGAACCGCCCCTGCTTACCACACCCATGATCCGCTTCTGGTTGGAAAGACGTTCCTGCAGGGAACGATTAATTCCACAGTGGATGGTCATAAAATCAACCCCATCCATTGCCTGCTTTTCAATAACCTTGAAGATATGGTCTTCAGTTACATCAACAATATCTTTCTGCTGCTGTTCAACGGTCTCGGCAACCGCCTGATAAATGGGCACTGTTCCCAGCGGTACCGGGCAATTTGTCAAAATCCCCCGGCGGACATCGTCCAGATCGCCGCCCATACTGAGATCCATGACCGTATCAGCACCCGCCTTTACCGCCACCTGCAGCTTTTCAATCTCCGAATCCAAATCGGCAATATCTCTTGAAGAGCCGATATTGGCATTAACTTTGGTCGATGTGCCCTTGCCAATAGCCATAATATGATCAAAATCATGGTGAACATTCTTTGTGATGGCAATAGTTCCCCGGGCAACTCCGGCCATGAGTACATCTATATCCATATTTTCACAGGCGGCACAAACCTTGAACAACTCTGTTTTCTTGCCACCAATTGCGTCTTCACGAATTGTCATCAATTTTTCCTCATTATAATTGTCATCAATTTTTCCTTATTCTTGATCCTGCCCTTTTCGGGATTACACGTTCATAACTCCTATCATACACTCCAACTCACGGGATAATGTTCGCCAATACTAAACAATTCTCCTTTTATAAGAATACCAACCGAAACAAATCCTTGTCAATTAAAACCTGTTATCAACCGAGGTTATTTCATTATGGCTTGTTTTATTTCTTCCGCTTGGATAGTCTACTATTAGTTGCTATCGTTACTCAAGTGTTTAACGTGTCTCATTTGAGCAATCCCCTGTTTATATAGGTAATTGTGATATAACCGTCCGATATCTCTGCTGACGGTTATTTTATCATGGCTTGGTTGCCGGTTCTTTTTACATGATGCTTACTATCAAAAAATACATTGCCGCTATTCTGATCATCTGGTTGGCAGCCGGAGCCATTTCTCTTTCCCTGAACCTCTATGACGACAGAAAAGAAAGAGAGGCCCTGGCCTTTCAGACCGCTCGTACCCTTCTGGCCCAGCTGGTTCATACCCGCACCTGGAATGCCCGACACGGCGGTGTCTACGTTCCGATAGGTCCTCATGTTCAACCTAATCCCTATCTTGATGATCCTGAGCGGGATCTAACCACGGAAAACGGGTTACGTCTGACCAAAATTAATCCCGCCTACATGACCCGTCAAATTGCTGAAATCGCCGCTGAACAAAACGGCGCTCAGTTTCATATTACCAGCCTCACTCCTGTTCGTCCGGAAAATAGGGCAGCAGATTGGGAGCACAAGTGGCTCGAAGATTTTCAAAATGGATTTGTCGATCACGGTTCATTCATCAAAACCACTGAGGGAATACAATTTCGCTACATGGCACCTTTATTTGTCAGTGAAGAGTGTTTGCGATGTCACGCTAAACAGGGCTATGGACTAGGCGATATTCGGGGAGGTATCTCACTGACACTGCCCATGGACGTCCCTGTAATCAACTGGAAGATGCTCCTCAGTCACCTGTTAGCCATGGTTGCAGGATCCGGACTTATTCTTTTTTTCGGAGGCAGGCTGAACGAAGGTCGCAACAAGTTGATGGCTGCAAATACCAGCCTGGAAGATGAGGTGCTGGAACGAAGACAGGCCCAGAAGGAATTGCAGCAGGCCCGTGATCATCTGGAAGAAAAGGTTCAAGAACGAATCGCCGAATTGAGCCGGGTAAACGACACGCTCAAACATGAAGTTGCACTGCGAATCCAGGCGGAAAAAGCACTCACCACCATCTATGACGAATTTTACCAGTTATTTAATTCGGCACCCGATGCAATGCTGGTTGTTGACCAAAATCACCATATCATCCGGGTCAATGAAGCATTTTCCAGGCTTTCAGGTTTGCATGTCAACCGGATCATCGGCAGACAATGCAATGATATCCTGAAAGGAACAACCTGCCACTCCAGCGCCTGTCCGCTTTCCAGGATTTTGAAGGGAGAGAAGAGGGTCGAACTGGAAACCGATAAGATTCGACCTGACGGCCGCACCATGCCGTGTATTGTTACGACTACGCCATTTAAGGAAGCAGACGGTTCCATGATCGGGATGATAGCTGTTGTCAAAGATATCACAGAGCGTAAGCAGACGGAAAAGGCGCTTGCCGATTCAGCCAGAAATCTACAACGGAGCAACCAGGCTCTGCAGGAATTCGCCCATATTGTTTCCCATGACCTGCAGGAACCTTTGATGCTCATTCAGGCATTCAGCAGAAAGCTCAGAGAAAAAAACAAAACAACCCTGGCAGAGCAAAGCTGCCAATATCTGGACCGAATTGACTCCTCAGCCGGCCGCATGCAGGAACTGATAAACAGCCTTCTGCAATATTCCCGGCTTACCAGCAAAGCCGGGCAATTCGAGCAGGTCGATTTAACAGAAGTGGTAAACGGCGTACTTGATGACCTGGCTCTCCGTATTAAAAAAACAGGGGCTGCCATTACAATAACAGATCTGCCGGTCATCGAAGCTGATCCGGTACAAATGCGGCAGCTGTTCCAGAATCTTATCGGCAACAGCCTTAAGTACCACAGACCCGATACAATACCGGAGATTCGTATCAGTGCAAAACCGGCTGAGCCCACCTCTGAGGGAATGAACCGAATTCAGATCACAGTTCAAGATAACGGCATCGGCTTTGACCCACAGTTCAAAGACAGAATTTTCAATATTTTTGTACGCTTACC
>JAUWLT010000054.1 GCA_030613515.1 Desulfobulbaceae bacterium
TAATATTGTTTTAGAGACTTTGTAAGGAAAGAGGTCATCCGTTAAAGAGTTCCTTATTTGGCAATGGCGACTTGAGAAGTATTCAGGACTGGCAAAGGTAAGGTTGACCGGGTACGAGAAGACATGACAGATCCTCTACTATAATTGTTCAGTGACTTGCTGAAGATGATTTTAAAATTATTCCTCCAGATAAAAAGGACGTTCTAGTGTCGCGTCAACGATGAAATGGCGCAATATTGCGCCGTAATTTTTTAAGTCCGCATTGTTGTGGCGTGAGGCGCATAGTAGCATTATGTAACTCACGCTACAGGGCCGTGATAGCGCAATTCAACCTCATTGTCGCCAAGTGAGACATTCATCCTCTCTTCAAATGTGATATCAGGTATCACAGTGTTTGCACGCGTTACGACAAGATCCTGTTTCGCTGATTGGCTGGAAATAAAAATTGGTTGAGAATCTTTAAAAACCTCGGCACCATAGACATGATCACTGTGGTTATGGCTGTAAACCAGATACTTCACAGGAAACTTAAACCGCTTTTTCGATTCCTTTTTTAACCAGGTTGCAGCCTCGGCATTCAAAGGGTCAGTTATCAAAATATCTTTTTCCGTCACCAGGAATACAGATTGATATCTGTCAGCAACAAATCTGTAAACATTCCCGGTCGCCTTCTCTATTTTGTATTCACTTGCAGAGGACGATCGATTCCCGCCAACGGTAAATACAAATAATATAAATAAAATCAAAATATTGACCTTTCTCATGTCACAACCTCGGCTAAGTATAACATCTGGTTGACAGGAAGCCTGAATACTCCCCAATATTAAATATTATATACTACAATGTAGCATTTCTGACAGTAAGATATACTTTATACCATGTACAGGTAAGTTTAGAGATTACCACCAAAGATGAAATCCTGAAGGCAGAAGAACCTCAGGGGATGGGCTTTTGTTCCCTGACAGCCAAAACTAACACGAGCAGCAGGGAGGCTAAGATGATGGAAACAGTCAATGTGAAGAACATAGGATTGCGGGGCGTCACTGTTGCCGATACTAAGGTGAGCTTTATTGACGGCAAAGAAGGCGTACTCGTTTATCGGGGCTACCGCATCGAGGATCTGGCCCGAAACGCTACCTTTCCGGAGGTAGCATATCTGCTTCTCCATGAGATCCTGCCCGATACCAAGCAATTATCTTATTTTAATGAGCGGTTACAGAAGGCGAGTGAAATCCCCGCATACCTTTATGAAACATTAAAGCACTACCCTGTTGATGCCAATCCTATGGATGTGCTGCAGGCCGGGGTTCCGCTTCTGGCTATGGCTGACCCTGAACTCTCAGATGACACAAGAGAGGCCAATGTCAGAAAGGCCGTAAGGCTCATCGCCCGGCTTCCGGTGCTGGTTGCAGCTTGGCATCGTATCAGGCAGGGGCTTGAACCATTGCCTGCAGATAATTCCCTCTCCCATGCGGCTAATTTTCTTTGGCAGCTGCACGGAGTGAAACCCTCTGAAAAGATGGCGCACATACTGGATACCTGCCTTGTCCTGCATGCGGACCATACCTTTAATGCCTCAACATTTTCATGTCGCCAGGTTGTATCTAGCAGGGCACATATCTATGCCGGAGTTACAGCCGGCATTGGAGCTCTTTCGGGAAGCCTTCATGGCGGAGCCAACGCACTGGTAATGAAAATGCTGCTTTCGTTAAAAGAGGAAAAGGATATTGCAGGCTGGGTAAAGAAACAGCTTGAAAGCGGTGAGCGGATTATGGGGATGGGGCATGCAGTCTACAAAACCATGGATCCCAGAGCGAAGTTTTTAAAAGAGATGGCTTTGAGTCTGGGCAAAGAAACCGGTCAGGAGAAGTTGGTTGATCTCTCCATGCAAATTGAGCAAGCTGCATTGGCCGAATTTGAGAAACGCGGCAAGACGGAAATAAAGCCAAATGTAGATTTTTACAGTGCCTCTGTCTATCATCTTTTGGGAATCCCGTCGGACTTGATGACACCCATTTTTGCCATTTCGCGGATAGCGGGATGGACCGCCCATATCATTGAAGAAAAGACCGGTGAGGCCCAGGTAAAGCCGGCTCTTTACTGAGCCGATGCACGATCAATGATGGGATCATTTTCAAGCTATTTAATGTTTCTGAAGGCAGTGAAGAGATAATTCTTCGGCTCCGCCTCAGAACTCGTAGGTTTTTTTAGGCATAAGGGAACTCAGATTTAGAAAATAGCAAAAAGCTAGCAACAATCATGCCATTTTTGCTGGTGCCATTTTTGGTAACAGCTTGGTTTAACAGCGTTTTTCACTAATCACGCAATTTGATGGAAACATGTATGCTTCCCTCGCGCTTCGTGATCAAAAAACGTGTGTTTTGCATCATTTATTGTAGCGCCTCTCATTTACCGTCCTAAGGCCGAATATGTGGGGCAATATTGCGGTTTGCTGGGTTGTACGTTTGAATCTATAGAGAAAAGAAGATAACGAGACGGGATGAAAACAATAATTTTAATTGTTATGGTAATAATCGTCAAGGCGCCCATAGCACTAGTCGAGACATATCACAGAACATACCCATTTGATATGCACGGTTGCAAAAGGCACCTTGAAGCAATTGTCAAAGCAGTAAAGGATGCTGGTGGTGAGGTCAAGAAAAATGATGGCAGCGAACGGTCATATCGGATTGAGGTGGCATGGACAAAGAATACAGTGATACGGCATTGAGCGGCAACCCTATCTACACCAGCATCTTTCCCTGGAATAGCCAGGCATCGAACATGAAAAATTGTGCGCAATTTCTCGGCCTTCGGGACCGGAGATTGTAATTGCAATGCTAAACAGAATGTGTGGCGACATGGTAAAGATATTTTTCATGGTGTTCACGCTGCTCTATTCTGCGGTTTCAATACTTCAGGCAGAGGAGGTTTTTCTCGACGAGCAGTTTACCTCTCTTGAGCGCTGGGAACCATTTTGTTTCCCAAAAATAGAAATGCACTCCTCTTACAGTACGACCAATGAGGATGGCGTATCGTGCCTGTTGGCAGAAAGCAGCAACTCAGCCTCGGCCATACTGTTAAAGGAACGGTTTAACGTCTATGATTATCCTAATATCGTCTGGCGCTGGAAGGTAAGCAATGTATACAAAAAGGGTGACTGTAACAGAAAGGAGGCCAATGACTACCCCGTGCGACTCTATGTAATGTTCCAGTATGAGCCGGGAAATGCGTTATTGGGAAATAAGGTACAGTATGGGATAGCACGATTACTGTACGGAAAATATCCTCCACACAGCTCCCTTAATTATATCTGGGCAAATAAAAAACAGTCGGCACGGTTCGTCCAGGATCCTTACAGCAGCCGGGCTATGCTGATCCCTGTTGCAGCCGGTCAGGAGAAGGTCGGAGAATGGTTGGAGCATAGGGTGGATATTGTCCGGGATTTCCGGGCCGCTTTTGGTGAAGATCCTCCGTCCATGGCCGCCCTTGCCGTTATGAGTGATTCAGATAATACCGGAGAGTCTGCCAGGGCGTATATCGACTATATCAGAGTATACAGGCTACCTTGAAAAATTGCTATTTCGCCCGATTTCTGTGTCACAGCGAAAATCAAAATGCTCACATATGACTAATATGCTGTGCTTTCAATTTCCGCTGTTCTTTGAACTCAAACGAACTATCTAATTTTTCAAGGCACCCTACAGAGAGTAGACAACATGAAGAATGATAAGGCTTCACCCTTTGGCGCGTCAAGTTTGCTGCAGATAGGCAGTGAAAACTACACACTGTACAGAATCAAGGTCCTTGAACAACATGGCCTCTGTACCATTGCCAGCCTGCCCTTCTCCATCCGCGTCCTGCTTGAAAACCTGGTGCGGCACTGCAACAGTGGGGTGGTTAAGGAAGATGATGTTGTCAACCTCGCATCATGGCAGCCGGAAATGGAGTCCCCCCGGGCAATTCCCTTTATGCCGGGCCGGATTGTCCTGCAGGATTTCACCGGGGTGCCGGCCCTGGTTGATCTGGCGGCTCTTCGCTCAGCGGTTGCCCGTCATGGTGGAAACCCGGAGATAATGAATCCCTTTATTCCGGCCGATCTGGTTATCGATCACTCTGTCCAGGTTGACTGTTTCGGTTCAAAAGATGCGTATGACCGCAATGTCCAGCTGGAAATGGAGCGCAACCATGAACGCTATACCATGCTGCACTGGGGCCAGCAATCCTTTGCCAATTTCCGGGTCGTCCCACCCGGTACCGGTATAGTTCATCAGGTCAATCTTGAATACCTGGCTTCGGTTGTCCAGACAGACAGTAGGGGTAGCGAAATCCTGGCCTATCCTGACACGGTTCTCGGCACCGACTCCCATACGACAATGATTAACGGCCTTGGGGTACTTGGCTGGGGCGTCGGCGGCATTGAGGCTGAAGCGGTTCTCCTTGGCCAGCCTTACTCCATGCAAATTCCCGCAGTTGTCGGGCTAAAGCTGACCGGAAGCTTGGCCGGGAAATGCACGGCCACCGATCTGGTGCTGACCATAACTCAGTTCCTGCGTGAGAAGGGAGTGGTCGGCAGCTTTGTTGAATTTTTCGGACCCGGCATGCGGCAGCTCAGCCTGCCGGACCGGGCAACCATTGCCAACATGGCACCGGAGTACGGGGCAACCATGGGCTTTTTCCCGGTGGACAGGGAAACAATCCGCTATCTCAGGGAAAGCGGCAGAACCCCGCAGCAGGTGCAGCTTGTGGAACAGTACTGCAGAGAACAGAATCTATTCATGGCCGAAAGTATTCCCGAGCCGGAATACAGTGTTGTCTATACAATAGACCTTGCCGAGGTCGAACCGAGCTTGGCCGGACCACGCAAGCCCCAGGAACGCATCCATCTTGCTGCAATGAAAGAGACCTTTATCACACATTTTCCAGAAGCAATCAGTGCAATGGACAATGAGACCGACTGCGAATGCTGGGATGATGAAGGCGGGGCCTGCTCATTGCCTTTTGCAGAAAAAACAACAGAGGGAGAGGACAGGGCAACTACGAAAAATGGAATTATTGATCTGGCCGGCGAACAGGTCCGTCTCCGGGATGGATCAGTGGTCATTGCCGCCATTACAAGCTGCACCAACACCTCCAACCCGGAAGTCATGATCGGGGCCGGTCTGCTGGCACAAAAGGCGGTTGCACTGGGACTGCGCTCTAAAGCATGGGTCAAGACCAGCATGGCGCCCGGTTCCAGGGTTGTCAGCCATTATCTTGACAGAAGCGACCTCCTTGCACCTCTGGAAGCCCTGGGTTTTTATATTGTCGGCTACGGCTGCACCACCTGCATCGGCAATAGTGGCCCTCTGCAGACGGAGATCGCTGAGGTCATTAATAAAAAAAGCCTGAAGGTGGCGGCCGTACTGAGCGGAAACCGCAACTTTGAAGCCCGCATTCATCCCCTTATCCATGCCAACTACCTGTGTTCGCCCATGCTTGTAGTTGCCTATGCCCTTGCCGGTACAGTGGTCATTAATCTTGAGACAGAACCGCTGGGTATCGACGTTGAAGGAGTATCGGTGTATCTCCGGGATATCTGGCCGACACCTGAAGAAATTCAAGCAGTTATGGCGCGGACCCTCACACCCGAACTGTTTACGGAAAGCTACAGCGATATTTTCTCCGGTAATGAACCATGGAAGGAGCTGGAAGTGAGCTCCAGCAGCCTTTTTCAGTGGGACCAACAATCAAGTTACATCAAGGAACCGCCGTTTTTTCAGGATCTGCCAACTGAACCTGCGCCGGTATCTGATATTGAACACGCCCGCGTCCTGGCTATTTTCGGAGACACAATCACCACCGACCATATCTCACCTGCCGGAGCCATACCAGAGGACAGTCCTGCCGGGCAATATCTGCAGGGCCTTGGTATTACTCCTGATGAATTCAACAGTTACGGATCCCGGCGCGGCAATCATCAGGTGATGATGCGCGGCACCTTTGGCAATATCCGTATCCGCAACACAATGGTAGATCAGGAGGGCGGTTTCACCCTTTTCATGCCGGACAGAACCGTGATGAGCATCTATGATGCTGCCATGCGTTATCAGGAGTCAGCCACGCCGCTGGTGATTATTGCCGGCAGGGATTATGGCACCGGCAGTTCACGGGACTGGGCAGCCAAAGGAACATTGCTGCTCGGGGTGAAGGCGGTTATTGCCGTGTCTTTTGAGCGAATCCACCGCAGCAACCTCGTTGGCATGGGAGTGCTGCCGCTCCAGTTTGCTGCCGGCACGGATGCTGAAACGCCGGCTCTTGACGGCAGTGAACAGGTAACAATCACCGGACTAGTCGGCAACTTGAAGCCTGGAGCACAGGTCACGGTAACGATTGAACGCGGTAACGACCGCACTCTAATAAGCTTCTCGGCCACCGTACGCCTGGACAATCCTATGGAACTGGAATATTACCGCCATGGAGGTATTCTGCAAAAGGTGTTACGGCAAATGCTTAGGCAGCAAGGAAGACAAGAAACACAGAATAACTCAGAATAACCTTGTGTCCAGTTAAGCCCCAGAGAGACACATTGTTTGTTGTCCATGCAGAATTTTCATTCAAATAAATTTTTCATGACAACCTCGTCCAGGCTCAACTATCCCAGTCTGTTTTTTGATATTCCTTCCTACAATTCACCAAAACATAAATGACAAAGAACTTCCCTATTGCTATAATAATTGTATGGAATCAATAAATCACATTTTACAGGAAGCAGCACACCTACCGGAAGATCAACGTCTGACACTTGCTTACAAGATTCTGCTTGTTGGTGAACCCCGTTTTTCCAAAAGTGTTGAAGACGCCTGGGATGCAGAAATTCGTGAACGTATCGCAAGCTATGACCGTGGTGAAATCAGCTCCCGGCCAGCCTCAGATGTTTTTGCCAACATAGATTGTCAGCTTAAATAGTGATCGCAGAGTTTCTTGATGAAGCGGAGCGGGAACTAATAGAGGCTGTACTCTGGTATGAATCAAGGAGCCAGGACTGGGAAATCGATTTCGGTTAGAGGTCGGCCATGTGTTAAGCCGTATCATTGAAGATCCCCTGCTCTGGCGAGAACGAACTGGTCGATATCGACGCGTTAACTGCCCTATCTTCCCATATTACCTCTCTTATGTCATCCGAGATCAGAAAATAATTGTTATCGCTGTAGCCCATAGTCGTCGGAAACCTGGTTATTGGAAATCCCGTATTGAATCGTAGTTATCTGTTGTTTTACTTGGGATAATCTTTGATAAAACGTGGTCTGTCCCCTATTATTTATGTCCCCTATTATTTAATTGGCTATTTCAAGAATCAGTTTTGCTTTAACAGCGGCACCATTCTCTTTATGGATCTGATTTTCCAGGGCTGCCAGCACCAGTACATCAACATCAAGTTGCAGCATCTCTTCACTGCTTAACTTTTTGTAACGCTGCAGGTCACATACGGAACCATCACAATACATCATGGTCTTTAAATCCTTATGCTGCTGCTTATGCTCCATAACCCTGACCGGCTCCAGGCCTTGTTCTGAAAATATCGCTCCCTTGGAATCCGACACTGCGACAACATTGAATCCTTGGTCATGGGCTAATCTTGCAAAATGGTATCCTGCATTACCGAACCCCTGAACCGCCAGTGTCATATTTTCTGGCTCCAGTTTCTTGCGCTGCACCCATTCCTGTAAAACGTGGAGAGCCCCCCGCCCGGTAGCCGCCACCCTCCCCAAGGAGCCATTGAGATGCACAGGCTTTCCCGTAATAACCCCCGGCAGTTGTTGACGTTTTATTTGCGCGTATTCATCTGCCATCCAGCCCATTATGGTTGCATTGGTATAGACATCCGGAGCCGGGATGTCTCGTTTAGGGCCAATAATATCTGCTATTTCTCTTATGTAATTACGTGATAAACGCTCCAGTTCGAGGCGAGACAACTCTTTGGGATGAACTACAATACCACCTTTTGCTCCCCCAAAAGGTAAATTCATGATCGCACACTTGATTGTCATCCAGAAACTGAGGGAAGTTATTTCATCGAGTGTTACATCAGGATGATAGCGAATTCCCCCCTTTGTCGGTCCACGTGTATCATCAAACTGTACACGGTATCCGGTGAACACTTTCAGGCTGCCATCATCCATCCGTACAGGAATACTGACGCAAAGGGACAACTTAGGGCGCTTTAATTTTTCACGTACGTCATCAGGCAGTTCAAAATATTTGAAGACTTCGGTGAGCCGTTTCTGGGCATCTGAAAATATTGAGTCCATATCACCTATTACTTACTTTGGCCGGGGGGTCAGGAAAACCAGGCCCCAGTCTTTTGACAATTCAACAGCTCTGGGCTGTTATTTGTAGATTGCTTTGAAAAAATCCTGCATTGCCTGCCAGGACTGTTGGTCCGCCTCAGGACTGTAGGCCAGGGGCAGGTTGAATTCTTTGCCGAATTTATCGGCATCAGGATTGGTAAAGGAGTGCTTTGCACCCGGATAGTTGATGAAACGGTAGGAAATGGCTGCAGCCTCCATTTCTTTTTTAAATGCTTCAATTTGTTCGTCCTTGACGAACGGGTCGTCCTCACCGTTGAGCACCAGCACCCTGGCCCTGACTACCCCGGACCGGGCCGGGTTGGCTGTGGTCAGGCTGCCGTGAAAGCTGACCACGCCGTCAAGATCAAGGCCGGAACGCGCCATCTCCAGAACAATACCGCCTCCAAAGCAGTAGCCGATGGCTGAAATCTTTTCCTGATCAACGGTTGGTTCCTTTTGTAGCAGTTCCATGGCTGCAACAAAGCGTTCCCGGGCCATGGGCATGTTTTTTCTAATCTCGCCGGAGAATTTAGCGGCATCCTTCGGATGGGATGCAGTCCTGCCACTGCCGTACATATCAATCGCCAGGGCTGTGTAACCGAGATGGGCAAGCATGTCGGCCCGTTTGCGTGCGTAAGGGTTGTGTCCCCACCACTCATGAACCACCAGGATGCCGGGACGCTTGCCCTGGATGGAGTCATCAAAGGCCAGGTATCCTTTCAATACCGTATCACCGGCGGGGTATTGGACTTCTGTTCCCTGAACAGCACCCTGCGCAGTGAACGCATAAAGCAGGATACAACAACTGATAAATAAAATTCGTTTCATGGGGATCCTCCTGATTGATACTGTTTCCCTTTGATATTATTAGAAAATTGTTCGATCTCAGGGAGTTGAGAGACACATTATTTGTTGTCCATGCAGAATTTTCATTTAAATGAATTTTTAATGACAACCTCGTCCAGACTCAACTGTCCTGGTCGAGGCCATGGTTCTTGAGTTCCTTTACCAATTGCCACAAACATGGCAATGACATGATCATCTGGAAGCCGGATCAGTTCTGCAACCTTGTCAAAATCAAAACCGTCCATCGGGCATGAGTCATAGCCCATCGATTGTGCAGCCAGTATCAAGGTTTGAGCAACAATGCCACAGGATCTCATCGCCTCATCTCTTTGAACTTGATCTTTACCTCGATAGTAATCATCAATAGCTGGAATCATAAACTCCTGAACCTCTATGGGTGCATTAACCCAATAGCGGTCGGGTTTCTCCCATGCCTTTAAATCTGAAATCTGCACACAGTACAATGAACAACGATGTATCCGTTACCTGTGACTGATCCCAGGCGACTTCTCTGATCTGCTTTCTCAACTCCGGATCAGAGACAATAACAAAACGCCAGTTTTGAATGTTAAAAGCAGTGGGAGCGAGTATTGCTAACGACAGGAGTTTATTAATCTCATCATCGGTCATCTGATGGGCTGGATCATAATGTTTGACAGATCTTCGGTTCTTGATGGCTTCTTCTGTTTCCATGAGTATTTTCCTCTGATACATGTTTGAAGGACAAGACTGACAGCCTTGTTCTTATCAGCTGGAGTTCTTAATCTTTTCAGGGGAGCGGCTCCTCAGTGTAAGCGATATCCGCCTCTTCCGACTTGTATCGATTCAGTGTTTTATTGGCCAGTACATCTTCCACCCAGTTCGGATTCAGGAGTAAAGATTTGCCGCTGAGTATAATATCCGCATCCTGCAACGCCTCCTCACCACTTGCGCGATCGTATATGCCTCCGCATATCATGAGAGGAAGGTCGGTAATCTCCCGTGTAAGCTGAGCCATGTTTTTATCAGTGCCAAAGGCCTTCTCATTGTATCCGTAGGTAGAAACGGAAATGGCGTCGATGGGTTCGTTTGCCAGACGTCTGATGATCTCCTGGTATTCCGCTTTTGAATCAAAAAGAGAGACCTCCATGTCGGCAACGCCCCAGTTGGAAATCCTGACTGTCAGCAGGCGGTCTTCAGGGATTACCTTTCTTACAGCTTGAATCACTTGATGGACAAACCGGTAGCGGTTTTCAACCGAGCCACCGTAACTATCGGTACGTCTGTTGGAATAGGATGATAAAAATTGGTTGATAAGGTAACCATGGGCGCCGTGGATTTCAATTCCATCAAAACCGGCCTCAACAGCCCCTTTGGCAGTTTCCACAAATCCGGTGATTACATGGTCGATATCAAACCGGCTCATGGCTTCCGGCACGGGATAAGGTGCGCCGGTCATGGGATTGTCCTGTTTCGGGGTGATGGGGCTGGGCGCTATGCTGCGGTTTACCGGGTTCACTTCAGGCCCGGCCATGCGGCCGCAGTGAAACATCTGCATGATTGCAATGGCGCCCTGTTTCTGAATCTCCTCAACAACCGGTTTCCAGGCATCTATTTGCGGCTGGGTCAGTATCCGCGACTGTCCGGGATACCCCTGACCGCTTTCATAGTCAGTGACAATAGCTTCTGTAAAGATGATTGAGGCACCATTTTTCGCCCGCCGTACCAGGAAGTCAAGTACGTCCTGACGCGGGATGCTGTCTGCTGCCGCTGACATCCTGGTCATCGGCGCCACGCCGATACGGTTTCTCAGATTGAAATTTTTTATCCTGAACTGCGAAAAGAGCTTGTTTTCTTTCATAATTGATCCCCCTTCTTGGAAAAATAAATAAGCCGGGCTGCCTTCTCTCAAGGCAACCCGGCTTTCTTAAAAAGATCCGTGGCTTTCCGCCCCCGCCTTACAACGGATTCGGCTTTTTCTCTGATCTAACTGGTTATTTGATATGTTGATATTTGTAAAATAAACCACTTTGTGGTATGCGTCAAGGTGGGTGTGATGAATTGTAACCATTCAGCAGCGAACCATCCGAAGTCTCGCTCCTAACATTGAGGACCTGTGCGAAATGTTAAATTTTAGATATGAGGCATGGTTTCAGGAAGATTTATTGTCGTATGGCTATAGGCTGTTTGCTTCAATTCTTGCCGGACTGCTCGTATTATTTCTTTCCGGGTGTGCAACGCATGAAAAGACTTCCCAGGAGAATGATCATGAAATTACAGGAACAGATGGATGCGTTTAAAAAAGGTTTTGTTGAACAGGCGCCTGAGCAGGCACTTGAAACCATGGAGCGTGCCGGTGAGAAATTACGTGACTCAGGTATTGCCGATCGAGCAGTTAAAGTCGGCGTCAAGGCACCGGATTTTTTACTCCGCAACACTACGGAAACCGAAATCAGTTTAAGCGCACTTCTGGCAAACGGCCCGGTTGTGCTGAGCTTTTTTCGGGGTAAATGGTGACCATTCTGCAATATGGAGCTGGATGCTCTGCAGGCAATCGTAGACGAAATTAACTCTCTTGGCGCAACGCTCGTGGCCATATCTCCACAACAAGTGGAGCATAATCTTGCCATGCAGCAGGAAAAGAATTTGCAATTTGAGATGTTGAGCGATCCGGGCAATAAGGTTGCAGAAAGCTACTGCCTTGTCCATCAGCTGCCGGAAGAACTGCAACAGGTATACATGCAGTTTGATCTTAATATTCCCGTGTACAATAATGACGATTCATGGACCTTACCGCTTTCGTCACGCTTTATCATCGACCAGGAGCAAATAATCCGTTACGCAAAAATCAGTACGGATCATACTGTACGGCCGGAACCGGAAGATACGATTAAGGCACTGAAAACCTTGCAGCGTCAGGATTGAATCTTTTCGTTGATGAGCTGTTTTAAGTCTGCAATCTCTTTGCACTCATTAATAGCGTTTGCATCTATGACGAGATTCAATTCTTTTCCTGATTTGAGGAAAATGGCCGGCAATTCAACCTCTGTGCTATATTTTTCTTTGAGTTCATCTCTATGCAGGAATTCAAGAGGGATATCCATCGTATCCAGATATTCTTTCCATTCTTTTTTCATACCAAGCGCGGAATAGGTCATGGCGCAAAGATTACATTCATATGTCTCGGGAGAAAATAATTTATGCGCTGTATCACTAAGCGTGTTGAACAGTCCGCTATCTGCATTGTAAACAAAGACAATTGTATCATTCATAGTTTTTCTCCTTGAAATATTAACTTGATGGTCTCTGGTCTCGTGAATTGATTTTCACGAAACCATTTTACGTGGGTGCCGCCATAACAATCTTATTATTTGAGTATTTTTGATTCTGGATGTTTTTTTGACCATTTGCTCCATACAGTGTCCTCAAACAGAACCTTGGGAAGTCTCTTCTGGAAGTATTCCCCCTGGATTGCCAGCAGCCCATCATCGTCTGGAAACCAGAGCGATCCTGTTTCTTTGTCATAAAGGACAAAGGTACGTTTATAGGTCCATCCTGAAGGAGACAGGGTTAATAGCCGGCCATCGATTTCACGGCTGTACACAGCCGCCAAGTTTTGAAGTGGTCAGTACGCAGCTGCAATAGGTGTATCGCCAATGTAACTGTTGGCAATCTCATGACCTTTAAGTTTTTTTATAGAAAATGCTTTGCTTTCATTTTCTCCCTGAACACCTAAAATCCGCAATCTTCGAGGAGTTCTTTTGGCAGCAGTCGAAAGATAGCTGTCGTCTAAAGGAGAAAACGCATTCCTCCCAAGACCAAATTGAAAATTATGTGGACGAAATCCGATGGAAACCGCCTGAGTGATTTTCCATTTTTCACCTTGCCTGTCTTTGAGAAAAATTTTGCCGTTTTTTCTAATCACCTCTGAAAAACTCACTGTACAGGTTAAAAAAAATACGCCGAGCAGCACAAAAATTGTAATTTTATTTTTCCCTTTCATAGTAGTCCTCCATATTTTCATAGTAGTTTTCACTATACTATAAGTGTAATCACTTACTCGAACCTTGCAGAATTCTTCCGTTCTGTTAACCATGACCTCAAAAAAATGTTGTAAGGTTTAGGCCGTAGATCCGACTAAGTTTGTAAAATTCACTATTATGCAGGAGAGCAATATGTTGACAATATTATATGGGAACAAACGTTCAGTTACCTGCCTGCTGACAGTGGTACTGGCATGCAGCCTTCTTCTGTGGATACGACCGGCTGCGGCAGCACCATCTGCTGAGCTCTGGCCTCGCTGGCAGGCTTCTGTAGAGAACAGTACACAGGTTATTGACCATAGTCTCTGGGATACAATACTGACGAAATATCTTGTGACTGATCATCCCTCGGCAATCAACCGCTTCA
>JAUWLT010000105.1 GCA_030613515.1 Desulfobulbaceae bacterium
ACCTGCAACTTTGTGGCAAAGGCTGAACTGGCAGATAAATTTTTTGCCCGGGTGATGCTCTCCAGGCTGGATGTAATTTTTGTTGAGCGATTTGATGCCAAAAAAGGGGTGGAAGATGCCCGCAGGATTGGTCGACTCGCAACTGCAGGCAAACGGCCGTTGTTCTTTGCCGAAGGTACCCTGCAGCGCATGCCCGGCCTGCTGCCCTTTCAGATGGGTGCCTTTGTCACGGCGGCCCAGGCCGGAATTCCTGTGCTGCCGCTGACGATCCGCGGAACCAGAAACAAGCTCCGGGGCGGTTCCTGGTTTCCCAGGAAAGGCGCGGTGAGCATTATTATCGGCAAACCGATCATGCCGACGGGCAGTGACTGGAAGGCTGCCGTCAAACTGCGTGATGCAGTGCGCTCCGAGATACTGCGCCATTGCGGCGAGCCTGATTTGGCCGGCGTCTACACCTCGATTTCGCAGATGGAAATTGAACGACCCGATACACCGAGGAGGGAAGAGTAATGAAACACGATACAGCTCTCAGCAAAATTCCGGATACCATTTCCGCTGCCGAGGCCTCCACACTCCCCGGCCTGCTCAAATGCCGGATTGAACGGACACCCAGTAGTCCCGCCTACCAGCAGTATGACAGGAAACAGAACAGATGGGTCAGCTATTGCTGGCAGGAAATCGGCAACTCTATTGCAAGATGGCAGCAGGGGTTGATAAAAGAGTCACTTGCGGCGGGCGACCGGGTAGCGATTCTGCTCGCCAACTCCGTAGAATGGGTCTGTTTCGAGCAGGCCGCTCTTGCGCTTGGTCTGGTGGTGGTCCCGCTCTACACCTGGGACAGTCCTGAAAATCTTGCCTACCTTCTGAAAGACTCGGGAAGCAGGCTGCTGCTGACAGGGACTGCCGAGCAGTGGCTGAAACTCGTCCCACTTGCTACCTCCTTCCCGGAGCTCGATAAGGTCATTTGCCTGGAGGAAAAACCTCTTGCAAAGGCTCCTGATATTTCGACTGATTCAATTAGCCAGTGGCTGCCCAGTGATGCCGGCGAGATAACCATCCATCCCGATAACCCCGACAGCCTGGCAACAATCGTTTACACCTCGGGAACCACCGGCCCACCCAAGGGTGTGATGCTCTCGCATTATAATATACTCTGGAACGCTGAGGCTATCCTGAAAGTAATCCCCTGTTACACCTCCGATGTCCTGCTCTCCTTTCTGCCCCTCTCCCATACCTTTGAACGCACGGCAGGTTACTATACGCCGATGATGGCGGGCAGCTCGGTTGCCTACGCCCGTTCCATGGAAGACCTGGGGGAAGACCTGCGGACCATACGGCCCACGATCATTATCTCGGTTCCCCGCATTTTTGAGAAGGTCTACGCCAAGGTCCGGCATCAGCTGCAGCAAAAGAGCAGCTTTGCCCAGTGGCTGTTTCAGCTCACTCTTGATACCGGCCGGCATCATTTTGAAACTTCACAGGGACGAGCTTCATCCTCGGTCTTTCGGGAAAACTTGCTCTGGCCCCTGTTGCAACGTATTGCAGCGGCCAAAATACTTGACCGGCTTGGCGGCAGAATCCGATTTGCCGTGAGCGGCGGTGCTCCCCTGCATGAGGCTGTTTCCAGGTTTTTTCTCAGCCTGGGACTTCCCCTGCTCCAGGGGTATGGACTGACAGAGGTGGCGCCCGTGGTCAGCACTAACAGCCTGGATCATAATATTCCGGCCTCGGTGGGGCCTCCCTTACCCGAAGTTCAATGTCGAATCGGCCGTGAGAATGAACTGCTGGTGAAAAGCCCAGGCCTCATGTCAGGCTACTGGAACCTGCCGGACAAGACCAAAGAGGCCATTGACAGCGAGGGCTGGCTCCACACCGGCGATGTGGTGGAAATGGAGAACAGCGACATCCATATCCGCGGGCGACTCAAGGAAATCATCGTCACCTCAACCGGTGAGAAGGTCCCCCCTGTGGACCTGGAAATGACCATTGGAGGCGATCCCCTTTTCGATCATGTGATGGTGGTTGGCGAGGGCATGCCGTATCTTGCCGCCCTGTTGGTGCTGCATCGCTCCTCATGGAATGAGCTGGCTGAGGAGTGCGGGCTGGATCCGGACGAGGACTCGGCACTGCAGGAACCTGCTGCAAAACAGGCTGTCATCAAAAAACTTGAAGCCCTGCTCCACGAATTTCCCGGCAATGCCCGGATTCGTACAGTCAGCCTGCTCCTGGACGACTGGTCCATTGCAAACGGTCTGCTGACTCCGACCTTGAAGTTGAAACGAGAAACCGTTGAACACCGCTATGCAGCAGTTATCAAAGAACTTTACAAGGGGCATGAGGTACCGGTTTAGCCTAGTGTATGGAAAACGGTCAACCGGAATGTTTCACTTTAAATAAAAAGGAGGGCTTGATTCTAAGGTGGGCCATTTGCTCTTTTTTCGCGGTGAGGGCGCCGCTCCTACCGGGAGCTCTCAGGGTAGGAGCGGCGCCCTCGCCGCGAATCCACAAGCCCCCTGCGGTTCTTTTTTAATAAATGGCGGAAGTAATAATTAAACCCAATAAAATAATATGGCCTCATCTCCAGTCATAAAAAACTGTTCCTACTGCCTGGTTCATGTACCGGACCTTGTACAGTATGGCTCAAAACCACGCCGGGAGATAGCGCACAATTCCACCATCCGGGAATCCATTGCCCACTCACTCCGCTCGTATGACAAAGCTCTCGGCTACCCTCCAAACCAGACCTTTATCGGTAACCTTTCACCCGATGAACTGAAAAATATTCCAAGGCCCTGGTTTGAAGGAGCAACAGCAGGCAGCAGCAAAGGCAAATTCGGGGAAGTCTTGGATCAGACAACTTTCTACGGTATGCTCAAGTTGGCAGATGTTCTGAACCCGCCTCTTTTTGCAGTGGACAAAACTGCTTTAGCAAATCTGCAGCAACGTCTTGCAGCTCACCCCCTGTTTACCGACTTTGCTTCCAGGCTTGAAACACCACGCAAAAGCGGCCATAACCATGTACAGCAAGATTCAACCCAGGCTTCTGCACTGGTCATGCGCTCTGAGGGAAAAACCAGGGGCTGGTTCCACGGTGACGAGCGGGCAGAAGGGAGGGACGATGAAAATCTCGGACCATACACCCTTCTTGAAAATTTATGCACAAAGGCCACAGGGGCACTGGCCCTTACCTGGCTCCTGCATCGTGAAAAAATTGATCCTGAAAAAATTGATTTTCTGATCAGCTGCGGCGAAGAGGCCTGTGGCGATCGCTATCAGCGTGGCGGGGGCGGCATGGCCAAGGCCATCGGAGAGATGTGCGGCTGTACCAACTCCTCAGGTATGGATATCAAGAATTTCTGCGCTGCACCTGCATCGGCCATTATTACGGCTGCGGCCATGGTTAAGGCGGGGTTGTATAAGCGAGTCGCCGTTATCGGCGGCGGATCACTTGCCAAACTCGGAATGAAATTCCAGTCCTTCCTGGATCATGAACTCCCCATTCTCGACGACTGCCTTGGTTGTACAGCCCTGCTTATAAGCGAGGATGACGGCGCAAGCCCCGTTATCCGCCTTGAGCCTGGAGCCGTGGGGACGGTACCTGTTAGCGCCGGCAGCACGGACGAAGCCGTATTCCGTCATTATCTGCTGGGTCCCCTTGAGGCTCTTGGCCTGAAATGCACGGACATTGACTGCTATGCCGCTGAACTGCAGAATCCTGAAATCATGGAGTTTGCCGGTTCCGGCGATGTAGCGGCAAAAAATTATCGTAAAATTGCGGCCATGGCTGTACGTGCCGGGCAGCTTGAGAAATCCGAAATGAATTCCTGGATCAAAAGGATCGGCATGAAGGGTTTTGCCCCGACCCAAGGGCATATTCCATCTGCAATCCCCTACATCGGCCATGCCATGGAGGCCATGCACAGAGGGGAAATCAAACGGGCCATGTTTCTCTCCCGGGCAAGTCTTTTTCTTAACCGCTGCACTAACCTGCTGGACGGGGTTTCCTTTATCCTGGAACGTAATCCCAAACTTTAAATATAAAATGAGGAGACAGCACAGATGATACAAGGGAAAAAAGCTATCGTTTTTGGAGAACGGGATGACATTTCCGGGACAACGGTTTCCAACTGTATCAAGGCCGCGGGTGCCGAGATCGTTTATGAGGCCACTGCCTGTTTCGTCTGAACTGCGGCAGGCGCCGTAGGTCTTACGGTACAGGAAGAGGTGAAAAATCTGGCTGAGCAGTATGGGGCGGAGAATCTGCTCATTGTCTTTGGAATCAATCAACCATCCACTATACGGATCATGGCCCAGACCTTTAAAAATGGTGATCCCGGCTTTGCAGGCCCCCTGGCCGGTATTGGCCTGAACATAGAAAGCTACCATATCCTTGAACTGCAAGCTCACATCCCTGAAGAGGTATGGGAAAAGGAAATGGCCATATATGAACTTGAAATCGAGGATGAAGCACGGGAAATAATTCTCAGCATTATGGAAGAAACGCGCACCAGCTAACCCTTGCACTTGCACAGGACTCTTGGAGGAACAGCAACCTGAGGAATTGCTGACAAAAACACAATAGCTTGAATGGTGATTCCTATTCCTTGACAAAGAGCCCTTTAATGGGTATCCCCTTTTCTTCCCGCAGGAAACATCTTGAGTACTGAAAATTGAAAAAATCTTACCCTGCCGGTTCACATCTCAATAAAGTAGAAAAAGTATAACGGCGTGACAATACAGCGTTACCTGGATTACCTTAACGAATGCCCATCCAGAAATATCAGAATCTGTGTCCGTACCTTAACTTCTTAAAATATCTGCTAAAATAAAGCGAAATAAATCCCAGGAGTTTCAGATGGCAATAAATATGTTTCAATTGCAGGAATTGGTTTTACAGTAGAATAACCTATATGAACCATGCCGGTCAAAATGTCGGGGTGTTTCATTCAAAATCATGATCCGTAACTCATCACAGGGTTGGTAGCTTGCGATATTATATACCCCTTAACTGTAAGCCGGCACAGGAGCCCTATGATCCTTATGGAACACGTATAGTTACACAAGGAGTTGTTGCCTTATGATTCAGCAGGAAACGGGCTTTACAAGAAAATTTGGGATTATCATTGGCGGTTCAGGCCTCGTTGGTGGTGCTTTAGTCCATAATTTCAAAAAAAAATTGGGGTATGATATTCTTGCCCCCAACAGCAAGAAACTGAGCATCAGGGAACCTGATGATATAAAAGATTATTTTAAGTCCTATCGTCCTGAATTTATTATTAATGCAGCCGTGGTTGCCCTGGATAGCAATCCCAAACTTACCTTTGAAACTAACTATATCGGCTCGATAAACCTGGCAAAAGTCGCGATAGCCCTTGGCATTCCGTATATATTCATAAGTTCGGCAGCAGTGTTACCTTCGGGTGATGATCTCAAAGAAACCGATACCCTGCCTCTGACTGCGGATATGAGCAATTATGCCAAATCTAAGTTGATGTGCGAACTGACACTGGAACACCTTCGGAAGACGGAAGGGCTTGATTACACTGTTGTCAGATTGGCTATCGTCTATGGAAAGCATGACCATAAAATTCAAGGGCTCCAGCGCCTTCTTTTTGCAATAGTTGACCAGTCTATGCCTGCACTTTTCACACGAAAAGGTGTGCGCCACACATATACCAACTCAAAGAAAATTCCTTATTTTATTCGGCATGTTCTTCAAAACAGGGATGAGTTCACCGGACAGATATATCATTTCGCGGATCCAACCCCAGTGGAGTTGAGTACAATCATCCTCACAATCCGTAATTATCTCATGCTGAAAAGACCAAGAGAAATTTTTGTTCCACTTCCTCTGGCTCTTACCGGAATTAAAACAATGCTTATTGCCACGAAGATCATGATGAGATTCGGGATTGAGGCACGCCTGCCGCAAGAGATAATGTTTATAGAGAACTTTTACAAATCCCAGTCCCTTTCCGTGCAAAAATTACAGGATTCAAGTTTTACTGATCCTTACTCGGATGTGGACGTTTTTTCCCTTATTCCCGACCTGATCCAGTATTATGTGACGAGATGGGAGCAATTAAATTTGATACCTCTCATTAACAAATGTTTTTTTGACCCGGAAAAACTTTCTCAAGATTTCCTGGATACACCCCAGGAACTGCTTACCGCTATTCATGAAAATGAAATTAAGCCATTCACTCAATTTAAAAAACTATCTTGATGATCTCGTAAAAGGTATCGGGATGGTTTCAGCTACTGTTTACCCTCGATTTCGGGAGTCAACATCTTTACCTTTAACTTGAACCACTACATTACCAGTGACAGTTTAAATGGGTACCGGCAAGGATACTGGTGTGGACCTCGAACGTTTGCGCCAAGGAGGTTGAGATGACAAATATTTATGACATCAATGTTAAAACCATTGATGGAACGCTTACCAATCTTGCTCCTTATAAGGGCAAGATTATGCTGATAGTAAATGTGGCCAGCAAATGTGGGTTTACACCCCAATACGAGGGGCTTGAGGCACTGTACCGCACGTACGGAGATCGAGGTTTGGTGATCCTGGGTTTCCCCTGCAACCAGTTTGGCAACCAGGAGTCCGGTTCCGAAGAGCAGATTATGGAGTTCTGCCGGCTCAATTACGGAGTTACGTTTCCGATGTTTGCCAAGATCGAGGTTAATGGCCGAAATACCCATCCGCTTTATGTGCATCTCAAAAAACAGCGGCCGGGGATTCTCGGAAGTGAAGTGATTAAATGGAATTTCACAAAATTTTTGGTTGATCGGGAGGGGCATGTGGTGCAACGTTTTTCGTCGTCACATAAACCCGCATCACTGACCAAGGAAATAGAATCGCTGTTGTAGTGACTTCTGTTCATTTGAATGGATAGTGAGGTTGAGTTTATGCATTCTCTATCAGACTGAAAAACACATTTGTGTCAAACCGGTTAAAGGAGGTGGCGGCATGGCGTTATTTCTGGTTCAGCACGGCATTAGTGCATCCAAGGATATGGACCCGGAAAGAGGGCTTTCCGATTTAGGGACAGAGGAGACAAACCGTATTGCGATGGTAGCCAAAGGCTACAAAATACCCGTTCAAAAGATCGTCCATTCGGGCAAGAAGCGGGCGGAACAGACAGCCACTATTTATTATCAGGCTTTGGCTCTGGAAACTCCCATGGAAATGATTTCCGGCATCAATCCCATGGATGATGTACGGATCTTTGCCTCCAGTATTGAACCTCAGAGCAATTGGATGGTGGTTGGTCACATGCCCTTCATGGAACGACTTGTCTCCTTCCTGACCACAGGGTCTGAACATATTCTGGTGTACCGGTTTCAAAATTCCGGGATTGTCTGCCTGGACGTAAAAGGCGGGGTTGATAAAACGGCGGACTGGTTTATCAAGTGGACTCTAAATCCTAATATTTCCTAAACCGGATGTCCGGCGGCAAGTACTCGCACAGGTTGGGGCAGCAATAGGGAAAGTATCAAGTTAACATATCTCATATCTATCCAGACCTTTTAGAAAGATGTTGACTTTAGCAGGTAGGAATTTTGAGCCAGAGGCCCAAAACCCTATGGCAGCGTTTGTTACGTATATAGTTCTCAGGAACCATCTTAACTTGCAGTTTTGTTTAACTGATTAAGATTACCAATAAAAAGTAAGCAGCAACATCTTTTTTCGTTCAGTATCCACAAAAGAGATATCCCCCAAATTTGTGTTTTTAAGTTGATTCGACTACTATAACGAAAAAGTAATTGTAGCGTATAGGTTTTTTTAAAAGAAAATTTTGCGATAACAGGAGCGAAATAATGAATAATTTTTTTGTAATTCCGATGGCATTCTTCTCTGTCGTCATGTGGAGTCAGGTAACTATTGCTGAGCCTCTTACTCTTTCAAAATCAGATGGTCTCAGTCAGGATGGATGTGCGGTTTCCGACGAGAACTTAACGTATACCATTTGTTACGATAACCCTAATTCTTATGCTGTTGATGACGTAATCCTCACCGACGCACTTCCTACTGAAGCAAGCTTTGTCTCTGCGGACAGCGGTGGAGTATATGACTCCTCCTTCCGTATTGTCACATGGAAAATCGGTTCACTTACTGGTAAATCCGAAAAGACATGTGTTCAGTTAACGATAAATGTCACGGCACTTCCTGGAACAGTTTTGACTAATCAGGTAACAATCGACAGTACCGAGGAACCTACAATCGCGAAAGAAACAACCGATATATGTCCTGTCCCTGTTTATGTGGATATAAAACCTGGTGGTTGCCCGACCCCGATCAATGTGGGAAGCAAAGGTGTCCTCCCTGTTGCTGTCTTAGGCACAGCAAATGGCTTTGATGTGACTACTATCGATCCTGAATCAATCACATTGGTAGGCGTGTCTCCTCTTCGTTGGAAAATAGAAGATGTTGCAACACCTTATACAATCGTTGACGAGTGTAATATTATGGACTGTCATGAATTAACAAGCGATGGTTATGATGACCTGACGTTGAAATTTGATACTCAAGAAATTTATGCGGCAATCGAGGAAATCGATGAAGTCAACGACCGAGAATGCTTGA
>JAUWLT010000221.1 GCA_030613515.1 Desulfobulbaceae bacterium
TTTGATAATGTTAAAAAATTTCTCAGCTATATCGGTATGAGTCCACGTACCTACGAATCAGGAACCAGCGTTAAAGGCAAAGGGCACATAACCAAAGTTGGTAATGGTCGTTTGCGATCTCTGCTTTATATGTGCAGCTGAACGGCAAAAAGAACCAATCCTCAGTGTGTTGCTGTCTACGAAAAAATGCACACTAAGGGGAAACCTGAAAAGGTTATCAAAGTCGCCATTGCACATAAATTGCTAAGACAGGTTTTTGGAGTCATCAAACACCAACAGCCCTTCAGCATGCAGTTGGCATAGTAAAAAATCAACAAATCTGTTCTGAGGTATGAAAACAGATTTAATAAATCTTGACTTTAAGCACAGTTCATTCCCGCGCAGGCAGGAATCCATAACTTACTGTGAAGACTGGATTCCCGCCTGCGCGGGAATGACGGACTCAATAACTTGATACGAAATTATCATAGATGATGGTTTCGTACTGCTTATTTCGTGCTTTCCGGTTTATCCTCTTCAGGGAAATTTTCTTTAATAAGGCTATACAGATAGTTACTTGTTTCCCTGATAACCCTGACGCAGTTCGTGTGGCGGGTACTGTCAGGGTCAGTGTAGAATTGTTTAACCGCCGCGTAATCCTTCCAATTTAACCGGGCAATATCAAAACAGTTGGAGCCCCCGTATGGCTGGGTAATTTTTGCAAATTCCTTGACCATCTTGTAGCTGATTTTCCACATCAGTTTATGGTCGCGGGCCTGAGGTTCTGTTTTTCCCAGTGTATAACCGATAACTGCCAGAGCCCCTGAAAGCGTCCCACAGATCTGGCCGCTGCTGCCCATCCCCCCGCCAAACGGGGCTATGGCCGCTATCAGTTCATCGGACGGCCCATCATCTTTGAACAACCTGGCGCACGCGCCAAGAATGGCCTGACTTCAGTGAAATCTGTCTAAAAAAAGCTCAGCCGCATGATCCGCCATTTTTTCCTGATCCGTCATTTTTTCCTCACGTCTTGATGTGGAATCGGAGTGATACATTTCTTTCGGTTCAATGGATGTTACAACCAGCAAACCATTGCCTCGTCCATCTTTCTGAACCCCTTGTTCCCGTAGATCGCCCTGCCCGCTTCACTGGCACTGAGCTGGACGCGCTTCAAGCCGTTTCCCCGGCAATGGGCCAGCAGATGGTCAAGAATTGTTGATGCAACTCCCCGACCCCGCATAGATTTTATCGTGTACACGCTATGCAGGAAACCGACTTCAAAGGAGAGATCTTCGGGCACGGGAACTGTCTTAATTACGGAAATCGCTCCACTGGCAACCGGTTCACCCCGGCACTCACCAATCCAGGCCACGCAGGAACCGTCTGTCAGCTGTTGCTCAAGTTTAGATCGCTGTACAGCTTCAAGCTGCTTAAAATCGGGTGAAGGATCCGGGCTTTCCATGAGCGACGGAAAGCTCACACAACAATCAGGTCCTGAGCAACAGCTATCTTTTAGGGTATTATCACTTTCTACAGCTCGCATTTCTTCAAACATGAGCCGGTGGTGGCCGGCGAGCAGGGGAATATCTGACACCACTGCACAACGATACATAATCTCTGCTACCAATGGAGGCTCCTTTTATCGCCAAAGACGTTACAGATGGCCCTCAAGTCGTAACCGGGCAGACAAGGCTTGTCGATAACTACTCTGAATGTTACGTGTTCTGACATAGTTATTTGTTGTTTAATCTAAACAAAGACTTACTTGAGGCAGGCGAGTACAACGAGACTCCGAGAAATCCAGCAATACCGGCAGGCTCACACAGCTGGTTCGCAAACCGATCGTTGGGATCTTTTTTAAAATGATGTTCCAGGGCAAAATGAAATCACCCTGCTTATGCGGCACAAGGAAAATTACGCTAATTTTGAACCGTTGGGAACCTCTTTGTCCGGTACGGCAAGTACCACTGCGTTATCGTCTCGAATAAAGCCGGTGACGAGACACTCTGACATGAAGGGGCCGATCTGCCTGGGCGGGAAGTTGACCACCCCGACAACCTGTCTGCCTGCGAGCTCCTGAACAGTATACAGATCCGTGATCTGGGCGCTTGATTTTTTTATGCCGATTTCTTCACCAAAATCAATCTGCAGTTTATACGCGGGCTTGCGGGCCTCAGGAAATTCTTCCACCTTGACAATGGTGCCAACCCGTAACTCCACCCGACTGAAATCATCCCAGCTGATCTGTTCCATTTTGCTTTCGTTTTGAATATTTGAAATCGTTTTTCTTTTTTGTTTCGGATTTCGAATTTGTTATTTCGTGCTTTCAGGTTTATCCGGTTCAGCTTGAAGGAGTTCAGGGTAACTTCTCAATAACTGGTGGTTCATGTTATTTGTAGGAGCCCAGTCCCCTGGGCGATTGCCAGCTTGTGGTACGATGCCGGTCCTTTTATCGCCCTGGGGACAGGGCTCCTACACGAAACAGCATGACATTACCACCGATTATTGAGAAGATACAGTACAGGCTGGTAACAACCTGAAATCCTTCAAGCCTGATCCACAGCTGTTATTTCTCAGGGTAGCCCATCTGTCTCAGGTACTCTGTAATTTCTTCAAGACAGGTTGGATCATCTATGGTGGATGGCATCCGGTATTCCTTCCCGGTAGAGATGGAACGCATGGTACCGCGCAAGATCTTGCCGGACCTGGTCTTGGGCAGACGGGCGACAATTGCTGTTTCACGGTAGCAGGCAATAGGACCGATCTGGCCACGGATCATCTTGACGAGCTCGGCTTTCAACTCCTCCTCGTCACATTCCACACCCGCTTTGAGTACGACCAGTCCCAGAGGTTTCTGGCCCTTGAGTGAATCATCCGTGCCGAATACCGCACACTCCGCCACATGGACATGGGTAGCGATGACCTCTTCCATGGCCCCGGTGGACAGCCGGTGACCGGCAATATTGATGACATCATCAATGCGGCCCATGACAAACACATAACCATCCTCATCAATATAGCCGCCATCACTGGTCTCGTAATAACCGGGAAAGGCATCCATGTAAGAGGAAACAAAACGCTCATCATTGCGCCATAGAGTCACCAGTGTGCCGGGGGGCAGGGGCAGTTTGACTACGATATTACCCTCCTGGTTGGGGCCGAGCTCGTTGCCCTCGTCATCCAGAATTTTTACGTCATAACCCGGAACCGGCATAGTGGGCGAACCGGGCTTAACCGGGAACTGTTCAATGCCCATAGGGTTGGCCACGATAGCCCAGGCGGTTTCGGTCTGCCACCAGTGATCGATAACCGGCACATCAAGCAATTTTCGTGCCCAGTGGTAGGTATCCGGGTCAAGCCGTTCTCCGGCCAGGAACAAAGCCTCGTAGTTGGAAAGATCGTATTTTTTGAGCAGGACGCCATCGGGATCTTCTTTCTTGATAGCGCGGAATGCTGTAGGTGCTGTGAACATCACCTTGACCTTATGCTGCTCAATAACCCGCCAGAAAGCACCGGCGTCCGGGGTGCCGATCGGTTTGCCCTCGTAGACAATGGTAGTGCAGCCATACAGCAACGGGGCATAAACGATATAAGAGTGGCCGACCACCCAGCCCACATCCGAGGCTGCCCAGTACACATCGCCGGGCTGTACATTATAGATGTTTTTCATCGTCCAGTTCAGAGCCACGGCATGCCCACCGTTATCACGAATAACACCCTTAGGCATGCCTGTAGTGCCGGAGGTGTAGAGGATGTAGAGCGGATCGGTTGCTGCCACAGGAACGCATTCCGCCGGCTGGGCATCTTTGATAATCTCCTGCCAGTCCAGGTCACCCTCCTGGGTCAGGTCAGCACTCAGAAACTCACGCTGGAAGACAATGGTTTTTTCCGGTTTATGGTCAGACTGCTCAATGGCTGACTCGACCAGCGGTTTATAGGCCAGTTGCTTCTTGCCCTCAATGGCGCCGGAGGCACAGATAATCATCTTGGGCTGAGCATGATCGATGCGGATGGCCAGCTCATTGGCGGCAAAACCGCCAAAGACCATCGAATGAATAACCCCCAGGCGGGCACAGGCCAGCATGGACACAACGGCTTCAGGAATCATGGGCATGTAGATGATGATGGTATCACCTTTTTCAGCGCCCTGGGCTTTGAGTGCCCCGGCAAAAGTTGCCACCTGATCACGCAACTCAGTGTACGAAATCTTGCGGATGGTGTCGGTTACAGGGGAATCATAGATTATGGCCGTCTGGTCGCCGCGACCGTTTTCCACGTGGCGATCGACAGCATTGTAACAGGTGTTCATCTCAGCGCCGCTGAACCAGCGATAAAAAGGAGGGTTGGAGCGATCCAGCACACTATCCCATTTCTTGTACCAGTCAATGGATTCGGCAGCTTCGCCCCAGAATTCTTCAGGATTTTCTATGCTCTTCTTGAAAATTTCTTCATACGTCCCCATTGTTCTCTCC
>JAUWLT010000024.1 GCA_030613515.1 Desulfobulbaceae bacterium
TGTAAGATACCTCCCTTGGTTATGACACCATAGGTTGCCCGGAATATTGAGGCTACAATCGCAACAGAGAAGAACAGAAGAAAAGTTCGACCCTCACCATGAAAGTGCGACTTTTGGTAGAGCAGAAGCACACCACAAATTCCCGTCACTATCCCTGCCCACTTGAACAATCCTATTGTTTCACCAAGAAAAATGACGGAGAGTAGAATGACTCCAATCGTGTTTAAGCGGTATATGGTAGAGCCAAGACTGACGTTGATATGGGTCAAGCTTTCAATCAGCAACAGATTGGATAAGGTCAGGAAAATCCCTGCCGAGAGACCGAAGAGTAACGTAGTGCTGTCTAATGTAAAGGGCATACCTTTAAGCCAGAATGTGGCAGCCTGAAGAACCGTCCAGATAATACCGATACCAAGGACATACATGCCCCGGGATCGGTCTTTTGAAGAGTAGCGCTTGAAGACTACATCATTAAGACCAGCAAAAAACATGCTTAACGTGGCAAAAAAAATGGGAGAGTTTGAAAATGTCATTGTTGATTACATCCCTATCTGACCCTCGTCTGAACCTGGAACCATCCATACCCTGCTCAAAGAGATAAAAAAGACTTCTAAGAAAAAGCAATAACCAGATCCGGGGAGCCTTTCTTGCTATTTAATGCCCCAGACTGTCGCCACGTCCTTTTCTAATTTGAGGACTTCTGTTTTGAGAGCTAAAATTTCATCGCTGAAATCAATAAATCCTTTTGATTGACTCGACGGTATTTTTTTAAATTCTTTAACAGCCTGACGAGCAACTTTGACCATCTTTATGGCTATCAGACCAGCTTCTCTCCTTGCATTCTCTTGATCCTGAATTTCAGCTTTACGCTTGGCCTTGCGCTCCCTCTTTTCTTTCCTCATTTTTTTCATATAAGAGGCTTTCTTTTCGGCTGCCTGCTCTCGGGGCAGGGAAAACAGATTTTTATCGAACAACGGCACTCCTATATCTTCATGCTTCTTTTTGGCCATATCGTCCCCTTGCTGAATTCAGTTTATAAACCCTCTCTTATGAACTAATCACAAGCCCGCCCAGAAAGCAATATCAAACCTACAACAAGCCAGCCATCCTGCCACAGCACTGCGATACAGCTTGACCTGTCCCCTCGGGAACTGATCCAATTTTTGTGTTAGATTTTCATCAAATTTACACAAAGAAGAAAGGTTATGGGTAGGAAAATATACTCACCGGAACAGATCGTCAGGAAGATGCGTGAAGCAGAAGTATTGATCAGACAAGGGAACAGTGTGGTACGTGGATAATTATGTTCAGACTTGAGATGTTCTGTACCTCTCTTCAGATTTTGATTGCCCACAGCAACGAAACCTTACCTCATAGAATCTCAAGTCTTACAAAACGGACAGAAACGCCACGCAGTGATAGTTGGCGAGTTATGATTAAAAGTGGTTCATCCGGTAAACGCGTACTTATGAAGTATGCAGGTCATAGAGTCGAAGTTTGAAATATTCCATGTCCCTGAAACCGTATGCTTGCCGTTTCATCGTTTTGATTTTGTTGTTTAGTCCCTCCAAAGGACCATTAGTTATTTTGTGAGGATAATAGTTCAACAGCCCCTCAAGACGCCTAAGGATTGTCATGCCAACAGAGATCAGTTGCTTAATGCCGGACACCAGAGCGTCAAAAACCCATTGCTTTATGAAGCTATCAGCTCTTTTCTTGTTACCCTGTTCCCAGAAGAGTCGTAACTGCTCTTTCATGACATGCATGGTAAACAAGGGTTGGTTGGCTTCCAGCAATCTATCGAGCTTTTGCTGATGCTTCTGAGTAAGGCTGTGATAGTTACGAAGGAGCAGATACCTGGATCCTTTCAAAGTGCTTTTACCTTCAGCAGCAAGTACGTTTTGCTCTTCACGGCGTAATGAGTCGATCTGTCTGCTCATCAGGGCCATGATGTGGAAGCGATCAAAAACAACAGGCACATTGGGCAGATATTTTTTAAATGCAGCCGTATAACTGGCGCTCATGTCCATGGCCACCGCTTTGAGCTGTTTGGCTTTTTTTGCCAGCTTCCTCAAAAAGGGAGAAAGCACCTCCTTTTCTGTTCCTTCAACAGCATGCAGAACTCTGCCGGTTTGGAAATCAATGAAGATGGTCATGTAGTCATGATTCTTGCGGATACTGAATTCATCGACCCCAATGTATTTGACCTTTCTCAGGTCAATTCTGCGATACTTGGTTGCCAACCTGGATTTGTGGATATCCTTGACCACGTCCCAGCTGACATGGAGGTATTTGGCAACAGCGCTTATTGTCCAGGAACGAAGCAGGTCAAGCACTGTCAGGGCAAAAGAACGGGTATATCGTGCTGTGCCCAACATAAAGGGGAGACGAGGCCACCACAGGTTTTCACAGTTTTTGCATTGCAGTCGATGCATGATCAATTCAAGTATCGCTTGTTTCCGGCCGATCGGCGGCATACGAAGCCACCGAGTCTTCGGCCCTCTGAAAATGCAGTAGTTTTTTCCGCACTTTGGACAGCGGACATGGTGATCCGTTGTTTCAACGCGGAAGAGAACTGCATTGCCGAGGTAGTAAGTGGATCGATAAGTTACACCTTTGATACCAAAGGCATGGTAGAGTATTGACATGGACATGGCTGAGACCTCCTAAAGTTGTTTGCGTTGACAACAAACAACATGTCTCATGCCATGTCCTTTCGCTATTCATTTTTCTCAAAGTACGCGTTTACCGGATGAACCAATAAAAGCCGTCTTCTGGCTTTATTTTTTCCCCAAGGTTTTAACCTGCCTGTTTTCATGCAGTTGCTGTACAGTCGAGCGGTGACGATTAAATACCTCAGCCATAGCCTTGACAGCATCCTGTTTGTGATCTGGTAGCAGGTGTGAGTATCTTTCCGTCATGGCCAAGGTTTTATGTCGTGCCAACTGCTGGATAGTAAACAGGGGCGTTCCCTGCATGGCCAGCCAGGAGCAAAAGGTATGCCTCAAAGTATGGAATACAACTTTGTTGCGCCGGTCCTCAACTCCTTCATTAAACCCTATGTCGAAGATGGTACGCTTGAATGTATCGCTGATATGACCTTGCACCTTGCCGCCCTTGCCGGGAAAAACGTATTCATTAGGACTGGCATTTTTTGGAATCCTGTCAAGCAGAGTGACTTTAATTTCATCGGTCATAAAAGCCTGTTGGGAATCTCCCGCCTTAGTGTCAGGCAGCGTGATAATTCCGTTTTTAAAATCAAGATCACGCCATTTCATGGCCCTGATCTCTCCTGATCGAAGACCGCTTTGCAGAGCAATGAGCGCCTGGTCATGGGTCTGTGGTGATCTTTCAGCCAGTGCCTTGAGCAGCTGGTCGGCTTCATCATGGGTGAGCCACCTCAAGCGCTTATTATTGAATTTTGGGAACTCAACTTTATCAGTAGGTACAGAGCCACTGTAATAATCCCAGGCAACAGCCCTTTTATAGATGGTCCTGATTATGGCCAGGGTATGGTGTACGGTTTTAGGAGACAGCCCCTTTTTTAACAGCTTGCGTTTGAATCGTTCCAGAGATAGCGGATCAATGTTACGCAGGGGAGTGTTGCCGAATAGCGGCTTGATGTGATTATTGTACCGTGACGTATTGGCCTTCCTGGTTGATTCGTTTAGTCCGGCAAGGTATTCCTGCGCCACGGTATTTAGAGTTATATTGAGACGTTCTTCTTCGGCAACTGCTCTTTTTTCCGCTTCTATGCGGTCAGCATCCATGGTCCGCATTTCTTTCATGGATTGTGGGTGTTGTCCTGTCCTGATATTGTCAACCAGCTTTGCCCGGATAATGGAAGCCTTTTGCGTGTTCATTCCTTCATGAGACCACCCGACAGCCTCACCTATCAGCTTGCCATTTTTTTTGTATCGTATGACGTAGTATCGGTCAGGTTTGCCTCTGTACGATCGGTTTTTATGCTCCCTGAATCTGACACCAGGTTGAGCAGTGGGCTTCCATCCCATTGTTTAAATTCCTCGGAGTTGTACCACTTTTGTACCACCTTTTTGGTGATAACCTGGGCAGTAATAGAAAATACAAAATAAATATTAACCTATATTTTTAACGTAACACCGGAAAGATAAGAAGTAAAGGGAAGTTCTGGGAAAAATAGGGAAGGGGATAAAAAACGAGTTCAAGTCCCATCGTTCACCCCATAAACATTCAAGGCGTTTCAGGCTGTTGGCTTGAAACGCCTTTTTTGTTTTTTGAATCCTTTCCGTGTCGATTACTATTTCTTGACCCTGCCGAACCGAGTCGGAGTAATGCAGGAAACGAAAACAGACACGCGCTACGAGAGGAACCCAGCCTTGATGCGATAGAGATTTTTATTGAGCTTGAGTGGCGCTTTGACAATTATTTTACTGCGTTATCGCTGAATTTCCCCAGAGCGCCGGCCATTTTTGCAAACGCTTTGTCCCGATCCGCTATACCGTGTCGTTTTGCCAGCCAGTCCGGGTCATTATAACCCAGTGTTACGTTTCCCTTTTCATCTTCCCAAATCAGAACCTTGAGCGGCAAGTCTATACCGATAGCCTGGTCGCTCTGCATGAGTTGGGTGCCGAGCTTTGGATTGCCGAAAATGAGCAGTTCGGTCGGTCGCAGTGTTCCACCGGATTGTATTGCTGCTGCAGCATGATTGACCCGGGCAACAACAGTGAACCCTTTGTCCTTAACGATTTTTTCAAAGCGATCCATGGTCTTTCGTACACTGTGGCTGCTGGTTTTGGTGATCATCCCCTCTGCAGCCAGAGAAGCGGTAGTGAAGAGAAAGAACATGGCGAGCACAATAATGAATCTTTTCATGGTAAACTCCCTGTTTGTTGTTGATAAGAATGATATTGATATCACCATATTTCGTTTGCCGAATAATTGCCATGAAAAGTAATTATAGTTATTAGATCTATTAAGGGTCACCGGTGAAATGACACCATGGTCGTTATGTATCGGTGTTTGGAATTTGCTTTCTCTTGCTGGATTTCATCCTTTCGATGCGCTACAATTATAATGATGCTTCGCGGTATGGTAAGATTAGAACGATATGTTGAGAAGTTAACTCAATCCTGAAATTGGGAAACCACTCAACACAACTACCATCTTCACCAAGCACGCCCACGGACTATACTACACCACTGGAGCTGAGCCGACATGCCGGACAGAAAAAAAACGTCCAAGTTTTTTAAATCAATCATTGATATGCAGAAAGACCGGCAAGAAGAGTTAAAAAATGCTCACCAGGCACGCCAACGTAAGAGACGTGTAGAAACGATATATCAGAGAGATATTTGTAAATGGTGCACAGGTTGTGTGGCAAGAGTGAAAAAAAAATTGTCCGCAGCCAAAAAGGTAGTTACGAAGGCAATGCGGGATTAGCCCGCACGATATTACCATTTTCTGATTTCGACTTAAAAGCTTATTTCAGGATCGTGTTTCAGCAATACAATACCAGCCATATTACTTGTCGGCTCTTCATTTTTTTTAGTTGTATCTTTGTCCCATCCTAATAATTTACTGATTTTATTGAAGTTTACTCCAAGTCCGGACATTGAGGGGCAAGCCTTTTCGGGGTATCTGCACTTTCCTGAATTTGTGATAACCGGACATGCTTTATGTTTTTCACAGAAGATCTGCTTGCATGAACCAGCAGCTATTGCCATAGCATTTATGTAACCATTATTTAAGGAAAAATACTTCAGTGCAGATGCGGTTTCATGAAGCAAGTACAAAACTTCATTTCTTTCATTCCCAAATAGAATATTGGTAGGAATTTCAAATTTGAATATCAGGGCTGAATGGTATGTAGAAATAATGTCTTTGAATTTATTAGAATTCATAACAAAAGGAGGACAGCTTGGAGCTGATCCATAACCGGGGCATTTATCATTTTTGCATATTTCGGCAAATTGTTCTTCTACTGATATTTTTGATGAGGGGATAATTCTCACATCATTTACGCCCATTTTTTTGCAATATTCAATTAGTGAATCTTGAATTGATTTTTTTCTTATCATTTTACTGCACTCGTTACATTTTCTAAATTTTTTATCACGCCGGATTTCAACATTTATGGAATTCTATTTTGGGTAAATATATTCTTCAGGGAAAGCTCTCAATAATTGATCAAGGCATGGACACTGTAACATGTTTATTCTACGAATTACGTTTAATAGGATAACGATGTGCTTCAGCAGTACGGTTTGACCACGTCGGCTGCAAGTGACATGGTCAGCACCGCAACGACATGTTACCCCTTGTAATACCCGTTAATAAATGTATGCAACATGGCTGAGCCATTCGAAGTTAACAACCACACGAATGCACCGCAATGCAAAACAACCGTCACCCAAAAAACAAAACGACAGCAATTCCTAGAAGGTGCTGGAATGCAGCAATTGTCCTTGAGATATCCGTTGGGTTGCACCCAGTTCCATGCCCTGCAAATCTGACGGGATAATTCGTAGCGGCCAATGTCTGGTTGCTTTGCGATGATGTTGCTGATAAAATCAACGTCGTAGGTGGTAATCGTTCGCTTGCGGTATGTGAATATCTCGGCCATGTTCTTATTATGACCTGTTCTGACATCGAACGTAAGCCTAAAGGGTACCTTGAATAATTAGATTTTTCGTTCAAGGTCAGGTAAGCGAAGACTCCGAGGAACAGGAAAATTAAAAAGCGCAGCATATTAGTCATATGTGAGCATTTTTCATTTTACTGTGACACAGAGATTGGGCGAAAAAGCAATTATTCAAGGTGGCCTAAAATTTAGCCCGGTGAACTGTTACCAGTTATCTATGATGCCGACTAAATATTGTTACCAGTATATTCCGTCATTCTGTAAAAGACTCGGCCTGCCACGGTTGAGCTTCATCCCGGCAATCCCAATCGTTCGTTTGCCTACGCCGACTTAACCCTACAACTGAAAAGGTAAGTGATGGTATCTCCATGAGGAAATAGTATCATTGAGCAATTCCAAGATGTCTATGGTTGCCGAGTCGGAGAAGGGAATAGCATGATATCTTTTTGTGAAAAATGCAGGTTAAGGGCTCGTTACAGCCGTTACTAAAGGGTAATGCATGGGTAACTTTCAGTTTTGCTTCCTGCTTGACATAAATGTGTGCATGGGGTAAATATTTTTGTTTGCCTTTGCGACTTTTACAATATGTACGTTGATGGTTCCTGCCTGATTTTCGGCAGCTGCCTTTCAGCCTTATTTATATATAGTGGATCATGTTTGAAAATTTAACAGATCGCCTTGACGGTGTATTCAAAAAGCTGCGCGGTCACGGCAAGCTGACGGAAGATAATATTCAGGAGGCCATGCGTGAAGTGCGCACGGCCCTGCTGGAAGCTGATGTCAATTTTCAGGTCGTCAAAGAATTTGTTGCCACTGTCACGGAGAAGGCTGTCGGCCGGGAAGTCTTGTCCAGTATTGCTCCCGGACAGCAGGTTGTCAAGATCGTGCACGATGAACTGGTAACCCTGCTTGGCAGCGAGGCTGAGCCGCTACGCCTTGACGGACGCCAGCCGGTAACCATCATGCTGGCCGGTTTACAGGGCTCCGGTAAAACCACTACTGCAGCAAAGCTTGCCAAACAGCTCAAGGAAAAAGGCCGTAAGCCTTTCCTGGTTCCTGCCGACGTATACCGACCGGCAGCCATTGAGCAGCTGAACATACTCGGCGATCAGGTCGGGGTACCGGTCTTCGATTCCACCATTGAGCAGAACCCGGTGGATATTGCCCGTCTTGCCGTAGCCGAAGCTGAGAACAAGGGGTATGATACCGTCCTTATTGATACTGCCGGTCGTCTGCACGTTGATGAGCAGTTGATGGGTGAACTGCAGGAGATCTCCCGGACAGTAGCGCTCTCAGAAGTCCTGTTTGTGGCCGACGCCATGACCGGCCAGGATGCCGTGACCGTGGCGGATAAGTTCAACACCGATCTTGAGATCACCGGTGTTGTCCTGACCAAGATGGAGGGTGACGCCCGCGGGGGTGCTGCCCTGTCTGTAAAAAAGGTCACGGGCAAGCCGATCAAGTTTGTCGGTGTGGGAGAAGCCCTTGATGCACTTGAGGTCTTTCATCCCGATCGAACCGCTTCCCGAATCCTGGGCATGGGTGACGTGCTGTCGCTCATTGAAAAGGCGGAGCAGGTTGTTGACCAGAAAAAGGCTAACAAGCTTGCACGCAAGATCCAGAGGAACACCTTTACCCTGGAGGATTTTCTGGACCAGATCCAGCAGATCAAGAAGATGGGCAACCTGGAACAGCTCATGGCTATGGTTCCGGGAATGAATAAGCTCAAGCAGTTGAAAGATGCACCCAAACCAGATGAAAAAGAGTTGGGCAAAACCGAGGCAATTATCCGTTCCATGACCAAAAAGGAGCGGGGTAATCATAAGATTTTAAATGCCAGTCGCAGGCAGCGTATCGCTAAGGGTTCAGGCACCTCTGTCCAGGAGGTAAACCGTGTTTTGAAGAGCTATACCATGATGCTTAAGATGATGAAGAAATTCCGCGGCAAGGCCGTGGTCAGGGGTGGTAAGCGCCGTAAGCTGCCCAAGGGACTCAGGCGCTGATCGCTGGACAAGAAAATAAAACAACGGGATCGACGCGTAGAGACGTTGATCGATTTTTTTTAACTGAGAATAACTGAAAACCCGGAACCCGGAACAAGAAATCCGAACCGGATCCTATCCACAGGAGGATACCAGAACAATGGCTGTACGAATTCGTTTAACCAGAAAGGGCCGCAAGAAACAACCGTTTTACCGCATAGTTGTTGCTGATTCCCAGGCACCCCGTGACGGGAAGTTTCTTGATATCGTTGGTACCTATGATCCCATGCAGGATCCTGCCGTGATTAAGCTGGATACTGAAAAACTTACAGGCTGGATGGAAAAGGGTGCTAAGCCGTCCGTAACCGTTAAGACTTTAATCAGCAAGTACGATGCTGCTCCGGCTGAGTCTGTGTAAATGAAGGAACTTATCACTTTCATTGCAACCCGATTAGTTGATGACCCGGACGCGGTCGATACTGTCGAGCGTGAAGAGGATGGAACCGTTACTGTTGAACTGCGGGTTGCCAAGGAAGATCTTGGCAAGGTTATCGGCAAACAGGGACGGACCGCTCGGGCTATGCGTGCAGTTCTTTCCGCCATGGCGGCAAAAGAGGATAAACGTTCCCGACTCGAGATTTTAGAATAGCCATGGAACGCCCCGGTGAAAAAACCGGAGACCTTGTCCTGCTGGGCAAGATAACCAAACCCCATGGCATTCGTGGGGAAGTAAAGGTGTATCCCTATTCGGGTGAGCCGGACAATTTATTACACTATTCTCGTGTTCTGATCGCTGCAGGTGAGGACGCAGATCTTGTATCCTATACGATTGAGCGGGCAAGGGTACAGAAAAACAGTGTTCTGCTGCAGCTTGAAAACTGCACCACCCGCAATGATGCCGAAGAGTTGGTACATTGCCGGCTATACGTGTATGAGGATGAGTTGCCGGAACCGGATCAGGATGAATTTTACCTGCGTGAACTGGAAGGCAAACAGATGGTGACCGAGCAGGGGCAGGTGATAGGAAGAGTGACTGGTATCCTGACCGGCACTGGTCAGAATCTTGCCCGGGTGAAAGACGGTCAACGGGAATACCTGATTCCGCTGACACCTGAGTTCCTGGTTGCCATTGATGAAAACGAGGTGAGGGTTTCATTGCCGCCGGGACTACTTGAGATTAATGCAAAACTGTAGTTATACCAAGGTGTTGTGAGCTCAGTGATCAGGTACTTACTTAAGCATGCGTTTTGACATCCTGACTATTTTTCCTGAGCTTTTTTCCTCTCCATTTCGGGAGGGAATCATCAGGCGGGCCCTGCAGGCCGGACAGATAACCGTGAACCTGCACAATATTCGTGACTGGGCTACGGATAAACATTCCATGACCGATGACCGTCCTTTTGGCGGCGGCGAGGGTATGGTAATGAAACCCGAACCTCTGGCAGCCTGCTTAAGAGATGTTCAGGCCCGGGAACAGGGCAGGGTGATCCTGCTCTCTCCAAGGGGTGTAAGCTATAATCAGCGGGCTGCAGAACGGCTTGCCGGGTTTGAAAAACTGGTGCTGGTCTGCGGTCGTTATGAAGGCGTTGATGAACGCTTCCGTCAACTGTATGTTGATGAAGAACTCTCCATTGGTGACTATATTCTCACTGGTGGCGAACTGGCAGCCATGGTTGTGGTGGACTCCGTTACCAGGGTATTGCCCGGCGTGCTTGGCTGTGCTGATTCCGCTGCCAATGACACCTTCAGCCGCGGCCTGCTCAAGCATGGCCAGTTCACCAGGCCGCGCGAGTTTGAAGGGCAGGATGTGCCTGAAGAGTTGCTCAGTGGTGATCATGGCCGGATTGAGCAGTACCGGTTCCTGGAGTCGGTTCGTGAGACACTGCACAGGCGTCCTTCATTGCTGGCCGGCGTCGAATTTACAGCAGCTGAAAAAAAAGTGCTGAAAAAGGCAGGACTCTGGCAGCAGGTGCAGCAGGCAGTAGTCGGGCATGACAACTGATATAAGCCTTGATGTAGCCTTGATTCATTATCCGGTTCTGAATCGGAAAAATGAGATCATCGGTTCTGCTGTTACCAATCTGGACCTGCACGATATCGCCCGGGCCGGCCGGACCTTTGGTGTCGGCACTTATTGGGTGGTGACACCGGATGTCCAGCAGCGGGAACTGGCCGGACAGATAGTCGACCATTGGACAACAGGCTATGGGGGGTCGGTAAATCCCGACCGTGCCGAAGCCCTTTCTCTAGTCAGGATCTGTGACGATCTTGATGAGGTTATTGCGGCTATGCATGAGAGGAACGGCAGACAGCCGATGGTGATTGCCACCAGCGCTGACAGGCAGGACAACTCCATTACCTATGGAGGTCTGCAGCGTGAGCTGGAGCAGGGAACTCCGGTTCTGCTACTGTTCGGAACAGCCTGGGGGCTCGCACCGGAAGTAATGCAGCGTGTTGATGCAACCCTGCCGCCCATTAATGGGCCTGGAAATTTTAATCATCTTTCGGTTCGATCAGCCGCAGTTATTATTTTGGATCGACTATCTGGTAACAGGGAAGATGCTGCGAAAATGTAAAGAGACCAGTTTGCCGGGGTGCAACCAGATTAGTTGAACCACCGGGCTGAAAAGTTTGCCGGTGCCCTCAGCTGTGCGTGATCATGCTCTTCAATTATACCCCCCTGTATATTGTAGGGCGTGAGCGCGTGCAGATGAGGGTGCAGGTGAACTTTTAAATGTAATTTGGAAAGAGAAACCAACAAAACCGTATTGATATAACCAGGGATTGAGTGGAGGCATCCTTCGGGTATTTCCCGTAAAACACACATCATGGCTATGAATATTATTGATAAAATCGACCAGGAACAGATACGTTGTGATCATCCGGACTTTCGTCCCGGCGATACTGTAAAGGTGTTTATTCGTATTATTGAAGGCACCAAAGAGCGTGTTCAGATTTTCCAGGGGGTTGTTCTCAAGCGCAAACGCGGCAAGATGAATGCTACTTTTACTGTGCGCAAGATCTCTCATGGCGGTGTGGGGGTTGAAAAAACCTTTGCCCTCCATTCTCCTCGTATCGAGAAGATAGAGGTTGTCTCCCTTGGCCGGGTTCGCCGGTCTCGCCTTTTTTACCTGCGTGAGCGTCGTGGAAAAGCAGCCCGTATCCGGGAGCGCGGCAGGATCTAAGACAGTTTCTTATCAACCATTTATGCAGAGGCACAACTCCTTATGACCAGGGATAAATGTGCCTCTTTTTCTTTTGTGTCCCCGTCGGATCCGGCCGGGGATACTTTTTTTTATGAACGTAATCTGGCTAAGCAGGGCTTTGCCACTGTTGCCGGTGTAGATGAGGCCGGACGTGGACCTTTGGCCGGTCCGGTTGTTGCCGGCTGCGTCATCCTGGCCCTGGATTGCGATTATCTCCGTTTTAAAGATTCCAAAAAGCTTACAGCTGCCAGGCGGGATGAGCTTTTCGATCTCCTTAATGATTCAGATGCAGCAATCGGAGTCGGTGTCGCCTCAGCTGAAGAAATCGACCAAATCAATATTCTTCAGGCTTCACTGCTTGCTATGAAACGGGCAGTGCATGAGTGTGCCGCCTGTTTATCATGTCTGCCAGGTTTTTTGCTGGTTGACGGTACGTTCACTGTTCCCATGGATCTTCCTCAACAGGCGTTGGTCAAGGGTGAATCCAAGAGTGCTTCCATCGCTGCCGCCTCCATTATAGCCAAGGTAAGCCGTGATCGACTTATGGCAGAGTACCATGTACAGTATCCGCAGTATAACCTGCTCCAGCATAAAGGGTACCCGACCAGGGCTCACCGTCTGGCCATTGCCGATCATGGACCTTCACCCATTCACCGGAAAACATTTAAGGGGGTCCGGGAGTACTGTCCCGGTTTCAGCTCGGAAAAAGAGATGAAACAATGTAGTTTGTGATGATCACATAATTTCTGCTATAATGAATATATCCGTCAAGTGACAACTGAACTGAATTCAACAATCATGGCTGATTATGCAATTTAAACAAAATATTGATGATAAACGAAAGAGTGTCCGTTTCGATTTTAGGGTGCCGATACGGATTTCATACCCGAAAACGGACAGGGTGTTCAAAGGTGTGCTGGTGAACCTGAGTGTTCATGGGATGCTGGTGGATCTGCAGGACGATATCACAAATGTTGCAGTTGATCACATGGGAAGTTGTTCTGTCAGAGTGATCTTTCCAGGCAAGGGGAGCAGGTTGATGATTGATGAGTTGGAGTCCACTGTTGTCAGTTGTAACAACAATATGCTTGCCCTTAAATTCAGCGAACCCCTGGAGTGGTTTTTGCTTTTTAGCGTCTACAAGAGTAAACAGGTCAATGAGTGATGGTGCACCGTGTTTTTCGTCAGAAAATCAGACAATAAACGGGATCCCAGGATCGGAACCGGACGGACCGGTGAGGACCTGGCTGTTTGCTACCTGGAAAGCCATGGATATACCATCGTAGAGCGAAACTATCGCATGCGAATAGGTGAAATTGATATCATTGCCCGTGATGGTGAATGCCTTGTTTTTGTAGAAGTTAAAACACGGCGCAGCAGCCGGTTTGGAAGCCCGTTTGATGCAGTGGATTTCCGCAAACAGCAACAGGTTTCAAGGGTTGCCCTTGCATTTATGACCCAGAACCGATGCGGGGAGATGCCGGTCCGTTTTGATGTGATTGGTGTACATCTTGAAAAACAGTCACCCAGAATTGAATTGATTAAAAACGCGTTTGAATACTGTGGTTGATACATGACACAACCTGTTGCCCTTACTATGGGTTGTCCTGTCGGCATCGGACCTGAGATTATCCTTCGTTTTTTTGAGGGATTGCAGGACGAGCAGAGATATCCGCCCATAGTACTGGGTGATCTCGGCGTTCTCACCCGAACTGCAGATTTTCTCGGTGTCCGAATGCAGCCGGTTTCCTGGCTGCCGGGCAGCGATATACAGCCCGGCACTGTGCCGGTGTTGGAACTCTCCAACCTTGATAATGATATCCTGCAGTGGGGCAGACCGACCAGGGAGACCTCGACTGCCATGGCCTACTACATCCGCACGGCTGTTCAGGGGGCACTTCAGGGAAATTTTGCAGCCATGGTTACCTGTCCCATATCCAAAAAATCGTTGAACGAGGCAGGAATTCATTATCCTGGTCACACGGAGATGCTGGCCGAACTGACAGGGGCTACCGATTACCGGATGATGATGGCAGGTAACAGGCTGCGGGTTGTTCTGGCAACCATCCATGAGCCGCTGGCAAGGGTTAGTGAACTGCTTACTGTTGATGGAATCCGAAATTGTATCCGGATGACGGTACATGCTCTGCAGCAGGACTTCGGCATCAGCATGCCCAGGGTTGCCGTGGCAGGGCTTAATCCTCACAGTGGTGAACAGGGAATGTTCGGCAGGGAAGAACTTGATGTCATTGAACCCGTAGTACAGCAGTATACCGGGGATGGAATGATAACCGGTCCCTGGCCGCCGGACACGGTTTTTTACAAGGCTGCAGCCGGTGCATTTGACGCCGTCATTGCCATGTATCATGACCAGGGGTTGATCCCGTTTAAACTGCTTCATTTTCAGGACGGTGTTAATGTTACGCTGGGCCTTCCCATTGTCCGCACCTCGGTCGATCACGGCACGGCCTATGATATTGCCGGCCAGGGCAGGGCGGACGCTGCCAGCCTGCATGCTGCATGGCAAATGGCCGGTGAAATTGCCGACAACAGGGCAACAGGACGAGGAACCACTAGAAAATGAAGCGGGGATTGCTGATTGTCTTTGAAGGCATTGACGGGACCGGGAAATCCACCCAGCTGCAGTTGCTGGCAGCCTTTCTACGTGACAGGGGCTGCCGGGTAATCACCACCCGCGAGCCCACGGACAGTTCCTTTGGCCGCCGCATCCGTGAACTGTATGTGGATCGTGGCAGCTGCACACTGGAGGAGGAGCTGGAGCTCTTTATTCAGGACCGGAGGTTGCACGTACGGGAACTTATTGAACCGCAGCTGGCAGAGGGAGCTCTTGTGCTCACGGATCGTTATTATTTTTCCACTGCTGCCTACCAGGGCGCGGCCGGCATGGATATGGATGAAATCTTTGTCAGAAACAGCTTTGCCCCGGTACCGGACATTGTGATCCTGTTAACCATGGATCCGGAGGTCTCCATTGCCCGTATCCGGGAGGGAAGGGGGGAGGAGCTTAATGATTTTGAACAGCTTGATCAACTGCGTAGCGTTGCAGCCCGCTTCGATTCATTCAGCAATCCCTGTATCCGACGTATTGATGCCTCGGCAGGCCTTGACCAGGTGCAGGAACAGATTCGAAGCGAGGTGTCGGCACTTCTTGATGAAAAAGAATTTACATGCCCATGAAAAATCGGTTTACGGTTTACTGTTGCCGGTTAAAAAAGGATGGTAACTTCTCAATAACTGGTGGTTCATTTTTTGTAGGAGCCCAGTCCGCTGGGCGATTGCCGGTTCGCGGAAGGATGTCTGGCCTTTTATCGCCCTGGGGACAGGGCTCCTACACGGAACAGGATGATATTACATTTACTTATTGAGAAGTTAAAAAAGGATGGTTTCAATCTGTTGATATTACATTAAAAATTGGTATTACATTTTAGTCATCTGGGTGAACTGACCGTAAACCGACAACCGTAAACTGTAAACTTAATCTTCGATATATTGATGTTATATCAACCTAGAAAGCAGATTTCAGCAGTTGTTCTTCTCTGCTCCGGGCTTCTTTTCAGCGGGTGTGCACAGCAGGAAACCGTTGTGCGGCAGGAGAGCATTATTGCTAATCCCCCGGGTGTAGAAGATGATGTTGATTTTGGATGCAGTTATTTTTATTTTCTCTGGGGTCGTCATGCTGAACTGGCAGCAAATTATCACGAAGCTCTTGAAGCCTATGAAAAGGCGCTGATCTGTGATCCTGCCGCTGATTTTGTTGTCCGTAAAATTCCTCTTCTCCTGTTGCGCCTGGACCGTAGTGATGAAGCCATTACCAAGCTGGAAGAATATCTTGAAGCCCATCCCCGGGAAAGTGGTTCCAGGATGCTGCTGGCCAAGATCTTTATTCGCCAGGGAAAAATCAGGGAGGCCGCAGCTCAGTATCGCAAGGTAAACGAGCTTGTCCCGGAAGATTTTACCTCTCTGCTGCTGCTCAGTGAACTCTATCTCGCAAACGGCGAAAAGGAACCGGCCCGGGATGCGCTGGAAGAAGTTTTGCAGATCGATAGCCGTTCATATCCAGCCCATGTCCTGCTCGCCCGACTGCTGGTATCTGAAAAAAATTATGATAAGGCCCTTGACCATTATCAACAGGCCCTGGTCATCAACTGGTCGGCAGATCTCCAGCTGGAAATGGCCGAAGGGTTCCTGCATCAGAAAAATTATCACAGGGCGATACGATTGTATCGGGATCTCCTGGACCGCGATGAATTCAATGAGGGTGCCCGTATTGCACTGATCCATGTCTATCTGTTGCAGAAAAGAGAAAACAAGGCTCTGGCTGAACTGAATCAGCTTAAAGCGATTTCCAGTCGTCCCGAGCGTGTGGACCTGACCATTGCCCGGCTTTACGCCCGGAGAAAAGATTACAATAAAGCCATCTTACTTCTTGAAGATGTCCTGAAAAAAGATGATACAGGGGAGGCCCGGTACCTGTTGGCCATCCTCCATTTCCAGACCCAAAAGTATGAGGTGACCCTGCAGGACCTGCAGGGGATCAGCCCTGATGCTGAAGAATATGAGGACGGGATTTTTCTCCAGGTACGGGCGCTGCGGGAACTCAAACGTGACGAGCAGGCCATACAACTCCTGGAGTCGGCTATTGCTGATGAAAAGGGACGCAATCCTGATATGTATGTGTTGTTAGCCTCCCTGTACCAGTTTAATGAACAAAGAGAGTTAGGCCGTAAAACCTTTGTCCGCGGCATCAAGGCCTATCCCAAAGACGATAAACTGTTGTACGAGTATGGCCTGTACCTGGATTACCGGGGAGAACATCAGCAGGCCATTGAAGTAATGCAGCAGGTTATCAACCTGCATCCTGAACATGCGGCTGCACTAAACTATGTGGGTTACACCTGGGCGGATAAAAAAATTCATCTGGATAAGGCCTTCATCTATATCAAGCGTGCTGCTGAATTGAAGCCTGCTAACGGTTACATCCGTGACAGCCTCGGCTGGATCTATTATCGGCAGGGCAAACTTGAGGAAGCCATTGAGACACTGGAGCAGGCTGTGAAACTCTCCCCGGATGATCCGGCCATCCTGGATCACCTGGCAGACGTATACTTAGAGAGTGGGCGTACGGCTGATGCCATGAAGACCTATCGCAAGGCGTTGGAGTTGTTCAATGAAGAAAAAGATCGCAGCCGGGTGCAGGAAAAAATCCGCATTCTTGAGGAACAGGGGAATAGGTGAGTTGTTTCAGACGCTGGTTTTTCTGCAGTTCGATTGTTTGTTTACTGCTGGTTGGCGGATGTGGTTCAAAATTGCCACGAACGGTTGCTGTCAGCGGCCCGGACGTAGACCTGGTCCAGTCCAGACTGACCCGGTTTTTTGACCAATCTTGTGTCACAACCATAGACAGCGATGTCCGGCTGGGATGGCAGGCCTACGGACAACTGGAAACCTATCCTGCAACGCTGCAGGCTACTGCCCCTGCCTTTCTGCGTTTTGCTGTTGTTGACCCCCTGGGCAGGCCACTGCTGCTGCTGGCATCGAATGGGAGTACATTTATACTGGCTAATAACAGAAAAGGGGTCGGCTACGCAGGCATGGCGGATTCGGATTTTATCCACCAGTACCTGCCTGAGGGTATTGCTGCTCATGATTTATTTTTTTGGCTCAGTGGTCGGATCCGACAGGATGGGCTGCAGGTTTTGACTGCCCGTAAGGCTGAGGACGGACCGCTTTTCTGGTATGAGATCGATTACGGTGATCGCCTGATTCACCTGTTGGGACTTGACCAGGACCACCTCAGTCGTCACCTGGTCCTGGATGAAGACGATACGGTTCTGTTCGATGCGCAGTACAGTGGATATTTTGATACGACAGAGGATTGTGATTGGCCCGGAAAAATAGTGGTTGCCGGTGAAGGGTTGGCAGCTGCTTTTACCCTGGAATTCACAAAGGTGTACAGCTTCTCCCCCCTGGATGATCAACTTTTCCAATTGCAGCTGCCGCCGCATTTTGCTGTCCGCAAAGTTCAATAACCGCTCTGAGGCCGGCAAACTATTGCAAAGGTTCTTCCAGATCCTCTGTGGTCGGCGTATTGCTCAGGGTATTGATGATGATAACAAAGAGGTTGTCATCTTTGAAAAATACTTGTTGCAGGTCGTAGTTCTTGCTTGAGGTCAGGTCAAGGACCACACGGACTTTTTTGGGCGAGTTCTCTCTGCCGATGCGGATAGTATGCACATATTTTCCATCAGTCTTAATGGTATTGGGTACATCAGGGGCAGCCTCTACGCCATCGAAGTCACAGACCACCCTTGGGAGCCCCTCTTCGACACCAAACACGATGGGGGGATGAAATTTATTGAGTTTGAACAGGACCATCTCACCCCGATTGGTACTGTTGTCAAAGGTAACCGAACTGAGTACGGGCGAACCGGTAGGTTTGTCGGTTTCAGGAGCCTCTGCAGGAACCGGAGTCTGTTCCTCCTCTTGCTGAGCAGCCGGTTGCGTATCTGACAGCTTCGGTTTAGGCTGTTGTGCTTCAGGTTCCTGGGGTGCAGGTGCGACCTTCACTTCGGGAGGCTGCGTAACAGTCAGGACAGGTGCAGAAGGCGGGGGGGGGATTGTCGATGTTTCTTCCTGTTCAGCAGCGGGCGAGGTTGCAGCTGTTTCAGCTTCTGTAGCTGGAGCCTGTTCCTCTTCTTGCTGAGCATCTGGTTGCGTATCTGACAGCTTCGGTTCAGTTTTCTGCAGTGCAGGTGCAACCTCTTCCTCGGAAGGCTGTGCAACCGTCCGGACAGGTGAGGAAGGCGGTGAAGTTATTGTCGATGTTTCTGCCTGTTCCAGGTTTTCAGGGGCTACATCCTCTTTTTTTTCCCGTACGTCAGGTCTGCTATCCGGCTCTGCGCCGGCATGATACACAGAGATGATCAGGGCATTTTTCTTCGTGTCAAAGTCATGTTTGAACTCAACCTCTTTGTCCGGCAGCAGGTCAAAGACAACCCGTGTTTTCGGTTTTGGTTCATAATGAATACCCATACGGATACGTTTAACGAATTTTCCGTTGGTATTGATGATATTTTTGAGTACTCTGGCAGGTTTTGTGTCCGGAAAATCAAAGACGACCCGGGGGTTTTCACCTTTTATAGCAAAAATTTTTGGGATATATGCACCGTTTAGCTTAAAGGTGATACGCTCTTCGTTCCCCGAGGGAGTCTCAAAGGTTATGTCCTCGAGCAGCTTCTGGTCTGCAGCGACGGCAAGCCAGGCATGCAGGAGCATGAACAGGACCAGGGTGGATGCAGCGGTAATGTTTTTAACCATTTGATCTCTTGAATGCACACTATAACGATAACTTCTTAAGTTTCCAATAGTTCAAAATTACAACGTCAACCGTTGCAATGTCAACAGGTTTTCCCTTACTCATTGTATTCAGGGCCGGGTGACACTGCCTTATGCACAGTATCTTATTCATATTACTATGAGTCAAAACATAAAGATAGATTCTATTTTGCCCCTGGTCCGCAAACCAGGCCGTTATATCGGCGGCGAACTCAATGCTGTGTGCGTTGATTCTGCCGAGACTGACCTTTTCTTTGCTCTGGTGTTTCCTGATCTGTACGAGATAGGTATGTCTCACCAGGGATTGCAGATCCTCTACCATATTGTTAACCGGCAGCAGGGATTGGTTGCAGAGCGCTGTTATGCCCCTGACGTGGATATGGAAGAACAGTTGCGAAAGAATGATCTACCCCTGTTCTCCATTGAATCCCGCAGACCTTTGGCGGATTTTGATATCATCGGCATAACTCTGCCCTATGAACTTTGCTATACCAACATCCTGACTATCCTTGATCTTGGACGGATTCCGCTATGGGCAAAAGACCGTGGCGAAAACGATCCCCTGATCATAGCCGGTGGTTCCTGTTCGCTGAATCCGGAGCCGGTGGCTGATTTTTTTGATGTTGTTGTTCTGGGCGACGGTGAAGAGGTGATTATCGAAATTGCTGATACTGTTCAGTCCACCAGGGCCGAACAGTTAACTCGTCACAAGACGTTGCGACGACTTTCAGAAATCGATGGCGTCTATATTCCTCAGTTTTTTGAACCGCAATATGAGGGCCGGCAGTTAACAGCCGTTAAGCCGCTTGTAGAAGGGTATACAACTGTAACTCGCCGTGTTCTGCCCGAACTTCCGCCCGTTGACCTGCTGGATCATCCCCTGGTGCCTCTGGTCAAGCCGGTTC
>JAUWLT010000199.1 GCA_030613515.1 Desulfobulbaceae bacterium
GTGCCCGTGACCGGGGACTTGAAAATCTCGGCCGTTTTATTGAACGTGACATGCCCTACATGGACGGTTCCAATTTCGATTGATTTCTCTTTACAGCCCTCTCCCATTGCCGTTTCTCACGTTCTGAAACGGCAATGGTCCTTTAAACCTGTTCCCTCTTTTCAGACCGAACATTTTTTGCACCAGCCATGGCTTTACAAGACACCCTTTCTCTCCTCTGGCTTCAGCTTGGCTGGCCCCTGCTCCGACTGCTGATCTTCATATCCATCGGCTTGCTGGTTGCTGGATTTATCGAGGCACTGAACTGGACCAGGAAGTTAGCGGTGGTGGCAAGACCCCTGACCCGCTTCGGCCATCTCTCTGCCATCACCGGGGCGTCCTTTTCCATGGCCTTTTTTTCCGGGGTAGCCGCCAATACCATGCTGGCAGAGGCCTATGAAAAAAAGAACATAAGCAAAAGAGAGCTGGTCCTGGCCAACCTGTTCAACAGCCTGCCCACTTATTTCCTGCACCTGCCCACCACCTTTTTCATTACCGCCCCCCTGATCAAAGGGGCCGCAGTAATCTATATCGGCCTGACCTTTGGTGCCGCCATTCTGCGCACCCTGGCCATTACCGTGCTGAGCCACTTCCTGCTTGCAGAAGAAAACGTTACCGGCCAACAGCAACAGAACACGAGTGAACAAACTACTCTGAAAACTGCCTGGCAGCGGACCATGACCCGCTTTAAACAGAGAATCCGCAAGATTATGCGTTTCACTGTTCCAATTTATATCCTGTTCTTTTTCCTTGCCCGGGCAGGAATGTTCACCATGCTGGAAGATTTCATGGCCGCCCACCTCTCCTTTCTCTCCTGGCTTTCCCCCAAGGCACTGTCCATTATAGCCCTCCAGGTGGCGGCTGAATTTACAGCCGGACTGGCAGCGGCCGGAGCCCTGCTCCAGGACGGGAGCATGGACTACAACCAGGTGGTACTGGCCCTGCTGGTGGGAAATGTCCTCTCCTCTCCCATTCGCGCTGTACGACACCAGTTCCCCTACTATGCAGGAATCTTTAAACCACGCCTGGCCATGCAGCTGATTGTTTTCAGCCAGAGTTTCCGCACCATCTCCATCGCCCTTGTTGCGCTGTTGTATTACCTGGCAACGGTCTGATCCTTGTGCTTGTGCATAACGAGGACGAGCATTTTTTCCTCCTGTAACTTTTCAATAAGTAGTGGTAGAAAAATTTAAAAAGTAGGTTGGGTTGAGGAACGAAACCCAACAACATGCCGTAAATGTTGGGTTTCGTAAAACTCAACCCAACCTACACATATTGCCGTTACCACCAGTTATTGAAAAGTTACTTCTCCTTTTCTTAACAATATATTATCATTAATAAAAGGTTTCACTTTCCCCTCTCGTTAAGGAGGATTCCATGAAGAAAAAAATCCTGGTCGCAGTTGATGGTTCGGTGTACAGCTCAAACAGTGTTGATTATCTGATCCGGTTGTTCAAAAAAGAGTCGAATCTTACAATACAGCTGCTCAGTGTCGTCTCTGCCGGCAGCAGTGACCAGAACTGGATGCTGGATGTTGATCCCCTGCGTGGTGACACACCTGCGGTTGAACTTCGCAAGGCAAAGGCCAGGCGATATCTGGAAGATGCCCGAGCCCGCCTCCTGCGAAACGGATTTACGGAAGAGCAAGTAGAATTCTCCGTAGAATCGTATTCCACTTCCATTGCAACATCTATCCATCACCATGCCAACCAGGGAATCTATGACGGTCTGCTTATCGGCAGACGCGGTGTCGGCAAGGTCGGCGAGATGTTCATGGGCAGCGTTTCAGCGGACCTGATCACTAAATGCCATGAAGTACCCCTCTGGATAATTGACGGCGAAGTTACTTCCACCAGTTTCCTGCTGTCGGTACACTCTTCCCCCCAGTCTCTGCTGGCAGCAGATCATCTTGCATTTATCATGCAAAACAATCCGAATACGCAAATATATCTTTACCACTCCAGTTCTGTTTTCGGCTCCACACAAGCGGCACCACCTGACCATTTTCATGATCAGTGGGGAAAAGAGTGGTGCAACGAACACCTGGACCTGGATAATCACCTCTACCAGGCTCATACCAGGATACTGGTTGACAATGGTGTGCCGGAAAAACAAATTTCGCAAATTCCACCCCATAGAGATATTGAGGCAAGTCACGACCTATTGCGACAGGCAAAAAAACACGGATGCGGCACAATTGTCATAGGACGCAGAGGCCGTGAAGTTGAAAAAGGACTCCTGGGAGGAGTCTCAGACAGAACAACGCAACATGCTCAGAACATGGCTATCTGGCTGGTGGGATGAAAAAGGTTGAGTCATCTTAACAGGTCACCGGGAGGGCAACCAAGTTGGTTAATTCACTGACTTGTAAGAGTTTACCAGTGGTTCAGCAGTGCGTGATCAAGCCCTTCAATTTATACCCCCTGCATAGCGGAGTCTTGTACCTTGCTTACCAGGGGATGCTGAGGTAAGCGAAGACTCTGTAGGGTGCCGGTTAACTCTTACTAGTCATCCCTCACCGAGGTTGATTGGCTGCTACATTTAATCATCTGGTCCGGCGTCACAATCGGGCCGATGATTGCCTTCAGGGCGGCAAGATCCCGGTGCCAGGTATCCAGGACGTGGAAAAATGCATCCGTCATACCCTTTTCCTTGGCAAATTCGGTGATTGACATATCGACTCGTTTGATCAGGTTTTCAGTGTACAGAGAAAATTGTTTGGTATAGATCTCTTTTTCGTAGTTTTTGTCGATCACCTCTTTGAACAGCTTTTTCAGGTCTTGATATTTAGGAATGCGGCCAATCGGAGTCCAGATTGTTTCGACCTTTCTCTGATGCATCAAGGCCATGATCCGCATCCACACCTTGGTATCACGCTTTTCACCGATAAGGCCGTCGACTTCTCCGGGAGCAAGAATACCGCGGCCACTCTTGTGCAGCCAATAGTTGACCTGGAAACCGGAGGGAAGGTTTTCCGGTGCGATATTCGGGTTTTCACCAAAGGCTTTATAATGGTTGATATAGTGCGCCAGAGGTCCGGGGAAAAAAGCCTCGTTGGCAAAGGGGGATCTTTTTTCACTGCCATCCGCACCGATCTCAGTGGCCGTAGTGGCCGAGCGTATGATGGCGCCATGCACGACGCTGCTCATCCAATCATGAGCCATAACGATGGTGGGCATGGTTGTATAGTCTCGGCCGCCGAACAAAAGACCGCTTATCTTCACCCCTTCCGGCTTTTCGGTGGCCGGGTCATAATTTTCCAGATTGTCAAGAGAAATGGTAAAACGGGCATTTTTATGTGAGGCGGGTTTGCCTGATTTTACCGACCACTCTCCATCAAAATTACGGCCCCTTTCCGGCAGTGGCTCTCCCATACCGTTCCAGTACGGTTTATCATCAGATACCAGCAGGTTGGAAAAAATAACTTCATTGCCCTCACCTGACAGAACATTCATGGTCTCCGGATCATCTTCACAGTTCACCCCTTCAATGATTCCAAACATCCCTCTTTCCGGGTTTACTGCCCGTACCTCACCACTCTCGGGATCAATGAAAATCTTGGCCAGATCATCACCAATCAGATGCGTTCCCGTCATGGCGGTACCGGTCTTGCCGCAACCGGAGGGATAGGCACCACCAAAATAAATAACCTCGTCCTCCATTTCAAAACCAGCGATGAACATGTGTTCATCCAGCCGTTCACCGAAGTAATTGCGAATATTATTCATATTTGCGAATCGGTGATTGATCTTTTTCGGGGCAATGGAGTTGCCGGCATACTGGTTATTACTGCTGTATGAACGAAAACGCTCCACATCCATATAAATGCGTCTTTGGGAAAGATTAGCAGAGACATTTGTATCGGTGAGTTCACCGGCGCTATGATAATTGATGAACATATAGCCCTTGTCGGCAACATCTTTAGAAAACGCGGCAGGGTCCATCATCCTGTACAGGATAAATTCACTGTGAATAACGTAGTACGAATCCGTTATTTGCAGGGTTGGATCGCCAACAGGACTGCCGATCGGCCCACGGGAGATGAATGAGACGATCATCTCTTTTGTTTTCATGATATCGGTTATGATAGTACGAGCTTCCACGACACCGGCACGATGTTCCTCTTTTTTTTGTAAAGAGCTGATTTCCGTATCAGCGTAAGCCAGATATTTGGTGTTGGCCGTATCCCTGCCCTGGTCACCCGGTCCGTCAAAATGACAGGTATGATTTTTCTTTGTCAGCTGGAACTCTTCACCGGCCTCCAGGGCCTTCTTACGGATATACGCCATGTCTTCCGGTGAGCCGGTATTGATAAAAATTGAAGCCGGACTCATGCGGGTAGACCCGTTGTAAATTGGTTCTATAACTTCCGGGCTGCAGTGCATCAATTTCCGGCTGTTCGCCTCATCCATCAGACTGACAAGGTAAGTCCTCATCATTTCCAGCCGTGAGATATCAATATCCTGGTTGTTTTGAGTGTGAACGGTTGTTGTATTATTTTTTTTCATGAATAACCTTTTGCTAGTGTACGAGAAATAAAACAAATTGGTAACATTCTTCGGGGCATCCAAGATGCTCAAAATATCCACCAATATTGAAGCCAATTCTTACCATATGATACCTTCAGCTACTTATCAATAAAATACGGTCTAAGTGGAGTTGCCGGAAAACGATAAATAGAAAATGATCTTGTCCGCTTGAGTGTCCCACTGCAAGGGAGAAATGAAAACAATCAGCTTCATCAATGAGCGGTCGGTCATCCGGAATATCGTTGAACACCTGAACATGCGGGATGATTTTACACTTTGACTTTCCTGATTCT
>JAUWLT010000175.1 GCA_030613515.1 Desulfobulbaceae bacterium
CAGCTTGTGGAACTTGGCATGATGGCTCTCAACCACTGTCTCGCCGCTCGCCTTGAGCCCCCTTCCTTTTTTAATCCACTCCATGGCCCTGGCCGGACCGCTTGCCGTTATCCCTGGATCAATACCTGCCAGGGTGACAAAATTCCTCCTTTCCTGGTGCCACAGAAGTACAGTAGGGTTCAGGCTCTTGACACCGGTAAGCGAGGCGATGGCCTCTATTTGCTCTTCATCAATGGATTGATTGGAAAAGGGCAGCCGAATGGAACCCTTCTCCTGCCTGTTTGCTGGATTATTTCCTTTGGTACCGAGTTGGATGATCAGGTCGCTTTCAATTCTTTCAAATGGTAATCTGACCAATGCACTGTAGCTGGCCCCAAGGCTTGCAATTGCCACAAAAAAAGCTAGCCCCAGCATTACTCCTAGCACAAGCCAGCCGGACCGCTTCCAGTCCCGCAGGGCCGATATAATCCCATAACGGGCAAGTGAAGGAATCGCCATAGGGCTCACCGTATTTTTTGTTCGAGGATCGCCTGCAAATCATCAAGGGACCAGTTACCCTCTACCTGTTTGAATGGGCTGGCTCCGGTGGGAAAACCCTGGAGCAGCACCTGCCTGCCCTCAATGGTAAAATTCGACTGTCCGTCCAGGATAAGCAGCAGGGGAATATGGCCGGTGAGTTTTTGTTTTTTCATGAATGCTTTGCCCTCTGGTCGGTCAAAGTCGTACCATGATACCTGGATGCTGCCTTTGTAGTTGGCAACCAGCTTTTTGATTTTACCAATGGTCGGCCGCATGGGACCATGGTTCATGTAAAGGATATCAAGCTGTACCTGGTTGGCCGCTGCTGCTCTCTGCCCGGTGAACATACCGAACATGATAATAGACGCTACGATGCTTACGTATAATAAAAAATGCTTTTTCATGATGTTGTGACCTCCCCGTCGTGCATGAAAAGTGATCGATCTGATAACTTTGCTATTTCCTGGTCATGGGTGACCATGAAGATGGTGACGCCCTGTTCCCGGTTCAAGTCCGTGAGCAGGTTCAGGATTTCTTTGCCGGTGGCCGAGTCCAGGTTGCCGGTCGGCTCATCGCAAAAGATGATGTCCGGTTCATTGACAAGGGCCCTGGCAATGGCCACCCGCTGATGTTCACCGCCGGACAGACGCGAGGGCAGGTGGTCGGCCCGATTACCAAGTCCTATCTTGTCAAGCAGGTTTCCGGCCCGCTCTCTTCGCTCCTGCCCACTCATTTTGACCGGATACAGGGGAAAAGCAACGTTTTCCAAGGCGCTTAGAGTCGGAATGAGATGAAAGGCCTGGAAGACAAAGCCAACCAGGCGCCTTCGCAGCAGAGCAAGTTCGTCTTCGCTGAGATCAGTTAATTCCTGTCCCTCAAGGCTGATGGTTCCCTCACTCGGCTGTTCAAATCCGGCTATAAGGCCGAGCAGAGTTGATTTGCCGGAGCCGGATGGACCCAGCAGGGTGACGAATTCACCCTGTTGAATTTGAAAACAGGCATCCCGAACCGGGCTTACCGTGGCAAAATGTTTGCTGACTCCCCTGACATCAATGACAGGGTTCTTTGTACTTTTTTTACTTTTATTTTCATTAATATCACTCATAACGGAGTACCTCTGAGGTCTGTAATCTAGTAATATGGCGGCTTGCGCTCCAGACAGCTGCAAGGCCAAGAAGGATCGGCATAAAGAATGCCGGCAAAAAAAGCTGCAGGCCCGGTTCCATCAGCAAGCGAACGTCACGGAAAAGCTGTTCCTCTCCACCCGGCAGGAAATGCGGTGTTGGTGCCATGTCCCAGGGAATAGGAATGGCAATGGAAACAAAGGAAAGTCCCCAAGCAGCAAGCCCGCCGAGAATGAGACCAAGTAGTGTGCCGATGACAATATACATACAGTTTTCGGCAAGCAACTGGAGACGGATGTCACGTCCGGTCCAGCCGACCGCTTTCATGGTGCCGATTTCCTTGACACGCTCCCGGACGGCTGCGGCCGCGTTACGTCCAATCAGGAGCAGGGCGAGCAGAAAAACCATCCCCGATATCATCCCTGAAAAACGCTGGGTCAGGGTAAAAAGACTGCCGAGCAGTTGTTTAAAGGAGTCTGGCGTGGAAACAGACGTCTTGTCACCGAGCAGCTGTTTAATCTGGCCGGCAATATCCTCGGTCTTATCACGATCGGCCTGGATAAAGAGCAGGTTGCTGTCCCTGGGGCCAAAGGTATGAATTTTGGCAATTCCGGGGGCAGAAGCAATAATGACCTGGGCCTCAGCCAGAGGTATGTAGAGATGGGCTGTGCCTATCCTGCTGATGGTAGAAGTATCAACCAGGCCGATAATGGTAAACGGTCGGCCACCGATATTGACCCGGTCACCAGGACCAAGTCCCGCCTTTTCGGCCCAGGTTATTTCCGCCAGGGCCATTGATGTATCATTGTCGGCCAGCATCCTTCCTTCAGTAACAGAGCCGCGCAACAGGGCGGGACCGGCCCGGTCGGTCGGACGAAAGCCAACCACTATCTGAAAACCATCGTCTGAAAAATCCCAGAACAGCACAGCCTGGCTTATGGACTGGATGCCCGGCAGGGACGAAATTGAGTTACTCTGTTCTGCGCTGATCGGGGCAACAGAACAGGGCAGGACCGGTCCGGCCATCTGTTCCGGCACATCACCTGCCATCTGCACGGTCATATTGGCACCAATGTCGTTCAAGGGTGCCTGAAATGCCCGCTCCAAAGCTCCGGCCAGCAGGGTGATGCAGACCAGTACGCAGGTGACAAGGGCGACCAGGCCTATATTGACTGCAGATCTTCGTCCGCGTCCGGTCAGTTCACTGATAAGATATTGTCCATTGATCATGAATTCTTCCCCCAATGGATTTGTATTTTTTTCAATAGCTCAACTTGCGCGTAATAATGCAGCTGAAAGGGTAGAGAAAACGACAGGGGTTCAAGCCGTCATTATACCGGCTTGATGAAGAAAAGGATCAAATCAGAAAGGATTGATGCTGGAGAAAAAGTGGTGGTGGAGGGTGTACGGGATAACCGTATCCGGCAATGAAACGATGACTGTCTGCTAAGCCGGCAGGTTGTTTGATGATTATGCGGGTAACAAGGGTTGGTACGAAAGGTGGTAGGTCAATGGAACCATATTGGATCTGTTCAATCTTTAACCGCTTCAGCCGTTCAACGGGAAATGGTACCGTGCTCTGTTGCTCTTGCCCGGACATTTTGGAAAGGCAACATGGCATTGCATTGTCAGCCATATTCACCCGGCTGTTGTCAACCATGGGGCAGCCGGGTTTTGCTTTCAAATCGCAGTCCGGTTTGCTGGCATAACATGCCGGTACCGGGGACGCTCCGGCGACAATAAAGATACATGCCAGTATACAGTGAAGAATACGTATCATGAAAATGATGATACGTTGTGGTACAGTTTGTGTCAAGAAGAAAAGGGATCTATCATTGGCTGTCCCTTTCTGTTATTCTTGAACCCCGGCAATAATGAAAAGAGCAGACGTCTCTGGATAACAACCGGATAATGCATGTTTTTACCAACCACCAGAAAAGAACTCCGAAGGCTGGGCTGGGAGCATCTCGATGTTATCCTGGTTACCGGGGATGCGTATATTGATTCGCCCTTTATCGGGGTGGCGGTCATCGGCAGGGTTCTTGCTGATGCCGGCTTCAAGGTCGGGATCATTGCCCAGCCGGATATCAGGAGTGATGACATCTGCCGCCTGGGAGAACCGAAACTGTTCTGGGGCGTCAGCGGCGGTTGTATCGATTCAATGGTTGCCAACCGCACTGCTTCCGGACGCAGGCGCAAGAGAGACGACTATACTCCGGGCGGCATCAACAACCGCAGGCCGGACCGGGCCGTGCTGGTTTATGCCAACCTGATCCGCAGTCAATTCAAGAATACCTGTCCTATAGTCCTGGGCGGGGTTGAGGCCAGTCTGCGCCGGATTGCCCATTACGATTATTGGTCAAACAGAGTCCGCCGTTCCATCCTCCTTGATGCCAAGGCTGATTTCCTGCTCTACGGTATGGCGGAGCGTGCTGCAGTGGAGCTTGCAACCTGCCTGCGCAACCAGGATGATCCGCGCAGGATTCGGGGGCTCTGCTATGTAGATGCCGGGAAGCCGGAGTCCTATCTGGAGCTGCCTTCGTTTAAGGAGGCTGCTGGGGATACGAAATCTTTTACCCGCATGTTTCAGCTCTTTTATGATAATAACGATCCCGTCTCCGCACACGGCCTTGTTCAGCTCCATGAAAATCGATACCTGATCCAGAATCCGCCCCAGCCCTGTCTCTCTCAGCAGGAACTTGATCATATCCACAGCCTGGATTATCAGCTGGATCTGCATCCTTTTTATGCAGTTCACGGCAAGGTCCGCGCCCTTGAAACCATCCGTTTTTCCATCTCCATCCATCGTGGATGTTACGGGGAATGTAATTTCTGTGCCATTGCCGTGCACCAGGGGCGCACCATCAGTTGGCGGAGCAGAAAATCAATTGTCAGCGAGGCAAAACGGCTTGCCGCTCACCCTGACTTTAAAGGCACGATTCATGACGTGGGTGGCCCAACAGCCAATATGTACGGCTTTGAGTGCAGCAAAAAGCTGAAAAAAGGATGCTGCCCGGATAAACGCTGCCTGTTTCCCGAGATTTGCAAGGGTATGCCCATTGATCATTCAGAACAACGTAAACTGTTGCAGGAATTGCGTGGACTGAAGGGGATTAAGAAGGTGGTTGTCTCTTCAGGTATTCGTTACGATATGATTCTGGCCGACCGGAAAAACGGGCTGAACTATCTTCGGGATGTGGTACGGCACCATGTTTCCGGGCAGATGAAGGTGGCACCGGAACATTGCCTTGATCATGTACTGGACTGCATGGGAAAACCGGGCAGTGAAAGTTTGCTCAAATTTCGGGAACTGTTTAACAGCTTGACTAAAAAAGAGGGCCTCAAGCAGTATCTCACCTACTACATCATTGCCGCCCATCCCGGTTGCAGGCTGCAGGATATGCAGGAGTTGAAGAAATTCGCTGGGAAAGAATTGAAGCTTATTCCCAGGCAGGTACAGATTTTCACTCCCACACCATCCACCTGGTCTACCCTCATGTACTGGACAGGACGGAATCCTTTTGCCGAAAGCCCCTGTTTTGTAGAAAAGGAGATCCGGGGCCGGGAGAAGCAGAAACAGGTATTGACCGGTGTGGTTGCTGGTAAAAAATATTCTGCCCGGCCAGGGACAAGGACAAAGAAAAAACAAACAATAAGAAAACGATGAGGTAATCTGTTAATAACCGGTGCGTTCCGGTTTCCGTAGGAGCCCTGTCCCCAGGGCTATAATAGGATAGAATCGTACCTGAAAGCCGACAATCGCCCTGGGGACAGGGCTACTACAGGCGGTTCGTTGTCGCTATTT
>JAUWLT010000010.1 GCA_030613515.1 Desulfobulbaceae bacterium
GTTGGAACCAATCAGTCCCATACGATGAAGTAAAATATATTCAAGCTTTACAGAGAGCAAAATCTCCACTTTTAGGCTTTTTGTAACAAGCATAAACACAATGTTTTATACTTGACGGAACAACTCAGAAGTCTACACAAAATGTTGAAAATATGGTTGAGCTTTATGGGTAATCAGATATTTTTTTGACATGCTGTTGCTTATTTCTTGATAATACTTAAATTTTGGGTACTTATATGCTGGTTGCCATTTGACACCTCAAAAAACTATTTTTCTATCCCGACGACAGAAGTATTCACTAAATGCAGGATTATAGAATTATGGCCAGCTGCTAGAAATGAATAACTATTAAATCTATCTCTCGGTTTACTTTTGGTAACAGTTCAAGACTAAACCTTGACAAGTTTTCCAGTGTGAATGTTTATGGGTCTGATTGCATTATGCAATCAGGCCTTTTTTTTGCAAGGAAAAGGGCGAAACGAAATCAGTAAATCGTATATCGGGAAAGCAAAAGGGGAGAAAAAATGATCAAAAATACCCGTAAGGCATTATTTGTCATTTATGTGCTGTTCTTCCGTTTACCCATGTGGACAATTATCTGGATTGTGGGCCTTACCGGTGTAATTAAAACCATTTTCCTGATTTACCCTACTGATAGAAAAGAATATGCCGATCTGAGTCCGGATTTTATATTTCTTCGCAAGTTTATGTCCGGGCGGCCGACTCCGGCAGGCGTTATTCTAGACAAATGGAAGCCGGTGGGTATTTATTTCTTTATTTCCAATACTCCTCAAGAGCTTATCAAAAAGAAAAACCGCCATATAGCAGAGGCTATTGCTCGGCGCATGCGGTGGATACAGCGACTCTCAGGTGCCAAAGCCTGTGGGTTTGCCGGACAGCTCGGCCCTATTCTTGAAAAACGTCATGGCATTGCCATGGAACCGCCGTTTTACAGCAGCACCATGGGAAATATCTTCAGCATTGATGATTCTATTTCCTTTCTGGCAAAAAGCCTGGACAAAAGACCCTGGCAGCTCTCAATTGCTGTGATTGGCGGCGGCGAGCTCGGGGGAATGCTCCAGGAGCATTTTACAAACCAGGGCTATAATGCTGATATTGTCGATGTAACATTTAAACGGCGTGGCGGGGTAACGGTAACAGATAAGGAAGCAACCAGCCGTCAACTGGACCATGCGGATTTTGTTATCAATCTTCTCCCGACCGGGGAGGATTTTCTCAGTTGTGGAACAGCCGATCTACTTAAACCATCAACCTCTGTCATTGATTTTTCCAGGCCTGCAATACCAAAAGAAAAGCTGCAGGCAAAAGTTTTTATGGGAAATCGTGTTCAGCGAACCGGAATGCGTTTTGCCTTTGCCCTGCCCGGATGGAAACAGAAAGAACTCCCTGCCTGTTCAATGCCATCTATCCTGGCTTCAAATCATGGGATTGTTGAACAGAATCTCACAAAATTCTGTATGGCTGCCCGTCGGGTTGCTTTCCAGACAGCCCTTGCCGCAGCAGCACAGCCTATGCCCAGACCTCTGTTAACCAGACTCCAGTTACTTGGAAACGAGTTTATGATGAATTGCCGTTTTTATATGTTTGTTGTCAAGAAAAATTACATGTATGCATTTGCAAAATAATTTTTGTCTCCTTTCGCAGACAAACTATAAGTGTATTATCGAATATTTTGTCTAATGAAATCGTAAAAGTATTTAGTATTATAAACAATTTTAGGTAAATTCGTTTATATTATTAACGTCTCCTTTTCCCGACAGAATGATAAATAATTGTTATGTATTGAGTTTGACGAAATCGTAGTAAATCCGAATATACTAATGACAACGCAGACATAGATCTTGACACATGGAGTCATTTTTTTGACTCACTTTTCCTTGATCAGTCCACTGCCCCAACCTGTACCTGCAACCAGACTCTGTCGCCGATTACCGGACATAACTTATGATAGCTGTGGTTCTCAAGCAACACCGTTATCATCACCCCGACGTTGACAACCATCCTGATACGATCATTATCTGCCATAAGCTGCACCACCTTGCCGTGCAGGATGCCCGGCGTTTCTGGTCCGGGCTCATTCTGTAAAAGAGCAATCTTTTCCGGATCAATTAAGATCCGCCTTTTCCCCGGTTCAAGTCCCCTTTCACCTGCAGGCAACAGCAAATTCACACTGTCGTGCAGACGGCACAAGACCTGATTGTCAGCAGAATCCATCACAAGACATGCAAAAATATTTTCATAGCTTGCCGACACCAAGGAGCCGCCCTCAAGCACCAAGGTATGGTGGGCAAGACCTGCGGCCTGCAGGCGGTCATGGGTTGTAAAGATGATGGAAATATTACGAGTTGAATTTATTTCTTTAAGGATAGCGACAATGGCAGCCTGATTTTCCACATCCACACTGGATGTGGGCTCATCGCACAATAAAACCCGGGGAGACAGGGCCAGGGCACGGGCCAGGGCGATCCGCTGAGTTTCACCGCCCGAGAGCTCCTGGGCAGATTCCCGTTTAAACACTGCCAGATCCACCATCTCAAGGACTTCGTCAATGATACGCTCCCGTTGCTTGGAGGCAACCTTGCGTACCTTCAAGCCAAACTCGATATTTTTATACACTGAGGTAGAAAACAATACCGGGTGCTGGTCAACCATGACCACCTCACGACGCAGCTGCTGCAGCACATTGCGTTTAAACCGCACCGGCCGGCCGGCAAACTCCATGCTTCCGGATGTGGGCGGTTCTAAAAAACCCAGGATACCCAATAAGGTGGTTTTACCGGCACCATTGGCACCAAGCAGTCCATAAATCCTACCCGTCTCAATTGCAAGAGATCCGATATCAAGGATGGTTCGCCCACCCGCAACTTTTTTTAAATGGACTGCCCTGTACAGCATCATTTCCGGCCCACCTCACCCTGGAAAAAATGAAACAGTACATTCATACCAAGGCTTAAGCTCATCAGTACCAGTCCAAGCGCCACAGCCAGCACAAAAGATCCTTTATCAAATTCCAGGGCCATGGCCGTGGTCATGGTCCGGGTAAATCCCTTAATATTACCACCCAGCATCATGGAAATTCCCACCTCGGATATTACCCGGCCAAAGGCAGCAATAACTGCAGCTCCAATCCCGAACCTGGCTTCACGAAAAATAACCAGACCTGTCTGCAGGCTGTTTGCCCCCAATGTCATGGCTGTTTTCCGGTAGCGCTCATCAATACGGCTGATAGCTGCAATGGTCAGCGCTGTGACCACAGGCACTATTAGAATGACCTGACCGATAATTATGGCGTTTTGGGTATACAACAGGTCAAGTGGGCCGAAGATACCCCGTCTTGAAATAAAGGCGTAGACAAACAAGCCGATGACCACAGTGGGCAGGGCCAGCAGGGTATTGAGCAGGGTGATCACCACCCGTTTCCCCGGGATATCACTAAAGGCAATCACAAAGCCCAGCGGTACACCTGCCAGGGCGGCAATGCCGGTGGCAATGCAGCTTACCTTGAGCGACACCTTGACGATGAGCAGCAATTCCGGATCAAGGGAGGCGACCAACAGGATTGCCGATAGAAAACTGTCTACCAGAAGCTCCATTATTTAAACATCAGGTTCAAGGTGTAAGGTTTAAGGTAAAATATTCTTAAGTATGCGCCTTCGGCGAAGAGAAAAAAACACCTGCAGGGTTACAGCTGATCCGGATAGAATAGCTGTTTGTCCAGCAAGCGGTAATCTGCAATGATCTCCTGACCCCTTGTTGATGTAATCCACAGGGCAAATTCTTTAGCAAGATTGTAGCGGACGTGGGGAAACTTTTTCGGATTTACAGGAATCAAACCATAAGGATTAGCCAAATTCGGATCACCATCACAAAGAACGTTCAGGTCAAGTGGTACCTCGCGGCCAAACTTGTATTTTATATATGTCCCTCGATCAGACAGGGTGTATGCCTGCTTCTCGTCAGTAACGGTGAGGGTTTTCCCCATCCCCTGACCTATTGACAAGTACCATTTTCCAGAGTCTGCCGGGGCAAAAGCGCTGACTTCCAGTTTTTTTCCCTTCTTGACAATCGTCCTGGTCAAGGATTCCAATTGAAGACCGGTAGCCTTCCACAATGCCTGCTCTTTGCCATGGGTCCCGGAATCATCCCCTCGAGATATAAAAAAAGAGTGACTCTCTGCAATTTTTTGCAGGGCTGCAGTTGCATCATTCATGCCCTTTATAGCGGCCGGATCTGCCTCAGGGCCGAGGATGACAAAATCATTATGCATGACAGCGTACCGTTTGGTACCATACCCTTCCTTGACAAATTTTTCTTCCCTGGCCTTTGCATGAACAAAAATAACATCCACATTTCCGTCCATACCATCACGAATGGCAGCTCCTGTTCCTTTGGCAATAACTTTTACCTTGATGCCCGTGTCCTTTTCAAAGGCAGGCAGCAGTACATCAAGCAGGCCGGAGGCCTGGGTGCTGGTTGTGGTTGACATTTTCAGCACCTTTTCATCCTCCCCCTGGGCCATTACAGCATAACTGCATAAAACTACCAGCATAAACAGGGGAACCGTTAATTGCTTCATTCGTTACCTCCAATAAAAAGTTAGGTAAGTGATCACAGGCACCCCATCTGCACTGCCTCAGGATGTCCCGCATAGGCGGGCTATAGCGAAACATCCTGAAACAGCACATCTGGAGCACCTGTGACCTCTTACAAATTCTGGGTACATGAAAACGCAAAGTTAGGTGTTGCTCACTCTCCAGCAGAATGGAGTTCAGGAAAAACCATTTTCCCTACCATATCGATTTCATAACCCGGCATGTCCATGGCCATGGATTGGAACTCTTCTTCATGGAGCAGCCCCAAAAATTGCTGAATTTCCTGGTCAAAAAAATGTTCTTTTGTCATCAGCAAATCAAACCGTTCCCAGCGTATGGGCATAAAATCCAGATCAAGCAGATTGGCAACAGCCTGTATACCGGGTCCTGCATCTGCTCTACCGGATAGAATTTCAAGACCCACATCAAGATGGCGGGCAACTTCATTTGTATATCCTGTGATCTTTTCTCCCTGGACACCGGCCTTTTTGAGTTCCATATCAAAAAGTAACCGGGTACCGGTACCCAGGGAGCGATTGACAATACGTATGCCGCTATCACCAAGATTCTGCATGGACTTGATTCCAACTGGATTATCTTTTGCCAGCAGAATCCCCTGACGTCGGGTGCAAAAGTTTACAACCACGGGCATACCACTTCCGAGTTCCCTGTGGGCAAAAGAAAAGTTGTACTCGTCATCACTTTGCAACAGGTGGCTGGCAGCGATATGGCAATGTTTATTTTTTAAGGCGTGCACACCTCCCATACTGCCCACATTGCCGAACACGGCAAGATGGCCACTGAAACGTCGGTTGAACAAGCCAATAACCTTATCAAGTAAAATATCATTACTGCCGGCCAGGATGAGCAGCCCGTCATGGGCTGGGAGTGTCTGAGAGTTGTCCGGAAAATTGACCGTATTATTCTCCACCCACTGCTCCACAAGCTTGCGGGGGAACAGCCATTTTCCGGTTACTTTGGTGGCCGGTAACTGCTTGTCACCAATCAACGAGTAGACCATTTTCTCGTTTACCTTAAGAAACCTTGACACCTCTTTTGTGTTCATCATCTGTTGCATGTCTTTTCACCTTTTTCCCCGTTGCTTGCGCAGCAACATAATTATCTGCCCATCCTTGTCGCTTTTTGTCAAATAAATTGACACACCGGTTCTTTATTTTTACCATAACCAACTAATACTAACTACAAATAACAACATTGACCACTGTAGGAGTCCATTCCTCTGGCCGAAACGAGGCCGGTTTTTTTGCCAAGGCCACAATCGCCCTGAGGACTGGACTCCTACACAAAATGTTTAAACATAGGTGAGCGTTATGAGTAATCAGAAAAAAAATGCAGGAAGGAGATGGGATGAAACATATGGGCACACAGAACTTAGGACCTGTGCAAAAATAAGTGTTACTACCGTAGCAGGATCCAGGCCAGCAGGATAAGGAGAGAAATCCATATTGCCAGAGACCTGCTTTTTGCCTTACCAGCCTTTGACTTTTCCCACCAGGTGGCAGGACGAATCCCCTGCAGTCCAAAAGTTACTATTCCGGACAGGTTAACACAAATAACATTGGCAAAGGCAAGCTCCAGGGCTTTGAATCCCATGACCGGGAGACTGCTGCCAAACAACAGACCGGCAGTCACCAGGGGCGGCATCAGGGCAACAGCCACCATCACTCCGATCAGTGACAACTGGCCGCCACTGGTAAAGGCCAGCACTCCTGCGACACCGGATGCCAGTGCAAGAACAAGATCACTCCAGCGCAGGTTTGTCCGAGCCGCAATGGCTGGATTCTCAAGGTGAACAGTATAGATAAATCCGATCAGGATGCCGATTGCCAGGGCCAGCATGAAACCGACTACAGCCGCCTTAAGGGCCTTTACAGCCAGCTCGGTATCTCCCAGGGTGCTTGCCAGGGCCAGCGCAACATTGGGGACAAGCAGCGGAGCCAAAACCATAGCACCTATAATAATTGCCATATCATTACGGACCAGGCCGATGGCCGCAATAACAGCCGACAAAACGACCATAATCAGATAGGTTGAGGAGATGCCGGTGTTTGCAGAAATATCGGCATACAACTCATGCCGACTGATACGAGTTGAGTTATTCGCTTCATTCTCCTCGTTGTCGATTTCATTATCTTCTGTTTGCGGCTGATCATTCTTTTTCCGGGGAATTGAGGCCTCAACAATAAGCAGCAGGGCAGACGCATCGGGTAGTTTCTCTAAGTAAGGCTCCAGAATATCCAGAACCGCTTCCACATCAGAACTGTTGAGCAAGATTCTGATCCGGGCCTGATTCTCGCCTACACTGTCACGCCAGTAACCGGCCAGAGACTGTTCATGGAGCAATTCAGGGATATCGTCTCCCTTGCCCTCCGGCAATACTATTTCAATGAGTCGCTGTTCCATGAGCTTCATCTCCTGCATCACAAGACGTTATCGTCAGCACTTTCTTCCCCTCATTCAAATCCATCAAAGGTTGTAACTGTACCGAATCAGATGTCCGGCAGGAACTACCGCAACCGCAGCTTCCACCAGCTGCTCCCGCATACACTTGGTTATGGTTCTGAACATGGCTATGGTCATCATTTGTGGCACAGGATCCGGAAGAACAGCCGCAACCCTCTCCCCTGCCGAACCAACTCTTGAAGATATTTGACAACGGACGAATGGAGAGAGCAAGGAGCAGCATAGTTGCTGTTGTCATCAACCAACCGGGCAACACTTCACCTGCCTGGCCGATAAACGGCAACGGCAGGCAAGGTCGGCCCAGAGGTCGGTTGCTGCGTATTTGAGCCCCACCCTGAATTTTTCAAAAAAACTGTGATGTTTTTTATGCGCCTCAGGTGGACAGTCAAGGCCGTCACAGCAGTTATCTATAGGACAGCTCAGATCGGGTTCTGCCTGGTTTTCTTTATCGGGTGGATTAAATACGTTCTCAGCAATACCGGCAACAAAGGCGGAAATAAAAGCGGAAACCGGCCGGGCAATAGTCATAATCGGGTCCAGCAGAGCCCAGGTAATGGAGATGGAATCCACGCCGGATTCCGGGGTTGATATCAGAAAAGCCGTGGTAGCGCCGTTATTGGCCCCCTGTTTTTTCAAAGAAGCCGCTGCAGGCAAGACCCCGCAGGAACAAAGCGGAATGGGAATACCCAACAGAGCGGCCTTGAATACCGAACTGAAACGACCGGAACCAAGATGGCTTGCCACATAGGCAGGAGATAAAAACACCTTGAGCAGCCCACCGACCAGCAGACCAAACAAGAATGTAAATGGAGGCCTGCTGGAGAAGGTCCCAGGAGGCCGGTAAAGTGTCGTACAAAAAAGTCAACATGGCGTCACCTGTAACACCTTACACTCTGGAAGTATGTGATACCGAATAGTTACAACCCACGAGATGCATTACTATTATTCTTCCCGGACATGTTCCAGTGCCAGATGTATCAACGAGCGTACATGATCATCGTCAAGGCGATAATAGAGTATCGGCCCCTCGCGTCGATTAGTCACCAGGTGCAGCTGCCTCAGTTGTCGCAACTGGTGACTGACAGCAGATTCCGTCACTCCAATGAACCTGGCCAAGTCACAGACGCACATTTCTTCCCGATCCAGGGCCCACAGGATACGCAACCGATTGGGATCGCCCATGGCTTTGAACAGGCCCCGGCCAACTGATCATTTTCCCTGAAGGCAAGGGCGTGCCCATGAGCCGCATCTACCCGTTCCTGATGAATACAGCGACAATCGCACTGCTCGCCGAGTAACCTGATTTTTTTCACGGTTGTCATTATTTTTTTATCTGAATATCTGTTCAGATACATAAACAGCTGATATGTAGTTGTCAACTCGATTTTTGACAACCATTACCAGCTCACCGGTCTTGTTGCATCTAAAGGCATCCTGAAATCGGCAAACCCATTCTTCCGATCATCCTGCGCAAGTTTTTCTCTACAATCGCAAGTTGCTTTCACAATTGTGTAAAGTGGCCGCAGACAGCCTGCTTATTTTTCTCCGCAACCGCCTCTTGCCTGGAAACGGTTTCAGCGCAAAGCTTCCAGACGAGCACATGAAAAAATTTTTGACTTCCAGTTTGCTGTTTTATAATTATTATTACAGTATTTGTTATCCGGTGCTATGTTCCTGGCAGGGAATCACCGATACTTACGCTAGGGCCGAAATTGACCATTTACCAGCGTTGAAGATGATGTCTGTCAATAAGTTTGAGCAATTGAGCGAGTACCGTGTTACTATGAGCAATGACCTGAATTTCCTTTAATCTTAGGTTGTTATCGGTAACAACAAGATACACGAAAGTGGTTCTTCAGGCCTTATTTATTTCCTCAACTGGATAGCAGTGTATTCATCACCGGTAATATGAAACTTCGTCTTGTCCTTATTGTTCTCTCTCTGCTTGCCTTTCTTTCCGCCTCCACCGGTGGATTATTTTATTACCATTCCCTCAAAAAAGCCTCTTTCCAGGATGCGGAAAGAAAAGCGGCGGTCAGGCTGACCTTGATCAATAAGAGTATCAGTTCTTTTCTTTCCCAAAATGTAAAACCGGTACAAACTCTTGCTGAGCTTGACATATTTCACAAATTTCTTGTTCAACCAGACAAGGAAACCCAAAAAGAATCCGAAAGACTCCTTGATCTTTTCAAAAGGACCTTGGCCATTGATGTCAGTTATATTTTGAACGCTGAGGGAACGACTGTGGCAACAAGTAACCGAAATGACCCGGACAGTTTCATGTTTTTTAATTTCGGTTTCAGACCCTATTTCACTACAGCCATGCAGGGCCGGGCGGCCACCTACCTGGCACTTGGAACCACTTCGGGTAAACGTGGAGGGTATTATTCTTTTCCCATTTATGACAAAAATAAAGTCAAAGTGCTTGGCGTTGCGGTTATCAAAACTTCAATTGAACTGATTGAGAAAGAACTAATCACATTAGATGATGAGTATATTCTTGTGATTGACCCCCATGGAGTTATCTTTATTTCCAACAAAAAAGAGTGGGTTTATAGCACTTTCAACAAGCTTTCACCTCAAAATGAAAAAGAAATAGCAAACTCCAAGCAATTCGGCAAAGGCCCGTGGAACTGGGTAGGTCTCAAACCGTTTGAACCAAGCAGAAGCATTGACTTGGCAAACAATCGTTACCTGATGTATACGTCTGCGCTTAATAACTATCCCGGATGGCAGGTTATCTATCTGCGAGATATGAAGTCGGTTTATCAGGCTGTCTCCAGTCCCTTACTCCGAATTACCGGCCAACTTGCATTGACCCTATCCATTCTTGTCGGATTATCCGTCTTTTATTTATACAGAAAAGCTGCCAGAGAAATCCAACAGCGTAAAGATGTCCAAAAAGCTCTGAAGAAAAGTGATCGTCGATATCGCTCTCTTTATAACGACACTCCGGCCATGCTTCACTCAATCGATCCTTCCGGACATCTCATCAGTGTCAGTAAGCATTGGCTGGCAACTCTTGGCTATAAGCGGGGAGAAGTTATCGGTAAAAAGATAACCGATTTTTTCACTGAGGATTCACGCAGATATGCAGAAGAATCCGTAATACCTGTTTTTTTTAAGAAAGGGTTTGTCAAAGATATTCCATATCAATTTGTAAAAAAGGACGGAACAATAATCGATATTCTATTATCGGCAATCAGTGTAAGAGACAACAAAGGCGTACTCATCCATTCACTTGCCGTATCTGTTGATATAACACAAAGAAAACATGCAGAGGAAATGTTGCAAAAAGCCAAGGAAGAATTGAGCCGTTACTCCATTGAACTTGAACAGCAGGTTTTGAAAAGGACTGAGGAGATCAGTATGGCCAGGGATCAACTCAGGCGGCTCTCAGCATCGGTAATAAACAGCCAGGAAATCGAAAGAGCTGCAATTGCCAGAGAACTTCACGATGAGCTTGGTCAAGTGTTGACAGCCCTCCGATTGGACGCTGCCTGGCTGGAAAAACAACTTGCTCCCAAAGCTCCCGATTACGCTACGCGTGCCAACGCTATGTGTGAGCTGATTGACCAGTCCATTGATGAGGTGCGTGGTATCGCGTTCAAACTTCGGCCCGGTATGCTCGATGATTTAGGCCTTGTTGACGCCCTTGACCTTTATAGTGCTGATTTTGAGAGAAGATCCGGTATCACAGTTGTTTTTAAGTATAAGAATGTGCCATCTGTTAATGGAACTATTGCCACTGCAGCTTACAGAATCACCCAGGAGGCACTCACCAATGTGGCCAGGCACTCCAGGGCGAACTATGTTGAAATAAATCTTAAAAGTCAAAAAGAGTCTCTTCAACTCCGTATTTCCGATAATGGCTGCGGCTTTCAGGTAAACAGTATGGTAAAATCCGCTGGATTGGGACTCACTGGGATGCGTGAAAGAGCATTATTGGTCGGAGGTGAGCTCCTGGTCGATTCAGAACCTGGAAAAGGAACCATTATCTCTTTTAAAGTTAAAACCTGACACGAAATAATAAGGCGTCATGTTATGATTAAAGTCCTGTTGGCAGACGACCATTCGATTGTTCGAGCCGGATTATGCCGTATTGTCGAAGATGATGAGAATATGGAAGTTGTTGCCGAAGCAGCGGATGGTCAAGAGGCCCTTCACAAAGCAAGGCAAACCGATATTGATGTCGCGGTCATTGATATTTCCATGCCGGGACTTGACGGCTTGGAAACAACAGCACAACTACATCACGAGTTCGGCTCCGAACTCCCCGTTATCATACTCACAATGTATGAAGAAGAACAGTATGTGGTTAAAGCGGTTGAAGCCGGCGCCATGGGGTATATCACCAAAAGATCCGCTCCTGAACAACTGGTGGCGGCTATACATAAGGTTTACGATGGCCACCGCTACTTTACCGCCGAAACCGCAGAAGCACTGGCATTACATGTGGCTAGAGGAACTCATGGTATGTCTGCCCTTGATTCACTCTCCAAGCGGGAGTTGCAGGTTCTCAGGCGCCTGGCACTTGGTGATACTAACAGGGAGATTGGTGATATCTATTCAATCAGTGTAAAAACCGTAGACACCTACCGTAGTCGTTTACTTAAAAAACTCAATCTACGAAACAATGCCGACTTATCAAGGTTTGCTATTCAAAACCACTTAATCGAAACATAAAAGTTATTGTAAGAATTTTTCTTACAATAAAATCCGAAATCTACCGATTGTTTTTCCTTGCCGGCAAGTCTATATGTACAGTACAGTTAGTGCTAGTTTGCGGAAAAAGAGTTTTTTATTTGACCTGCAGCTAGCTGAACGTATGGCATAAATATTTGATGGATTCTATTTTACCGGGTAATGAACACTCTGGTTCATCCCTGTCCCCAACCAACTAGATCAGGAGGAATTATCGTGAAGAACAAACTCGTGGGTGCCATTATCGGCAGTGTTGCCTGTGCAATGTTCGTTATCGGATCTGGCAGCGACGCTACTGCCAGAAAGAAAATGATAGTATTCGGCGGCGGCCCTGCCGGTGGTACTTTCCAGGTTGTAGCCAATGCCATCCAGGTCTACAAACCAGTGAAAGCAATTGAGGACTTCTCCGTTAAGGCGCAATCTTCCGCCGGTTCGGTTGAGAACCTGCGCAAGACCAATGCCGGCAAACAGCAGATGAGTGTTGTCTATTCCGGTCATGTCTGGCTTGGCCTTAAGGGCAAGATGAAAAACGACCCTAAAAAATATGAAAATGTCCTGGCGGTAGCCTGGCTCTACGGTGCTCCGGCCCAGCTGGTTGTCCGGGCCGATTCCGGTATCAAGTCAACCAAGGACCTGGTTGGCAAGAAGGTCGGTGTTGGTAATGCCGGTTCCGGTGCCTTTGCCAACTGCGAACTGTTTTTCAGTCATCTTGGCATCTGGGATAAAATTGAGCGTAATGCCATGGGCTATAACGATGCCGCAGCTGCATTCGGCAACAACCAACTTGATGCTTTCTGGCTCTTCACTGCTTATCCGAGTGGAGCGGTTATCCAGGCTGCCCAGACCAATAAAATTGCTATGGTTGACCTTGGTGCCGATGCCGAAGCATCAGGATTCTTCGGGGAATACCCTTATTTCGTCAAGCTGGCCGTCCCGGGTGGAACATACAAGGGTGTTGATCAGGACACCCCCTCTTTCCAGGACAGCGCTCTCTGGGTTGCCAACAAGGACGTACCTGCGGACGTAGTCTATAATCTGCTCAGCGTAATCTACACCGATGAGGGATTGGCACATATGAAAGAGCAGAAAAAAACCTTCAAGGATATGAGCCTGGAAACCGGTGCCACAAATATCGTGACCCCGTTTCACCCCGGTGCAGAAAAATTCTGGAAGGAAAAAGGTATGCTGAAGTAGACCCGACAGCAAAATGGAAAAATTCCATTATCCTTTTTATTAACCCTGCTGCATAACAAAACCGGGTCTCATTCCACGTAGATGAGTCCCGGTTTTTTCGTTTCGGCACACATAACCGGAAAGGACCTGTATGCTTTACGACAAACTACATCCAATCGAGAAGAAAATCTTTGATATACTGGCAGTCTTCCTTGTTGTCTTTTACTCCTATTCCGCCGTCGTACAACCGGCTGCCACCCAATATCATCGCGGCATCTATATTATCATCACCTATATCCTCGTCTTTTTGACCTACAAATCAAAAAACAAATGGATGCGGATTGTGGACTACCTGCTGATACTGCTTTCCATAATCACTATCGGCTACTGGATGTACAACTTTGAGTCAATCAATTACCGTGTCGGGGCCGAGACACCTCTTGACATGGGTATCGCTATTGTCGGTGTGCTGATCGGTATTGAGCTGGCCAGGCGTGCGGTCGGCTTCGTCTTTGTCATTATAGGGATACTTATGTTGCTGTACGGTGTGTACGGACCATACATGCCTGACCTGGTCTCCCATGCCGGGGAAACTTTTCCCGGCGTCTGCACGTCCATCTTTTACAAAAGTGACGGCGTGTTCGGAATCATGGCCAACGTGCTAGCCACCTACGTTATTCTTTTTGTTCTTTTCGGCGCCTTTCTAAAAGAATGCGGGGCTCAGAAATTCTTTATCGATTTTCCCCTGGCTGCCGTCGGTCATAAGATCGGCGGACCGGGTAAGGTAGCCGTTGTCGCCAGCGGCCTGTTCGGCTCCATCTCGGGAAGTGCCATTGCAAACACCGTTTCCACAGGTGCCTTTACCATCCCGATGATGAAAAAAGCGGGATTCAGGCCCCACGTTGCAGGAGGCATCGAACCTGCAGCCTCGATTGCCGGTATGTTCATGCCGCCGATCATGGGAGCTGGCGGCTTTATCATGGCCGAACTTACCGGTGTCCCCTATTCCAAAATTATGCTGGTGGCCATGTTCCCAGCCATCATGTATGTCTTTTCCGTATTCATGATGGTTCATTTTGAGGCCAAGATCCACAATATCAAGGGCAAAAAGAGTGAGCACAGCCCCTGGCAGATCCTGAGAAATGAGTGGTACTATATTTTTCCACTGGTGCTTATCACCATTCTGATGCTCACCGGCTATTCGCCTGGTTTTTCCGCTATCATGGGTATTGTTTCCTGCATATTTATCAGTTGGATTCATAAAGACCTGCGCATGGATCTCACCATGGCGATCCTTATCTCCTCTGTATTCATAGGCAATCTTTTTGAAATTCCTGAAAAATTCAGTGTTATCCCGGGAATTTTGATTTCACTTTTTATCTATTTTCGCTTTAAAAATGACACCAAAGGCAACTTCATACGTTTTGTCGAAGCAGCACGTTCAGGCACGGAGAGCAGCCTCAAGATCGGAGCCGTCGTCGGCGTCATCGGCATTATCATCGGCGTACTCACCTTCAGCGGTCTGGTGCTTACCTTTGCCGACATAGTCATCGAGCTGGCCAATGGCAAGCTGTGGCTGACGATCCTCCTTATTGCCCTGGCATCTCTTGTCCTTGGCATGGGGGTACCGGTAACAGCAGCTTATCTGATTACTGCCGTGGTTGCGGTCCCGGCTCTGACCCATCTCGGCGTCAACCAGATTGCCGCCCATATGATAGTGTACTGGCTGTCCCAGGACTCCAACATCACGCCTCCGGTGTGCATTGCCGCCTTTGCCGGTGCCGCAATAGCCAAAGCCAATATGTGGAAAACCGCCTTTACTGCATTTAAATTTGCCAAGTTCCTCTATCTCGGACCCTTTCTGTTCGGCTATGTCCCAGCCTTCTCTCTGGACGGCTCCGGCATGGATATCGTAAAAGCCTTTATCTTAATTATCATTGGTACCTATGCCTACTCATGGTTTCTCAGCGGAATCTGGTATCACAAACTCCGGGGCAACTATCCTGTTAAACCTGCAACCTGATAAGGAAAGCGTCAGGTTTGAATGACAAATTGTGTACAGTTGTTCAAACCTGACTTGACATAATACAGCTTGTGTCTCGTCAACGGTAAAATGACGCGATACTAATGGCCCGTCATCCTTCCCCCAGCAAAAAAGAAAGCGACCCGTTCAGACTTCACTCCACCCCCAACTTTTCTTTTCACCTCTAGTGTCACGTCAACGCTGCTCTGACGCATCTTACTTGTCCTTTTCCGTGTCCGCATTGTTGTGGCGTGAGTTACATAATGCTACTATGCGCCTCACTCCACAACAATGCGGGCTCAAAAAATTACGGCGCAATATTGCGCCATTTCATCGTTGACGCGACACTAGCAGATTCACTGGCTGTCTTGTCAGTGTATACTTCCAGGCTTCTTCTAAGTAACAAAATGTTGGAGACAGTACGGAACTATTTGAAATATCACATTTTCCATCTTTTCGAGATTTCTTAGAGCTCGTTTTTGACGGGTCTCTTCCTGGGTGCTAAAGACTGATTCATCAAATTGTTTTCCGGTTTTAACTACATGGCAAAAAATCACACAAAAAATGAACTCTCCCGGGTAATCAAACCTATGATTGAGAAGTTTTGTTTCACACAAAAATGAATTGTTCTTGTAATTTTAGTTTGTTAAGGATAAACTTTTTTTAGAAAGTATATGGACGTTGTAGGAGTAGTCCCTCTTTCAGAAGGGAAAAATAAAAAAGGAGGAGGTAGATGAAGAAAAGCTATAGAGCAATGTTTTCCCTGGCAGCCGGTGCCTCTCTGGTTTTTGCAATGTCCGGTTATGCAGCTGCTGGTTCAGGTCCCGGCGGTGCTTACGACCTTGAAAGGATGGTTAAAGAGCAACAGAAACAGCTTGATACCCAGGCCGGTGAGATTGCCGAGCTCAAAGAGCAGCTCAAGGCCCTGCTCGGCACCACTGAGAAAAACAAGGAGGCCCTGGCAGCTAAAGTCGACAAGGAGGAAATAGAAAACCTGAAAATCGACAGGATGGTCAGCTCTGGAAACAAAAATGTTGACGTCAGCCTATACGGCCAGATTAACCGCGCCGGCCTGTGGGCCGACAACGGGGACTCCAGTAACGTTTATTTTGTTGACAACAAATTTTCCACAACCCGGATGGGTCTTGATGCTACAGTTAAAGCCACCAATGACCTGACAATAGGTGGCAAGATAGAGTATGAAATAATTTCAAACATATCCAACCAGGTCAACCAGTTTGACCAGAATATCAAGGGTGAATTTAACCATCGCCATACCTTTGTGTATCTCAAAAGTGAGGATCTCGGCAAACTGTCTCTTGGTCACACTTCCACAGCCTCCGACGGCACTGCGGAGATGGATCTGTCGGGTACCAAGGTTGTCTCCTACTCCGCAATCAATTTTTTTGCCGGTGGACAGCTTTGGTATGACCCTGATGTTTCCTCGTCCTCGGCTATCGAGGACAGTGACACCCATATTGTTGAAGAGAATCGTGAGGAGGATTTCAATGGTCTCCATATCGATCAAACCGTGGACAACATGGATGGTCTGAGCAGGAAAGATCTGGTACGTTACGACTCTCCCTCTTTCGGCGGTTTTTCGCTTGCCGGCGCCGCCATTGAAGACGGTGCCTTTGATGCGGCAGCTCGTTACCAACGAAAATTCGGTGAATCAACGGTTGCCGCGGCTCTAGCCTGGGCCACCCCCGGTGACCTGGCAAAATGGGATAATCAGTATGACGGCTCAATATCCTTCCTCCACGGCAGTGGTTTCAACATCACCCTTGCCGGGGGGCAACAGGATTATGATGACAAGGTTAAATCCGATGATCCTGCCTACTGGTACGGAAAACTTGGCTACAGAGCCGGCTTCTTTCCACAGGGGGAATCAGCTTTCGCCATTGACTATGGCAGGTGGAAAGATTTTTTCCAAAGCGGAGACGAGGTCGACTCGGTAGGTGTTGCTTTTGTCCAGAATATCACGGATTGGGGAACCGAGTTTTACCTTTCCTACCGGTGGCACAGTCTTGATCGGGACAATGCCGACTTTGACGACATCAACGGTGTCATGGCCGGAGCCCGGGTAAAATTCTAAGCCTGGACAGAAAATCCCCATGAAGCTTTTCGCTGTCATCTCCGTGTTCCTGGCAAGTTGTTTACTGGCCGGCTGTGTCGGCCAAGAGTACCATTATGTAGATGAGGCAGACCTGAAACCCGGTCCAGGCTTACTCTCCGGCGAGGACGGAGTTTTTCGCCTGTATGGTAAAGACCTCTCTGAGGGTAAGGCGGAAGAAGCAATTGAGGAAAAGGGGCAAAAGGAAGTCGAAGCAAAAAAATAATTCTTTGTTGCCTCCTTTCTTCAGTAATTTTCTCTTTGCTGCCCAGGAAATCTTTCCTTCCGCCTGCCCAGGAACCCCTGACTCTGCCCAATGGACTTAAGAAGCAATCAGCTGAACGTGTTCTGCACAAGCTTCCTTCTTCCTGCATGATTATCAGAAGTTATACCCTGAACCTTCAACAAATTACATCGCCACCAGCGGCAGGTAGTGCGGCTGCCAGCGCATCCTGCGTATCAGCTCCTGCAGACGGACCGGATCGTGTTCATGCTGAAAACTTGAAAAAGCGCAACGCCGGCTCACGCTGTTATTAATGGCTGACTCTCCCACTGCCAGTGCAACTTTCAGGCTTACGTCGGCAAGCTCGGTGACCGGAGGCAGCAACGTACCCCTGGCCATAGCCTCGTTACTGACACAGGATGAGACCGCCCCGGCAGCAGCAGTAAAAAATTCCGGTAGAACTTCACGGGCACCGGAGGCCAGGGTACCAAGACCGACACCGGGAAAAACAAAAACATTATTGGCCTGACCAATCCGGTGTGATGTTCCCTCATACAAAACATCCGGAAAGGGAGAACCGGTACCCACCAGGGCCCGCCCGTGCGTCCAGCTGTACAGATCTGCAGGCACAGCCTCGGCATGATCCGTAGGATTGGAGAGCGGCATGATAACCGGACGATCAGTATGGTCAAGCATAGCGCTGACTACATCACGGTTAAAGCAGCCCGCCTGACCGGAGGTTCCGATGAGTACGGTAATACCGGCTTTTTTGATCACCTGCTCCAGCTGCAGATCTTTTTCATCCTTAAGCCATGCAAGCGTTGCCGGATCTTTGGCAAATTTCTGTTTATAGGGGAGCAGTTCACGGTCTGTGGTGATCAGCCCCCTGGAATCCAGGGAAAAAATTCTGGACAGGGCTTCTTCATTGCTCATTCCATCCTCACAGAGTGCGGTCTTGATCTGTTCGGCAATACCAATACCGCCGGCACCGGCACCATGAATCAGGAACACCTGGTCGGACATTTGTTCATGTTTGATCTTCATGGCAGTAATAATACCGGCAAGCGCTACAGCACCAGTGCCCTGGATATCATCGTTAAATGAAATCAGGTCATGCAGGTAAGTATCACGAATGGCAAAGGCATTCTGCTTTGAAAAATCTTCCCACTGGCAAAGGGCGTGGGGAAAAACATTGCGGAAAGCACGGGCAAAACGCTGGATAAAGTCAATGTACTGGTCCCCGGTTATCCGTTTATGGCGCCAGCCCAGGTACTCATCGTCATTAAGCAGGGCCTCATTGTTTGTACCCACGTCCAATGATATGGGTAGACAATGCCAGGGCGCAATGCCCGCGCCCTGGGTATAGAGCATCAACTTGCCTACACAGATGGCAATACCACCGGCCCCCTGATCGCCGATACCAAGAATTCCCTGGTTGTCCGTTACAACCGCCACCCGAATGTCACGCTGCTGGAAACGGCGGAGTACGTCTTCGGCATGGTCTATATTGCCGGGAAAAAAATGGAGCCCGTTGGCGGAACGAAACATGGAAGAGTAGTTCTGGCAGGCAAGTCCTACCGTTGGGGTATAGATAATGGACATGTAGCGGCCGATATCACTCTTGATCAGGGCATGGGCCAAGGTCACGTTCCGGTCAAACAGGGAGCGGATATAGATAAAACGTTCTATATCGGAATCTTTATCTTCAACCTTAACCCGGCTGTTGGTCACCTGTTGTTCCAGCCTGCGTATGGACGGCGGCAGCATGGCGGTCATGCCCAGCCGCAAACGTTCCTCCCGGGTAAAGGCAGCTCCCTTGTTGATGAATGCATTTCCATGCAGCTCTGAACCACTGGCATAGACAAAAATTTCACGGGTATTGCCGTACTCGTCATATTTGAATATAGCGGAATTTCCAGACATTTTTTTTCTCCTTGCCACCGTTCCCGTTGACGGGTGTGGCAAATGACGGTTAACAAATCTGGTAAGAGTTCACCAGCACCCATCAGCACGCGTGCAATCCCTCCGATATACAGGGGTTATAATTGAAGGGTTTAGTCACGCACTGCTGAGGCACTGGTAAACTCTTACAAGTCAGTGGATTAACCAAATTGGTTGCCCACCGGTGAACTGTTATACAAATCTGAATCTATTAATTTTTAGTAAACTTTTACAGTCCGGTGGTATAACCAATCCGGTTGCACACCGGTGAACTGATACTATTTCAGTTCCCTTTTATCACCTAATGGTGCTGATAAGCAATGACAAGCTGGCAAGAAGAGATAAAAAATTCCATAACCACCAGCAAGGGACTGTGTAGAGAACTGGATTGCAATGAACCGGATATTGCCTCAGTCAGTAACCTTTATCCCGTTCGTATTTCCCCCTACTATCTTGAGCTGATAAAAAAAGAAGGCGCTCCGCTTTTCAGACAGGCCGTTCCTGACAAGCGGGAGATGGATGATCCGCAGGGGTTGATCGATCCCCTGGGAGAAGAAAATTTAAGCCCGGTACCCAACCTGGTCCATAAATACCCGGACAGAGCGCTCCTTCTGGTCTGCAGTGAATGCGCCATGTACTGCCGGTTCTGCACCCGCAAACGCAAGGTGGGCAAGGCTGAAATGGCGATCACGGACAAGACCATTGCAGCGGGCCTTGATTACCTGCGTGCAACGCCTGCAATCCGTGAAGTCCTCATCTCGGGCGGTGACCCGCTGCTGCTTACCGACCAGCGGCTGGAGGATATTCTTAAGCGGCTTAAGAAAATACGAACCATTGAGGTCATCCGTATCGGCACCCGGGTTCCCTGTACCCTGCCCATGCGGGTTACACCTGAACTTGCCGCAATGCTGAAAAAATATCATCCCCTCTACATCAACACCCATTTCAATCATCCGGCGGAAATTACTCCCCAAGCTGCCCATGCCTGCAACCTGCTCGCAGATGCCGGGATTCCTCTTGGCTGCCAGACCGTGCTCCTGCGCGGAGTCAATGACTCACCGGAAGTAATACGGGACTTAATGTGCAGGTTACTGCAGATACGCGTTAAACCATACTACCTCTTTCAGGCGGACCTGACCCGCGGCACCGGTCATTTCCGAACCAGCATCAACACCGGACTTTTGATCATGAAAAGCTTAATCGGCTCCGTCTCCGGTATGGCCGTACCCACCTATGCCCTGGACGCTCCCGGCGGCAAGGGCAAGATACCCCTGACCCCGGATTACATCACCTCGCTGGGCGACACCCTGAAATTTGTTAATTACCAGGACCTTCCCTGCTCGTATCCTAACACGGTGCACGGTGTACAGTTTAAAGTGTAAGGTATAAGGTTGTATGGTTGAAAAATTGCCCTGTATACCGTAGACTGTGTCGCGTCAGTCCTCCCTGTTCATCTCCGCAATCTGTCGAAATTGTTGTTCAACAGCCCCAAAGGCATCAAAGACAACCGGATCGAAATGGCTGCCACACCCCTCTTGCATGATGTTTTTTGTCTCTTCATGGCTGAAGGCCCGTTTGTAAGGCCTTTCCGTCGTTAAGGCGTCATAGACATCTGCGATTGCCATGATCCTGCCGGCCAGGGGGATATCTTCACCTGAAAGTGCCCTTGGATAGCCTGTGCCGTCATATTTTTCATGATGACTGGAGACAATATCCTTTGCACACTGCAGGTACGCAATCTGTTCCCCTGCCATCTGTTCCAGTTTGACAATAACTTCTTCACCATACACTGTATGCTTTTTCATCTCCTCAAACTCATCAGCAGTCAACTTGTCTTGTTTAAGTAAAATTGAATCACACGGATGGCAACCTTACCTATATCATGCAGAGGAGCAGTCTTGTAGAGAAGAACAATGTATTCCGGAGTAAGAATATCCCGGAATTTCCCCTGTTCAAAAAGACCTTCAGCAAGTGATTTCACATAGGATCTGGTACGATGAATATGGCCGCCGGTTTCAGGGTCCCTGTGCTCGGCCAGCTCACCCATGGCCACGATAATGATATCCTTGAGCAGCTCCGTTTCCCGGGTTCGTTTACGTACCTTTTCTTCAAGCTTTGTCCTGTAGTTGTGAAGCTCCAGGTGGTTAAGAACCCTGGAACGTAATTCAGCACCATGAAACGGTTTGGTTATATAATCAACTCCTCCGAGTTCAAACCCCAGGGCAATGTCTTCCGGTTCAGTCCTGGCTGTCAAAAAAATTACAGGTATGGAACGAAGTGTGATATCCTTGCGTATAGCATGAAGGGTTTCAAAACCACTCATTCCAGGCATCATCACGTCTAAAAGGATAAGATCCGGGGGGCGATTCTTAATCCTTTCCAGTGCCTTTTCACCAGAAGTGGCATAGGCAAATTCAAAACCTAAATCTTTTAAATGTGACAAAGCAATCTGGATATTCTCCGGCACATCATCGACAATAAATACCAATGGTTTGTCTATCTCCAGCCTCATCAACTCTCACCTGTGTATTTTTGTAGAACTGCCAGCACTTGCTCAACACCCAGAATATCCGGGCCGGCGGCATACTCTTTCAGCAGTTTACCCATATCCATTAAATGGACAAGCCCCAACTGTTCTCCACGTTCATGCATTTGCAGGCCGAGAGTAAATGCGGCATCCAGGCTGCCGCTCACCAGTGCCTGATCGAGCAAGGCGGCAAGATCTTCATGCCAAGCCGACCGAATCTGCCAGGCGTCCTGCTCCGTTGTATATCTGTTCACGGTTGGGGAAGTACTGGGAGCTCTGCTGTCTTTCACCCGAATAAAACGATCAACCACCCGTTGCAATTCGTGAAGATAAAACGGTTTAGCCAGAAAATCGTCAAAAAGTGGTTTGTAATCCTTTTCGTCCAGCATACGACCGGTCATGACAACTACCGGTATATTCGCTGTCCTGCCGTCGTCCCTGAGCAGGCGAGTCATCTCACGGCCATCCCGTCCGGCCAGACCAAGGTCCATCAGGATAAGTTCAGGATGCCGTGACCGTGCCAGCACCAAGCCGTCTTCACTGTTATCCGCCGCCAGGACTTCAATAGGGTCTTGGGCAAAATAATCGCAAATAACAGCTGAAATCATCGGCATATCATCAACAACGAGCAAAACCGGCGGATCTCCCTCATTCTCCGGTTTATGTAGATGCCGTTCAGGATCCACCTTTCTACTCTCAACATTTCCAACCGGTTTGGCAGGCAGGCTGAAAATAAAGGTACTGCCCTGCCCCGGTTCACTCTCTAAGGTGATGCGCCCTCCCATGATCCGGGCCAGTCGGGCACAGAGCGTCAAACCAAGCCGTCCTCCACACTGCTGTTCAATTGCTTCTCCATGCTGCTCAAAAAGAGCACGAATACATTTCTGCTCTTCATCAGTAATACCAATACCGGTGTCTGTTACACTAAAAGACAGATCAACATAATCAGCATCCCTCTCCATTCCGGTTACAGCAAAGGTGACCTTGCCCCTGTTAGTGAACTTAAACGCATTCCTGAGCAGATTAGTTAAAATATGACGGCAATGATTGCCATCCAGGACAAAAAAATCCGGCAAATCCGGTTGTATTGTACAGGAAAAAGCAAGGGTTTCAGCCGGCAACCAGTCCGTAAACCGGTCAACCACTTTACTAACAAGATCTCGAAGATCGGTGGTTTTTTTGTCGATTATTCCTGCTCCTGACTCAAGCTTGGACAGCTCCATGACATCATTCAAGATAGAAATCAGGGTCGCGCCGTTCTTGCAGATGGTCTTGGCAAATCGTTGCTCCCGTTCACCTAGATCAGAGGCTGAAAGCATCTCCGAATACCCGATAATGGCATTCATGGGAGTTCGAATCTCGTGATTCATATTGGCGATAAATTCGCTCTTCAAGCGATTTGCCGCCTCTACCGCCTCTTCAGCTTTGCGCAGCTTGGTTTCTTGTTGCTGTTTTTCTCTAATTAATTCACTGATGTCATGACCAATGCTTAAAATATAATCCAGACCTTCATCTTCAATATGCACCAAAGTTTGCTCCACAGGTACAGCATGCCCCTTCGTGTCAACCAGCTGTGTCCGGCAGGTCCGGGAACCCTGTTCGTGTACCTCTGCAAACTGTTCTTTGCCCCCCTGCATAGAATAATACGGCTCCAGATCCTCCAGAGTCATGCCTGATAATTCATTTTTGCCGACATCAATTGCATCAAGAAACGGTTTATTGGCCATTTTGATGTTACCTTTGCAGTCAAACAAAAGTATATAGAGCGGTACGGCATCCAAGAGCTTCCATGCTATAGAAAAATCCTGTTTCAAAGCTTCTCCGGATTGAACTTTTCTGTGCTGTTCTTATTTCAGGAAAATCAGAATAGTGTAACAGTTCACCGGGGGCAACCAATTTGGTTACCCCCGCTGACTTGAAAGAGTTGTCTTCAGCTCCTTCGTCAATATCTATTTGCTCTCAGCCAGGGCGCGATCATAGAGTTTGCCGACACCATACTCTTTCCGTCGCTGGAACTTCTCCCATGATGGTCCGATAAGCTGCATCTCAGGATACTTATTCTGAATATCCATTGCAATCTCCATCTCCTTGGTACAACCGGTGGAATAGGTTGCATCCTTTCCCGTCCATTCCGGCGGCACCTTCTCGCCCATTAACTCAAAAGCCTTTTCAATGTCGGACATGGTCTGAAAACGCCAGATATCAATTACGCCGGAGCGCTGAAAAATCTCCCACATATACATAATATCATCGGCATCCATCCCCCACTCAAAATGTTCACCAGGGTTGATAATAACAGCATCATGCATAGTTGAACGAAGATATTCAACAAAAACATTGAGTATTTGTTTTGCCATGCGCAGCTGGCCGGGGATAGAACCGACTATGGCAGAGTAAAACATGACCGCCTTGCCCTTATCCTTTTCCATTTTCACAGACAGAATCAGAGCCTCAGCCTTATCCCGTAGAGTAGACTCGGAAAAACGAATGACTGCAGGGTGATGCGGCTTACGACCGATTTCAACCTTACCGCTCTCCTCCCCTACAATGGAAACCAGATCACGGGTGAACAGGAAATGATTGTTAATACATTCACGACTGCCCGGGCAGCGGCTGATAATAAGATCCGCTTCTTTAAAAGCGCGGGCAAAGGTCACCGAGGTCATCAAGGGATTAAACTGCTCCTTGGTGCCGTCGGAAATAACCAGTAACCGGCTACTACTGCTGAGTTTTGTAAGGAGCTCGTTCTTAGAGATTGCAGCCTCGCCGATAAAATCCACACCAGCTAACAGCTCCCCCAGGATTGGGTCTTCCAGCAGATCGACAAATGAAATCCGGTGATAATAAAAGCCCTGTTTTACTGCCAGGATAACCTTAATTCCCATTTTCTGGAGGATACTAATAATGGCCAGATCAAAAACGATTTCACCGCTACGACCACCGATCCACAAAACATACGGTCTTCTCCTGCCGGAAATCACATCCCGCAGCCAGTCAATTGTCCATTGCCATCCCCCGGAATTAATGGGCACGTTCATAACCCTTTCCAGCTCATCCATGGGCGGAGGTGTCTCTTCTTGCCAGATCTCCTGCACCGTTGACAGCACCAGGAGTCTCCGCAACCTGAGTACATGCTGCTGCAGGTCGACATCATCCAACGTGGTATTGTCGTTTATTTCAAGCCCATGCAGAGAGTTAAATGCTCTCAAAAAATCGGATCGCTCAAGAAAGGCCGTAACCCGCCTGTTCTCAGTCTCCTTACGACCCGCAAGGGGACGGGAGATCTCGCTGATGGTAGTAAAAATAGCCAGCAACCTCTTTTCAAGACGGGCCGGCAGCAGAACCTTGGATGAGGTTTCATGTTGAAACTTGATGGAGAGCAGGCTGAGCAGGTATTTTTGCTTGAACTCGTCCTTCACTACCTCCCGGACCAGCCTTTCAAGCCTGCTCCAGATCTTTATGTAGGCAGAAGTCAACATGGTATCCGCCCGTTTCTCTATGATAGCTGCAAACAGGTCATCGGAACAGGGATAGTACAGCGGCTCACCGCCCATATAGACAATAAAGTTCAGCTGTTCCGGCGAGGCTACATGTTCGGGAAATGCCTCGTAGGCCAGGTGGTTTTCCGTATAAAAATTCGTCAACCAGGCATCACGGTCCGGGTCAGTACCCATGGTAAACTTTTTAATTTCTGACATATGAATACAAATGTTATGGTGTTACATTGAGTTTTAGACAGGATGAACGGTGCACGGTTTACGGTTTACGGAAGAAGATGGATTTCCTTTTACCTTATACCGTATACCGTTATAAACTTCGCACAAAGTCTGTTATCTCAGCAGCAATTTCAGCAATTGCCCTGCCCTCCACCAAAACCTCATGATCTGCGACCTTGCGGTATTGGGGCAGTCGTTCGTTAAACAGGTCACGTGCCCGGTCCAGATCCTTGAGCAGAGGACGTTTCTTTATCTTTTTCTTTGCTTTTGCGTGATTGTTTATGGCCTCAAGGATGGCCTCCACCGAGGAATGCAGATACACCACCCGGCCCAGCCGATTTAAGTTTTTGACCTTGAAAAATCCGCCCCCTGTGGACACAATCGTGTCGTTTACATGGTATTCAAGCCAGTTGGCGGTTTGCTGTTCCATTTGCCGGAACCAGGGCTCACCATGTTCCTGAAAAATTTTTCGTATCTTCATATTGACCATGGTCTCAATCAGGTCATCGGTATCAACGGTATAACGACCAGTCCCGGCAGCAAGGGTTCGGGCAACCCTGCCCTTTCCCACTCCCATAAAACCGATCAGAATTATATTATCAGCCATAAATATTTCTCCTTTTGCCAGGCTGTTTATACTTTTAACGGCTACAACTGTGAACTCAATTACAGGTGCTTCATATTTCTTTGTAGGAGCCCCTGTCCCCAGGGCGATAAAAGGAGCGGCCATGCGTCACAGGCTGACAATCGCCCAAAGGACTGGGCTCCTTATTGAGAAGATATTGTGCTCTGTGGTGAAAAATGTTGTTCCGTTTTTGTTTAAGTTGACGGTAATACCCTTGAATTATGTATTTATTTCGTTAT
>JAUWLT010000135.1 GCA_030613515.1 Desulfobulbaceae bacterium
CATACTGATACATTAGTTGAGTTCGCCATCTCCATGGCCGACCTACTTTCTGCCCAAGTACACTTTATTCATGTTTCTGAACCATATGAAGGATATGGAACTCCATTGGACAGTGTTGCTTATCAGGATATTAAAAAACAGATCAGAGCAGCTGCGGAAGAAACAATGGCACAACTGATTGTGGAGAGTTCTGAAAAAAATACGAATTGTACCGGTAAGGTAGTAAACGGTGAGGTAGTAGATGAAATCGTTGCCTATACTGAAGAGGAAAATGCCGGGATGATCATTATCGGTACCCATGGAACCAAGGGACTGAAAAAAATTCTTCTCGGAAATGTGGCGGAACGGGTTGTGCACAGAGCGCCTTGCCCGGTTTTATTGTTTAATCCTTACCGATAAGAAGAAAAGAGGAATATAAGGGCGATCAAGACCACCGCCTCATTCAGCTGTGTATGAGCTGGTTTTGGCAATCGCGCCAAGACTCTTTCCAAAGCCAAACCCGATGATAATGAAAGTATAGCGAATAGCACTTGTAACGTCGCCCCATATAAGAGAAACCCCGAGAGGGACAAGGGGCAGAATTACCAGTACCAGGCTGAGCTAACCAAAATATTTCAGCACTCATCTGTAACCGGACTCCCTGACGCATAGCTCGTTCTTGTTTCACCATTTTCGGCTCGGTTTAAAAAACATACACCTTTCGGAGTGTTGAAGTCAGATCAGGAAGACACCATCCGTTTGTAGCAAGTCTGGCAGGATGGCGGCATTCCGGCCAGAATCTCTCTTGGTAATAGTCTGGTCTCAGGATCAAATAGATTCCTGAACTCCCAGTATCTTTTACTTCCCCAGATCCGGGTAAGGCTGGTGTTTTTTATGTTGCCGAAAGAAAAGGTTTCAAGAGGAATCGGCTGGCCTTGAAAAATGGTCAACACCTTCTTGTCTGCTGCTTTGCCGGAGCTACCCGATAGAATCGGGTTGGTAAAAACACAGGGTCCCACTTCACCCGCCACATTGATAACACAAGCCTGACAGACATTTTCCGGACAAACGCAGGAGGTTTCATTAAGTGCGGGGTCACGATATGCAAACAGGATATTGTTGGCGGCTGCCTCCTTTTTAATTATTACCAATGTCCTACTGTACTCGTTGAGTCGCTGTGGGTTGTTAAAGAGCGGTTCCTGAAACAGCTGTGGTTCCTGGATCAAGGTCAGGTTGCTGGCCACCACCTGCTCGGCGCCGACTTTATTTGCTAAACGGGTAATCCGGCTGAGTTCATCAAAATTGGAGGCGAGCATGATATATGCGAGGTGAACAGCCGGTTTTCTGATTTTCCTTTCAGCCTTGATACGTTGCAAGTATTCAAGAGCTGCAACCACGGCATTAAAATCGGTTCCTTTGCGAATTCGGTTATGGGAGGAGGGGGTGGTGCCGGCAAAATTGACTCCCAGGATATCCACCTGCAGATCAACAATGGTATGGATATTTTTTTTATTGAGCAGCATGCCATTGGTAGTAAATCCGACTTTTTTTCCTTGATTTTTACAGAGACGCACCATTTCAAAGATATCCGGGTGAAGGAGAGGCTCACCCCATCCCTGCAAGAACACCAAGTTCGTATGGCTAAGTGAAGGGAGCAGGTCATGAAAGAGTGTAAGCGGAAAATGAGCGCTCAACCAGTCTTCCCTTGCGAAGGTATGAGGGCAATAGATACACTCTGCGTTGCAGTGGGTAGTCACTTCGATCTGAACCCAGTCCAGAATAGGGCTTAAGATCTGCTCTTTTTGTTTTTTGAGCCAGGTAAGCATAATATGTTAGAATGTAGTGCATTGTTTGGCGAAGCCAATGCCTGAAATTCTGTTTGCTCTGAATCTTATGAATATTTGAGTTTCTACTTGAAACTTCATCACAAAAGTTTCATCAATTTTCAGTATTAAATTTTTCAATCAGAACCTTACCCTCTTGATAATCCTGATGCCAGTTTTCAAGTACCGGTACCTCTTGATAGAGAATCGTCCGCCGGGCCTCAAGCAGGAGGCGGGGTTTATTCATGAAATCCGCTGCACAGTAAACCTTTTTCCCCACAACCTGGCTTAGATTGTCCAGCCAGATGATGCCTTTTTCCGAGCGCAGCAAGTGATGGTCAACTATGAGGGTAGCAACATTCCTTGCCAGACGCAGACCATTATTCCAGGCTCGCTTCCTTAGCGGGCCGCTCAGTGCCTGAAGATAGAGAGGTGGTCCTGCGGTGAACACGATGTCCGGCTGCCACATAAGAATTTTTTCTATTGTGGCATCATCCAGAAGCTGAATATCAGAGGCATGGACAAATACCTGCGTACCCATATCAACGCGTGTCATCATAACGCATCCGAATCTGCTTCCTGCCGGCCCGTGGGGTACTGGACCGGAGAAGCTCAAAGGACCTTCCGAGCATCCTTCTGCGGTCTTCATGTTTGTCCCTAATAATTCAGAGAGATCCGCTGCGCGGCGTTGCATTCGGGACGAGAGGTTCTCTTTTGATTTAACCCAGATGCGCACCTTCGGTAAACGATCAGGAATTTGCTCAAATGAAAGCTGAAAAGGATTCGCCCAAAGCAGGGGAATGTGATCGCCGTGGAAGTGGCTGAAAACGATATCCGTTGCGGTTTTTAACTCTTGTATAATGTCCTGTCTGACTCTTACTCCAGCAGCCACCTGAATAGGATGGGGAAGCAAGCCGTGCCTCTGATATCCCAGCGCGAGACCCGGATCGATGAGAATCCGTCGTTCTCCAGCTGTCATCAGACAACACATACCGCGGACTCCCAAAGATTCCGTAGCTATTATTTCAAGAGTCACAACCTTTTTCTTCCGTTTGCATGGCAATGTCGAGGAAGATACGCGCTGTTTCAGAATCTGGTGAAGAGATCATCAAGGGGACCCCACTGTCGCCGGTCCTGCTGATTTCCATATCAATAGGAATGGCACCCAACAAAGGTAGCCCTGTTTCCTGACTGAGCTTCTGCCCCCCTCCACGGCCGAAGATCTCAAGGCGTTCTGTTGAGTGAGCACATTGAAAATACGACATATTCTCTATAAACCCCAAAACCGGTCTTTTCATTTTTGTAAAAAGTTCAACAGCCCGTCGTACATCGGCAAGGGCCACTTCCTGGGGAGTGGTTACCATCAAGACCTGCATTTCGGGTATCTCCTGAGCAATTGTGATAGAGGGATCGCCGGTTCCCGGAGGCAGGTCGATTACCAGATAATCGAGCATACCCCACATAACATCACCAAGAAGCTGTCGTATCGCACCGGAAACAAGTGGCCCGCGCCAGATGATCGCTTGCCCTTCTTTCAGCAGCATGCCGATAGACATAATTTTCAGGCCGAATTTTTCCACTGGAATGAGCATCCCCTCTTCCACCTCTGGTTTTCCGGACACACCCAGCATAAGTGGAACACTGGGGCCATAGACATCGGCATCAAGTAGGCCGACTTTGTGTCCCCGTTTCTGCAAGGCCAAGGCTACATTGACGGCTATAGTTGTCTTGCCCACCCCTCCTTTGCCGCTGGCAACCGCTACTGTACGATTCACTTTTTCAATCCCCACCAGAGGATGCTTAGGAAATAATTTTTTACGTTCATCAGCACTCATGGCCGCTAACTGAACATCGACAGAGGAAACTCCTGGCAACCCTCCCACCACTTGCTTGATCTCATCAACCATTTGATTCTTTAATGGACACCGTAAAGTTGTGAGTGCAAGAGTGAGCTTGACCTTTCCATCAGTGATGGTAACGTTTTTAATCATCCCCAGTTCAACAAGGTCTTTTTTTAACTCCGGCTCCTGAACATTTTTCAGTACGTTCATCACGTTCTGTTCGTCAATCATGGTCGTCTCCCATACTTATCTGCTTGTTTTTTATTTTCTTCCAAGACTATCTCTGCCACAGGATGTGATTGTCTTCCAAAGGGATGAGGGCTTCGGGATGATAGGGAATGATTCTGGGGGTGTAATCGGTTGTTGATCTCTCTGTTTTTACAGTAACACTGTACAGATAGCCGTTTCCGGTGCCGGCAAGTTTTTTACCGCGCTGCATGGAATAATGTTCCGGCCTATCGGTATCTAAAGGTTCGGCATAGAGTTCGACCTGGAGATTTTCCGGATCAAGGTCATCAAGGTAGACCTGCACGTGAAAGGTACAGCCGTCGTTTATGTTTTCTCTGTCAAGATTTCCAAAACGCAATTTATGCCAGTGTTGCTCCAGTTCCCGGCGCCAGGATTCAATCCGGCCGCCGGCAGCGCCGTTTTCAGAAACCCTGTGCCGGTACCTCGTCGTTGCCGGAAGATAATATTGCTCAAAATATTCCCGTACCATCCGGTTGCTGGAAAAAAAGGGAGTCAGTCTTGTCATGCTGGCGCGCATCCGTGACACCCACTCCACCGGAATGCCCTCCTGGTTGCGGGAATAAAACGTAGGCACCACCTCTTCTTCAAGAACCCGGTACAGCTCGGCTGCATCTTTTGCGTCCCAACCGGTATCAGCTCCGAGTTCTCTGCCGTTTCCCACAGCCCAGCCTACTTCCGCATCAAATGCCTCGGCCCACCAGCCATCCATTGCCGAAAGATTAAGCCCACCATTGACCAACACTTTCATGCCGCTTGTACCGCAGGCCTCCCAAGGGCGACGAGGCGTGTTGATCCAGAGATCTACCCCCTGAACAAGTCTGGCGGCAACGGTCAGGTCATAGTTCTGGATAAAGATGGCATGTTCGCTTAACTCAGGTCGGTTGAGAAATTCGATCCACCTGCTGACCATCAGTTTGCCGGTCCTATCCTGAGGGTGGGCCTTGCCGGCGATAATAAGTTGCACAGGATGCTGCTGATTAGTCAAGATTTGGAGTAGACGGTGTTGGTCATTGAGTAGCAGGGTAGGCCGTTTGTAATCGGTAAATCTCCGGGCAAAGCCGATGGTCAAGGTATCGGAATCAAACAAACGGGCACGGTCGGCAACTGTTGCCTTATCAGCACCGTGAGCTGCCTCCTGCTGTGTTACCCGTCGCCTGACGAACTCAACGAGATCCTTGCGGCTTTTGCATCGCAACTGCCAGAAGGATTCATCATCAACCTGATTAATATTCTCCTCGATGGTTTTAAGATCTGTCAGCCAGCGGTCTTTACCACAGGAATTGGTCCACAATTTATCGGCATGAGCGCAGTCCCATGAGGGTACATGGATACCGTTGGTGACGCTCCCAACTGGTACTTCATTTTCAGGCCATTGAGGAACGAGAGGTTGGAAAATATGCCGACTGACTTCTCCATGTAACCTGCTTACTCCGTTTACGCTACCTGAACCGCGAAAGGCAAGATATGCTGTATTAAAGGCCTCAAAAGGATTGTCAGATTCAGCGCGACCAAGTTTGGTGAGAATCTCCGGATCGACTCCAATTTGATGGGCATAGGTAGTGATATACTGTTCCAGAATATCTGCTGGATAAGTATCAAAACCAGCTCGCACAGGGGTATGGGTGGTAAAGATGTTGCCCGGTCTTGTACAGTGCAAGGCTGTTTGAAAAGATTGACCGCTTTTTTTCATAAAGGAGAATGCCCGTTCAAGAACTACAAAAGCTGCATGGCCTTCATTAAGATGGCAAATTTCACATTCAATCCCCAGCGTTTCCAGTAGCCGCCAGCCTCCTATACCGAGAGCTATTTCCTGCTGAAGCCGTATCTCTTGTGCCCCCTCATAGAGTTTTCCGGTGATTCCCCTGTCTTCGGGGAGATTAAGCGGTTCATTGCTGTCCAAGAGATAGAGCCGTACCCGTCCCACCTGCGCCTCCCAGGCACGAAGAATTAATTTTCGGCCGGGCATGGGGACCGTCACCGTGAGCAGGCCACCGTCTCTGTCCCGAAGTGGTATCACGGGCAGCATGGTCGGGTCATTGAACGGGAAAAACTCCAACTGCTCTCCGTGTGCGTCCAAGGCCTGGTGGAAATAACCCTGTTGATACAAAAGACCGATACCGAAGATCGGCACTCCGAGATCACTTGCTGTTTTGAGATAGTCACCGGCCAGAATGCCGAGACCGCCTGAATAAATTGGTAACGCCTCACTCAGGCCGAATTCCATACTGAAATAGGCGATTCCTCCCACGACATCCGGTTCGTAGTTCTGTTGAAACCAGGCCGGCTGTCTGAGAGCTGTTTCCCGCTTTGCAAGCTGCAGTTCAAGTTCCTTCAGGAAATCACAATCTTGTGCCAGGATATCGAGACGTGACTGGCTAACACTTTCTAAAATGAACAAGGGATTGGCGGTGGCATGCCATAACTCAGGGTCTATTTCCTTCCAGAGATTATCAGCGGCATGATTCCAGCTCCACCGCATATCAAGAGCAAGAACAGCCAAGCCGTTTAAGGCATCAGGCAACGGTCTGGGAAGGTAATGGCCGGGATGCATGCTTTTTCCTCAAATCTAAATTTGTAGAATACATCATTCCTGAATCAAGCTATCAGGTTAAGTCACCTGTTGCATGTCGCGAAATTATTTATGAGAGTATACTCTTTTTTTGTGTATATGCGATTTAATGTTCAGATCTTCTTTTTTTTCGAAGGGAGAATAATATTATCATAATAATGATATTTCCTCATATTTCCAATGTCAGGAGATAGCAAAGAATATAGACTGCAACGTCAAGGGTGTTTGCGGTAAATCCGAAGAGACACCAATCTGCAGCAGAACCTATCGATCCATATGCTGAAAGGGATTGCCGTTTTTACGGTGAAAAATTTAAAGGAATAGGAATCTCCGCCAAGGAGACCGGCCTTTTTATAATCCAGGGGCTGTTTGCCATTATTACCAATGCCAACTGGGACATCTTGTTCTTGAGCATGACCGTAGCACAGCAAGGAGGAAGAAGGAGCGAAGTAGTTGAAGGGAGTTCCGGGCACCACTAATGGAACGGATCTTCCCTTGGCAGATCGAAGAAATGTCAATGATTTTATGTTGTTATAAAAAACCGTAGTGGCTACATCTGTAACTTTTTAAAATTATTTATTTTTTTATAGAACAGATAAAGTGAAAACTCAAGAAAAAACCTT
>JAUWLT010000243.1 GCA_030613515.1 Desulfobulbaceae bacterium
TAGTGCCAACGAGTGCATCAGACACTATCCCCGCAATGTCAATGCGGCTGTGGCCCTGGGGATGGCGGCGCAAAAAGAGGTGCAGATCGAACTCTGGGCAGACCCGTCAATTGTAACGAATATGCATGAGGTGCACATCTGCGGATCATTTGGGGAGGCGGTTTTAAAAATCGACAACAAACCCAGCCCTCATAACCCCTCCACCAGTTACCTGGCCGCACTCGCGGTTGTAACGATGATCAATACACTGGACAGTACCATTATTGTCGGAACATAAAGGTTTTTAAAATCAATCAAACCAATCAAACCGGGACAAATTTATTTATTGCTGTCAAGGCGGTTGGGATTTTTTCCTTAACTACCTTTTCTCTTTTTTCCATCGGATCTTCCCCCAGAAAAGCTGCCAAAAGGTAAGCTAACTATCTATAATTATACAGTATATATGCTATGTTCCATAAAAATATGTAGCCACTAAAATGAAGGTTTTTTCTTGAGTTTTCACTTTATCTGTTCTATAAAAAAATAAATAATTTTAAAAAGTTACAGATGTAGCCACTACGGTTTTTCATAACAACATAAAATCATTGACATTTCTTCGATCTGCCAAGGGAAGATCCGTTATAGGTCATATGAAAACATATACTATTCCGATGGAGGGCTTACCCATTGGCAGAATGTTGAACTTCTTGAGAAATGAATTGTTAGATGATGAATAACCGAATCGTATCTTAACTGATCACGATTTCCGCCATCAACAATAAGGGTAAAAATGTTCATAGTCGGAGAAGCATATACTAGAGAAGATATTCATGATGAGGTAGGTGGTGATTTACAAAGTTTTCTTCCTACGAACCAAGTCCTTCTAGCCCGTATATTTCACAAGTCGAGGTGGCTGCAGATGCGCTGAGCACCTGAGCAAGCTATAGTTGCCTATGCTTGCTCAGAAAGCGACAAAGCAGGTGCAGCTGCATCGGCTTGCCTTCGGTGAACACTTTGCAAATTTTCGAAAAGAGACAAGATTAAAATTATCACTAAAAATTCAATATGTTATGCTGCATAAAACAAAGTGTTCATGAAATATGCGGGCTAGCGCTCATCCTGACAACGGCGACACCCATCATCGTTACTGAACCGCCTGCCGACTACGACTACTGCTACGACAACGCATCCTGGCAACAGTGGTCCAACTCCTTGCAGACAATCCCACAGGACGATAGTGTGTCCTCCCTGTACGCGTTCAGGATAGGATTATATTCTATGGTCCGCTCCGGCATGATTGAAACTGAGGTGGCATAGAAAAAGTGGCCACAAAGTTAAGAGCATTTAGAGTGCTCTATAGATGTGTTCACTTTCTTTATATCACCTCATTTCAGCCGGCGCAGTGGACGCAGAGGTTGGTCTCGGGCATGATCATGATTCTGCCTGCCGGGATGGGGTTGCCACAGTCTGCGCAGATGCCGAATTCAGGGTGGTTAATTCGGCCCAGCGCTTTGTTGAGCATGCTCAACTTATGACGACTGGAGTTTAAGGCGGCCTGATTGATGCTCCTGTTGTTGATGGCATCCATGCGTGAGAGTCTGCCGATAGCATTATCCGGGGCAATGGGTTTTGTCAGTTCTTCCAGGTTTGCAATGTCCTGCTCTGTCTCCAGGAGCTGCGCCTGAATTTTTTTTCTGATATCTTCTTTCTGTTGTTTATCCATAATGTTTTCTCTATTGTTTTTACAAGGCTGCCGTCAGCAGCAGTGAGGCCCATTCATCTTCATTTGCTGTCTTAAGCAGGTTGATATTCATCTCCCGGTAAATGTCGATGATATTCTCTTCCTGGCTTCCACGCAGGATACCGGCCAGCACCAGCCTGCCTCCAGGTGAGAGCAACCGGGCAATGGTTGGAGCCATGTCCACCAGCACGTCGTGAACAATGTTGGCACAGATGAGATCAAAGCTGCCCGAGATGTCTGCAAGCTCAGTGGCCGAGGTGTTAACCTTCTGCTGGAGTTTGTTGTTTGCGATATTTTCAGTTGCCACTCGTACCGCTTCCAAATCGTTATCAATGGCAACCACTTGCTCGGCTCCGAACAGCACCGCGGCCATGGCCAGGATCCCGGTGCCGGTTCCAACGTCCAGTACGTTTTTCGGCGGGTTGTCCTGAAAGCAGTCATGGATAAAACCAAGGGCAAGTTTGGTGGAACCATGCCGGCCGGTCCCAAATGCCATGCCCGGGTCCATCTCGATCACCTGTTCATCCGGTCGGCCTTCATACGATTCCCAGCTGGGCTTGATGATCAGGCCCGGGATGATGGCAAAGGGCTTGAAAAATTGCTTCCACGAGGTAGACCAGTCCTCATCCTCTATCGTGGAACATACAGGCTCCGGAGGAGTGAGAGTATAGAGTTGGAACAGTGGTGTAATCTCCTTTTCCAGTAAGTCCAGGATCTGCTCCCGGCTCTTCCCCTGATCAAGTCGAAAAAAACCGGTTACGGCGCTTTTACCATTTCTAACCGGTGTCTGTTCCACCCCGGATCCGCTCACGACCCCAATTAAATCAGAAATCGCTTCCAGGACGGTTTCCGGGCAGTTGAGGCTTATTTTCAGCCATTTTGGACTGGTTTGGTCGTTCATCCCTGTTCACTCATTGATTAACCGGTCGTAATATGCTATAAATTCCTATTTTTTAAAGAGGTTTCTATCCTGCAAAACGGAGTTTTATATGAAGCATACCATTGAGTTTCAACCGGACAATATAACCGTAACCGTTGACAAGGGCGAGAATTTACTGAGCGCTGCTGCCAGGTGCGGGGTGTATATTCATGCCTATTGCGGCGGTGAAGGTGTCTGCGGCAAGTGCAAAGTTATGGTGGATAAAGGCGAGGTCCGTTCGGATAAGGCCAACCTGAAACAGAAAGACTGGGATAAGGGGTTTCGGCTGGCTTGCCTGTCTTCGGTGGAGTCGGACCTGAAGGTCACCATTCCCGAGATGACGACCAAGAGCGGTAAGGCACTCAAGCGCAAGCCCAAGACTACGCGCACCATTTCCGCCAAGGCTCTGGACACCCTGATCGGCACCTGGAGTGCTGATCCTCCGGTGAGAAAGATGTACCTGGAACTGGATCCGCCCACCATGGATGACAATATTTCAGATATGCAGAGGGTGATGCGCGGTATTAAGATGAATTTTCCCGAAGGTTTTCGCGAACCCTCTTATGACCACCCGGAGCTGATCAAGCATCTGACGCGAGCCCTGCGCGATTCGGACTGGAAGATTACTTTGCTCCTTCTGCGCGGTAAATACCAGGGGCAGACCTTTCGCATTCTCGATGTTGAAGCCGGGGATACCACTTCAAAGCTTTACGGGCTGGCTGTGGATATCGGCACGACCACCTGTTCCGGTGTCCTGGTTGATCTCAATACAGGTAAGGTCCTGGCCGAGTCTTCCGGCTATAACGGCCAGATCAGTTACGGTGAGGATGTCATATCGCGTATCATCTATGCCGGCCGACCAGGCGGGTTGCAGGCGCTGCAGGAGAAGGTCGTCAGGACCATCAACACCATTATTGAGGAAATCTGCCGCACAATGATCATCTCACCGGCGGATATCTCCTATATGATGGCAGCCGGCAACACGGTTATGTCGCACCTGCTGCTTGGGCTTGATCCCACCTATATCCGGGAAGCCCCGTATGTGCCCAGTGTCAGCCAGTTCCTGCTGACCACGGCTGCCGAACTGGGTATCCACGCTCATCCGTCCATGCGCTTGTTCCT
>JAUWLT010000256.1 GCA_030613515.1 Desulfobulbaceae bacterium
TCGGTAATGGAAGATTTATAAATCCAGGACAGGATCTGACGACCGCGAAAGGCCGGCTGCCCCAGGGATTCAACAAATTCGACCAGTTCATCCTGGGTCAGATTTTTCAGATCGGTTTTCTTTTCGTCAAAGGTCATTATAATATTCAGATTGGTTAGCTGTTAAGCCTGTAGTCCCTTATAAGGAGGGTAGGGGACACCTATCAGCAACTCAAGTTATGCTTACAATCCGCGTAGTGTCTCAGGTTTCAGGTCAAGAGTACCTGCTATAGCCTCGTCAATGGTTGCCAGAAAATTATCCTTATCCCTGGGTAGCCTGCCGTCAAGGGTGAAGTAGTTAGAGGCATGGTTAGCCTGAAACTGGCACCTTGGAACTTTCAGTCTCACGATCAGGGTACGAAGTTCCTGGAACAGACCAAGTTTGTCAGGCAGCTGAAAACTACCCGCTGCTGCCGTCTGGCCAAGTTCGGTGTTGTCCAGCAGCATCAGGGTGAGCACTGCAATCTGGCTCGGCTGTATTTTATTGAGCACTGCTGCCGTATCGGCTGCGTGTTGCAGCGAATAACGGATACCGGCAATGCCCAACAGGCAGGTGACTGAGAGAAAAATGCCCGCCTCTTTTACCCGGCGACCGGCAAGGATCATCTCTGCAGAGGTTGCACCCTTTTTAATTGTTGCCAGGGTCTTGGTATGACCGCTTTCAAGGCCCATATATATCCTGCCCAGTCCAGCCGCCTTCAGTTCAGCAAGTTCTTCCGGCGAACGATTGAGTATGTCCCGGCAGTTTGCATACAGGCTGATACGACGTACCCACGGCAGTTTTTCTTTTATTCGGGCAAAGAGATCCAGCAACCGCTGTTGGGGAATAACCAAAGCATCACCGTCGGCCAGAAAAACGGTTTTTTGTCTGGTGCAGTAGTTGGCTGCAAAATCAAGATCGCTGTCCACAACAGCATCATCCTTGATCCGAAACTTCTGTTCCCGGTAGGCCCCACAGAACGTACAACGGTTGTGCGAACAGCCGGTGGTCACCTGCAGGATAATGGCGTTGGCCTCACTGGGAGGTCGGATGATGTGGCCTTCGTAATGCAAGGATGATCAGCTGTTATTCTCAGCAAATTCCGTCATAAAATCCACCAGCTTTTCAACACCTTCTCTGGGAAAGGCGTTGTAGATAGAAGCGCGGCATCCGCCGATGGAACGATGGCCCTTGAGTCCATCCAGGCCTATTACAGCTGCCTCGGCAATAAATCGTGCCTCCAGCTCAGGTGTGGGCAGATTAAAGGCAATATTCATCATTGACCTGGACTCTTTTTCAGCATGGCCCCGGTAAAAATTTCCACCATCAATGGCACCATAGAGCAGGGCAGCCTTTTTCTGATTGCGTTTTTCCATGGCAGCAACGCCACCTTGATCTTTCAGCCAGTTCATGACCCGTCCCACACAGTAAATGGCAAAGGTCGGCGGGGTGTTGAACATGGAGCCCTTGTCGGCATGGGTCTGATAGCGCAGCATGGTGGGCACATTGTCCGGGGTTCTGTTCAGCAGGTCTTCACGGATGATGACCACGGTTACTCCGGCTGGCCCCATGTTCTTCTGGGCACCGGCAAAGATAATGCCGAATTTAGAAACATCCAGGGTCCTGGAAAAAATATCCGAGGACATATCACAGATCAGCATGATATCTTTTTCAGGAAATTTGGCAAACTGGGTACCGTAGATGGTGTTATTGGAAACAAGATACAGATACTCGGAGTCCGGAGCTACTGTATACTCATCATCTTCGGGAACCCGGTTGAAGCTGGTATCTTCGCTGGAAAAGGCAACTTCAACCTCACCAAAGATTTTAGCCTCCTTGATCGCTTTTTTTGACCAGACACCTGTATTAAGAAAGGTGGCTTTTTTACCGGTTCCGAGCAGGTTCATGGGGACCATAAAGAACTGGGACGATGCACCACCCTGCAGGAACAACACCTTGTAGTTGTCAGGAACTGACAGCAGTTCACGGACCAGAATTTCGGTTTTCTCGGCAACCGCCATAAACTCCCTGGAGCGGTGACTGAGCTCTATCAGGCCGATTCCCTTGTCATTAAAGTTGACAATATCTTTTGCCGCCTCTTCAAGAACAGAGTAAGGCAGAGTGGCTGGTCCGGGACTGAAATTATAAATTCTATCAACCATTTTTTCTCCTTTTAAGAAGCACTTTGCAGCTGGCGCAGAGCTTCATACAACACAATACCGGCGCTCATGGCCAGGTTGAGGCTGCGGATGTGTGAATTCATCATCGGGATGGTATAACAGCGGTCTTTATACAGTGCAAGAATTTCTTCCGGCAGGCCCTTGGTTTCCCGGCCAAATATCAGGCAATCACCTGGGCTGAAGGATGCCTGGTAATAGGGACGGTCGACCTTGGTGGTCAGAAAGAACAACCTACGTTCATCCTGACTGTTAAGAAACTCATCAAAGCTCTGCCAGTGTTTAATATTGACATGGGGCCAGTAATCAAGGCCTGCTCGTTTAAGATGCTTGTTATCGGTGCTGAATCCCAGCGGATGAACAAGGTCCAGTACCGAGTCGGTTGCTCCGCAGAGCCGGGCAATGGAACCGGTGTTAGGCGGGATTTCCGGTTCTACCAGGACAATATGAAGGGCATCGACTTTCATGGATTATATTTTATATCCGGTAGAAATCCAACCAGCTATTGATTTAGCTTGCAAATTTATGAATACGTTTTAAATTTATTAATTCAGTTTTTACCAGAGTATGTAATTTTTTTCTCTGAAAATGTGCATACCTGCGAGTAAAAACGCATATAATTATCTATAATTTATAGTTATTTCGGAATTGTCATGGCGCTGATAGTGCAAAAATACGGTGGCACCTCGGTGGGGTCCACGGAAAAAATACAAACCGTAGCCAAGAGGGTACTCACGTATCAAGAGCAGGGCCACCAGGTAGTTGTAGTGCTCTCCGCCATGTCCGGTGAGACTGACAGGTTGCTGGGAATGGCCGGTGATATCCAGGAAATACCTGACCTGCGTGAAATGGATATGCTGCTGTCAACCGGGGAACAGGTAACGATCTCACTCTTTGCAATGGCCATGAAGGCAGCAGGCAGCGATGCCGTCTCCCTTCTTGGCGACCAGGTACGCATTCACACTGATGAAATGCATACCAAGGCCCGGATCCGGGAAATTGACACCGAGCTCATCAAAAAACATCTTGATAAGGGCAAGGTGGTTACTATTGCCGGTTTCCAGGGGGTAACCGACAGTGGTGACATCACCACCCTGGGCCGGGGCGGTTCCGATACCACTGCCGTGGCCCTGGCTGCAGCGCTGGAAGCAGATGTCTGTGAGATTTTTACCGATGTTGAGGGAGTGTATACCGCTGACCCCAACATCTGTGCTCAGGCACGAAAAATTGACATGATCACCTACGACGAAATGCTGGAGCTTGCCAGTCTTGGAGCCAAGGTCCTTGAGATACGTTCTGTCGGGCTTGCCAAACGGTACAGAGTTCCGCTGCATGTTCGTTCCACATTTACAGAAAACGAAGGCACCTGGGTT
>JAUWLT010000126.1 GCA_030613515.1 Desulfobulbaceae bacterium
GGCAACCACCCTGGTTTTCAATGTGGTGGGGCGCTTTCCCCTGACCAGGCCTTCAACCGGGGCTCCAATCTCCCGCATGAGAGAGAGCAACTCCTCGCCCATACTATCGGTACCAATTATACCACACAGTCCACAGGTACCCCCCAGGGAAATAATATTGCGCAACACATTGGCGCTACCGCCAAGGAGCAGTTCCTCGCGGGTGACATTGACCACCGGTACCGGCGCTTCCGGGGAAATCCTGGAAACAGAGCCCCAGATAAACTGATCTACAATAACATCACCGATCACAAGTATTCGGGTATCACCAAATCGATCAATCCCCTGTTTCAGGGTTTCAAGTACCATCAGACGTCTAACTCTGCAAGCAGGTCAGCCATACGCTCGGCAGCAAACACAAGGGACTCCAGATCAAGATAATCCATAACATGATGGTCAAACAAAACCTTGACCTTGGCCTCAAAACCGTCTTCAGGCTCTTCATCCCAGAACAAGAGATAATGGGGGACATGGGGCAGGACAGAAATAATCATGCCAACGTCTGCGCTCTGGTCAGCCGGACCGGAAACTGCACCGATCTCATTGCAAAGCGCTGTCAGTTTTTCGGCACGACCGCTGAATCGTTTTGCCAGCCGCAGTTCACAGTAAGTGGCAAGGGTACGGATTTTGGAAATGGAATTGGGCAGGCTTTCCATGCCCACCCAGGTTCCATCGGGGATTCTACCACCGCCAAAGGCAACGTAGTTGTAGAGCAGGATCTGGTCCCTGGGATCAACGAGTTGTTCATTAGCCATGGAGACAAATGTACGCCCAAGCTCCACCGAACGGCCGAGATAGGAAAACTTCAGCACATCAGGATCTTCCGCCGACCAGTCGGCAGCAAGGCGCCGGCCAAGAGCCTTGAAATCAAGATCTTTGACCTTGGACTTGAGATGCGTTACCAGGGCCATGTCCCGTTCTTCCTGACCACGGTCAACAGCGTCCAGTCCACCCTCTGTTTGGGGAGGAGCGATGTCTGCCGGCAGATCTTTCGTGTCAACATAAGGGCAGAGTTCGGGTGCGACTCCGCCCTTGGTCACAGCAACGGCAAAGGCCAGGCAGGCCGGATATCCGCACTCACCGCAATTAGTAGCGGACAAATATTTTAAAAACTCATGCGGGGTCATCCGGCAAGCCATCTTATTTCATTTTTGCATTCAGTGCCTTGGTCGTATCAGCAGTAATATCAACTGCCTTGTCAAAGTACAGGACACCGTTACGCGGCAGGACAATGGTGTACCCCTTGGCCTTGGCTACTTCCGTTACAATGGTCTCCAATTTTTTCATTATCGGAGTCAGGTTTTTTTCCTGCAGCTGTTTCATCTCCAGGTTGGCATCTTCCTGCTTCTCACCAAGACTCAGGCGCTTCTTCTGAAATTCTCTGGCCTTTTCCTTCCTCTTCTCGTCACTCCAGGCAGAGGATTTTTTCTCAATCTCCTTCTGCAGGGCAATCAGGGCATCTTCATCCTTTTTAAAGCCGGCCTTGAGCTCTTCCATTTTCTTTTCCACTTTGGCCTTAGCTTTTTTACCGGGCTCGGACTCGACAAGCACCTTCTGGATATTAACAACAGCAACCTTGGCATCCGCAGCCCGGGCCGGAACACTGCTCATAACACCAACCATCAAAAAAGCAAAGGCAACAGCAACACTGCTTAATTTTACAATCCTGTTCACAATCAAACTCCTTTCAGTTTTCATCACATCCTTTCAACGGGAAACTCCCGATTCAGTCAGCCTGCCTCTCAACCTGACTGATTTTGAAGCACTATATAACCGCAACGGCACAAAGAGACAAAGGAAAAAAGAAGAGGGATATGCCCGTTTCTAAGTGGACACTGACCCTCTTTCCTTGTCCCTCTTCCCTTTTTCCTTCCCGGCAACAGGCAACGCCTGCAACCAGGCATGCTATTTCATAATAACAAAGTCATCCCGCCGGTTCTGGGCCCAGGACAGTTCGTCATGGCCGTACAACAAAAGCTTTTCCTCCCCCCAGCTGACGGTGAACAACCGCTCCGCACCAACACCAAGGTTGACCAGATACTTTTTGGCGTTCAATGCCCGCCGTTCGCCCAGAGCCAGGTTGTATTCCCTGGTACCACGAGGATCACAGTTTCCTTCAATCCGCACCCTGATAGTACCATTTACCTTTATGTATTCAGCATTTCCTTCAATCCGCTGCACCTGATCACTCTGGATCATGGCAGAATCAAAATCAAAATAGACCGGCAGCATGGGCCCGGAAGTACGGCCTTCCATAATATTGTCATTTTCAGAAACCTCTGTTTCCAAGGATTCTGCCGGGCCAAGTGCCTCGGGATCAGTTACAGCCCCCTCTATTCCTGACTCAGGTGTTTTGTCACTGCAGCCCGTCAAAGGAAAAACCAAAAACATAGCCATTAAAAAAGCAAGGAACGTCATTTTGCTTAACCGCATCATAGCCTCCATATTTCTGCTAAAAATAATCATGATCGTTACCTGTAATCCTACCTGAACAGGGCAGAAATTCAACATTTTTCTACTGGAAATGGAATTCCCTTGCAAAACCAAATCAGCCCATCTAATCTTAACCGTTCGGTCAAAGCATCAGGCAAACGGCTTCAGCCTAGATACAGGAAGGCATTGGCAACGTGACAGCAAAAAAAACTACCCATATCAACGACATAAAAGAATTGCTCTGCACAAGTCCGTTCGGGACTTTTTTCGGGGTTCCTCAACAGGTCTTTGACCGTGTATGGCATAGACTCAGCAATCCTGACGGCAACTCGGTGGTCTATATCTCCATGGAGATCGGAGCTGACCCGGATGTCTTCCATCCGGTTATGGACTTTCTAACGGAGCAGGAATACAGGGAAAGTAAAGATCCGGACATCCAGCTGCTTCTGAACAAATATCTGCACGGTCCCCGCAAAATTCCCAACTACAGCGGTGGCCTGGGCGTCCTTGCCGGAGATACCCTGAAGAGTTTCGCCGACACCCATATACCTGTTATGGCGGTGTCGCTCCTTTACCGTGAGGGCTACTTCTCTCAAATCGTGGACTCCCGGATGGGCCAGATTGACCAGGCCACCAGTTGGTCTCCGGAAGAGACCCCCAGCCTGTTCCAGCTGGAGGATCCGGAGAATCCCGGCCAGCCGCTAACGATCACGGTTCCATTTTATAACGAATACGATCATCCCACCCTGGCAAAAGCGCACGTATGGATGAAGATGGAAATCAGTGAAGAGCTGGACTACTTTGTGCCGGAATTCCTGCTCGACTACTCCATTGATTCATCGCCGTCCTGGGTCAGAGAGGCCGGGCTGCGCCTGTATAACTCAAAATCAACCATTATGAAGGCCAACCAGCGGAGGATGCTCGGTACCGGTATCCTACCACTGATGAAAGCCCTGGGATTGACAGCCCGCACCATCCACCTCAATGAACAACACGGGGTTACCGTAACTATGCAACTGATCCTGCGCCAGATAGAAGAAACCCTGGGTCCGGACTTCAGGAGCAGGATGACTGATAATGATATCCGAGCAGCGGCGGAAGAGGTGGCCAAACGCATCGTCTATACCATTCATACTCCGGTCACGGCCGGGCATGACCGGTTTGACCGTTCTTTATACACCGGCATCACGCAGGATTCCTGCATCCAGATACTGAACCTGCTGGCAAGCGATGAGGAATCGCCCAGCCAGTACAACTTTACTGCCTTTGCCATGCGGGTCAACCGGGCAGTCAACAGTGTCAGCCGTCTGCACCGGGACGTGACCAGAAAACAGTTTCCACAATTTGCCGACAAGATCAGGGCCATCACCAACGGCGTCCACCACCTGACCTGGATCAGCGAGACCAGGGCAAAGGTGTTTGACAATAGCGCCGCACTTTCCGGCTGGCGTGATGATCCCGGCGTCTTTGCCCATGCAGATCTCGAAAATGACAGAACATTTCGCCGGAACCTGCAGAAGGCATGGAGGCATGATAACCACGTACTGGCTGACTATGTAAGCAATATGCTTGTCGAGCACCGTAGACAGATGGTTGAGACCTGGATTGATCCACCCAATTACTTCTCCCGCCTGGACGAAGTCGTAAAGTTGGAGCCTGGTGTTTTCACAATAGGCTTTGCCAGGCGTTTTTCCACCTATAAACGGGCCGATCTTATCTTTGACGATATCCCTGCACTGGCTGACATCCTGGTACGAAACAACTGGCGGATCAACTTTGTCTTTGCCGGCAAGGCACATCCCCAGGATGAACCGGGCAAATCAGTGCTCAAGCTCATCCTGGACAACCAGCAAGAACTGTACACACTCAGCAACGGCCTGGCCCGGTTGGTCTTTATCCCCGGCTATGACATGAAAATTGCCAAGATGATGGTGTCTGGTGTTCACACCTGGCTCAACAGCCCCAAACGCCCTCTGGAGGCCTCAGGGACCAGCGGCATGAAAGCGGCCATGAACGGCGTGCCCAACCTGAGCGTTATGGACGGCTGGTGGGTAGAAGGCTACCATGAGGGTAAAACCGGCTGGAAATTCGGTTACGAAGGGCCTCTCAACGAATACAGCCTGAGCGAAGATCCGGCAACCCTGCTCTATGCTGAAGACTCCCTGTCGTTTTATAAACTGCTGCCCGGCATACTGGAACTGTTTTACGAACAGCCGGGCAAATATTTGCAGATTGCCGTTAACAACCTCCTGCTCAATGTCCCAATTTTTAATACGCACCGGATGGCAGCAGAGTATGTACGGGAATACGACCTTGAACTTGACACTGAGACTGCCGCTAATATAGCCGGGTTTCAGGAACTGTACCGAAGCGATGTTGTCGACGACTGAGTCTGTCGGCAACTGCACCCCAATAGGAGATCCGCCATGGCCCGCCACATTAATCCGAGCAGCTCCACCAACAAAACCATTGATGCCATTGACCGCAAGCGTGAGAGGGAACGCCGTTTTATTCTCAACAAGGCGAGAGAGAATGCCCCGGAGCTTGCGATCAAACTTGTGCAGCGTCTCATTGACGAACATATTATTGAAACCAATGATGTCCATGCCATCCAGGAAGGTGTTGAAAAACAGCTGCGCGAACCCTCGGATATGGACGAGTTTGAGATCCGGCTGAAAATTGCTGATATCCGAACCCTGGTCCCCGACCCCAATATCCTCAGCCTGTATCTGACCGCCTATATTATTGACGATCTGATCAACCACCCGAGTATCCAGGATATTTTCGGTGATGACCTTGATGTCTACAATGCTGTAGAATCGATCCTGGGCATGATTCGTCCCCGCTGACCGGCAGAGACATGCAGCACCCGCGTCACCCGGGCAGTACCCCCAGCCTGCTTTTTGCCAACAGCCAAGGAGAGATCCTTGACTATAACGGACTGGACATGGCAGGTGGCAGCGGCGACCAGTTTTTTCTTCCTGAAAATGCGGAACTGATAGAGTTGCCCAAGGGCAGTGAGCTCTTTATCCTGCCGGGCAGGCTGCCCGTTGGCATGGATCCTGAAACCGGGGAACCGGCCCTGCTGGACCGCAATCCGTATGACCCAGAAGATGCTCTCTCTGCAGTGGCCGCTTTTATGGCCCCGGCCCACACCGCCATTTACACAGCAGCCTACCAGAGCAGAGATACGGCCCCACTGCTGCCCCTGTTTGCCTATACCGCTGTAGGCTGGTGGAATAACAAATTCTGGGTTGCCGCCTTTCGCAGTGATTCGGATATCCGCCAGGAACCTTCCGGATTTGACCAGCAGCTCATTAACAGCAAGACTGCACGACTGCTGGCGTCTCATCCCGAAAACCGGCTGATCCAGCACCTGGGCAAATGCTGTCTCACCTATGGTTGTCCTGCTGCCCGCAACTACTTTCTGGGCCGCTGGGAAGCGCCCCTGCCCAGTTCACCTGTCTGCAACGCCTCCTGTGTGGGCTGCATCTCCCTGCAGCCATCAGGCTGTTGCCCTTCCACCCAGGATCGAATCCGGTTTGTACCCACTCCACTGGAAATTGCCGAGGTCGCTGTGCCGCACCTTGAAACTGCTGACCGCGCAATAGTCAGTTTCGGCCAGGGCTGCGAAGGGGAACCGCTGTTGCAGTCAGAGACCCTTGAAAAGGCAATCCGGCTGATCCGTCGGGCAACAGACAGAGGCACGATTAATCTGAACACCAACGGCAGTCTGCCTGATGCAGTGGACAAACTGGCCCGGGCCGGTCTTGACTCCATCCGCATCTCCTTGAACTCCGCCCGACCTGAATACCACCACCGCTACTACCGCCCCTCAGGTTTTTCCTTCAGCGATGTGTGCCGCTCTATCGAAGTGATGAAAGGGCATAACAGGCATGTGTCTCTGAACTACTTTATCCTGCCCGGTGTTACCGATAATCCGAAAGAGTTTGCAGCGCTAACAAAGCTGATTGAAACCTGCCGGCCCAATCTTATCCAGCTGCGCAACCTGAACATGGATCCGGAACATTACCTGAAGGTGGTTCGACACGAACCTGTGCAACCAGCCATGGGAATGCTCAACTGGCTTGAACAGCTGCGCGCTCGCTTTCCAAAGCTGCAATTCGGTTACTTCAACCCTGCCCTGCGCTGAATCTGCAGGAAAACGAAACCGGTAACAGCGCCTCTACCTCTTGCCGCCCGGTCTTCTGCTTCTTCCAGGATTTGTCGTCATTGCGCAGCAAAAACTCCATCGCCCGTTGCCAGAGATGCTGAATACCAATAACCACTTAACCAGATTGCATATTTCCCCGGCAAACAAACAGTCAGTGTATTCTAACTCACCTGTACTGGAATTAAAAAGTTGAACGAGTATTCATTGTCCTTGACAATAATAGCAAATCACCTATTATGATTGAGAATGATTATTTAACAAAAAGACTGTATTATTAACTTATGTAAAAGGATCAACATTATGAATGCACCTGCCCCGATGATTCGACTGACTACTCAGCGCCAGATTATACTGGAGGAATTAGCCAAGGTAAAGAGCCACCCCACTGCCAGTGAACTCTACGACATGGTTCGCAAACGTCTGCCTAGAATCGGTCTGGGTACAGTCTACAGAAACCTTGAGCTGATGGCAGATAACGGCATGATCCTGAAACTTGAAGTAGGCGGCACTCAGAAGCGCTTTGATGCCATAACCGACCCGCATTATCATATCCGCTGCTCCTGCTGCGGCAAGGTAGATGATATGGAACTACCGATTATCGATAATCTGGTGAACACAGCGGCAGAAAACAGCTCGTACCAGATCCTGGGGCACCATGTCGAATTTACCGGCGTATGCCCGGACTGTCAACAGAGCCAGGGAATCAACGCAATCCAGTAGTTCTGTACGCATCAGTTTTTCCACTTCCGATTTCAGACCCTTCCTGAGTCTGCAATCGGAAGTAATATCTCCT
>JAUWLT010000166.1 GCA_030613515.1 Desulfobulbaceae bacterium
ATGCTGCCGGGAACCGGAGGCGTTTGCCTGGCCCCAGTAAAATTCAGCCATACCCATGGGCACAAGCCCGTGTTCTGCAGCATACTGAAGCAGTTTAGGTCCACAGCAGTCACCGGTTCCGGTGGGAATCCCCATACCTGAAGGGAATATTTCCTGCAGAAGGGCAACCTGGCCGGAAAAATTTTTCAACCTGTACAGGTTATGAATATTTGCCATCAACTGCTGCGACATCTTTTTTCTCTTAACGACCAGTTCCAACTGGTGATTCGATCCGGCCACCTGTTGGTCGATTTGCCGCCCCAGTTCCTTAATTTTCCGTTCTTTATCATTATGCACCAGATGAAATGCATCCAGATCAAACACCGGCCCAGCCCAGCCGGGAACCTTCCATACACCATTATATTGCCCGGAAAAGGCCCGCAGGATAACCTTGCTGCCATCAGGGGCCATCGCCACCATAACACCAAACATCTTGCCCCGGGCAGCTCCAAAAAGATAGCTGGTGGAAAAACGGGAATCTCTCTGGTCAGCATGCATATACTGGTCAATGCGACGCGCGGACTCCAGCTCGGCCATCAGCGCAAGGCATGCCTGATGCGCAGGTCCAACCGGCAACCTGTGTTCCCGGCCACATTGGCGGCAAAAACCGGAACAACCGATTTCAGCGCCGCTCAATACCTGATGCTGCATCATAGGTGGATATTTCCTTGTTGTTTATCCGTACCACAGGACATCCCTCTCCTTTCAGATTTCCAGCACTTACCTTCACTTTCCTCCTCTAAACAACCACAACAACAGAGCAAGCAGTAAACTGACAACAATGGAGCTGGTTACCGGGAAATACAAACGAAAATGCGGTCGATGAATGATAATATCTCCGGGCAGACGCCCCAGAGGAATATTCTTCAACCATGGCCAAAGCAAACCAAGGACGACCAGGAGTATGCCAATGCTTATCAGGGTTCGTGCCATATCGTAACAGTTCTCCGGGGGTAACCAATTTGGTTAATCCACTGACTTGTAAGAGTTTACCAGTGGTTCAGCAGTGCGTGATCAAGCCCTTCAATTATACCACCTGTATATAGGAGGGGTTGCGCACGTGCTGATGGAGTGCTGGGAAACTCTTACGCCATATCATCCTTTCCTCTTTGTTGATTCTGCTGTAGTATCCTGACTCAGAAAAACACCGCTGAAAACCACTAAACAGGCCAGCAACTGCCAGCCGGATAACCGTTCTCCCAGCAGGAAAAATCCGAAAATCAGGGTCAATACCGGAATCAGGTTAATATAAGCAGCTGCCTGGTTGGCCGGTACCCGGCTTATGCCGAAGTTATACAGACCATAGGCCCCAACAGTAACAAAAATGCCCAGGTACAGGACAGACACGACCGCACCCATTGGCAGGCTTTCGGGAAACTGAACTGCGGGCAGCAGCAGGAACGGCGCAAAAAAAAGGGTCCCGACAAAGGCCTGCATGGCTGTTAAAAATAGAGCCGGCAAGGTCCTGCTTAAATATTTCATCAAAATGATGTATCCTGTGGCACTGACCATGGCCAGGAATTCAAGCAGGTTTCCAAGCAGAGGATTCGGCGCGTGCTCGCTGACACTGCCGGCCACACTGAGCCACAGCGCACCGACGGCAGCAATAATAAATCCTGCAATCGTCCTGCGGCTGATGCGCTCACCCAGAAACAGACCCGAGGTCAAGGCCACCAACAGCGGCAACATGGTGGTTATCATAGACGCCTGGGAAGCAGTGGTTCGCTGCAGGGCAGCTGCCTCAAACAGGAAGTACAGACAGGGTTCACAAAAACCCATTGCCGCCAGCGGCAGGATATGTCCCCGGGTAAAGGGCAGCCTGCTGAACGCCGGCACAAAGGGCAGAAAACAGAGAGTAGCCACGGCCATGCGCCCAAAAATTACTATCATGGGGCTGAAATAGCCAAAGGCATATTTCATCGCCACAAAGGAACTGCCCCAGAGCACCATGGCCATCAGCAGGGCTAGGGTAGAGATAATCCGCCCCCTGCTGCCGGGACCGGCCGGAAGAGTACCGGAACCTAAATCCTGCACGCGAAATATGAAAAAAATACATTTAACATTGAAAAACACCACGTTATCGTGCATTTGTACACATTGCTAAGTTCACTTGTTTGGTGAAGAATATTTTTTCTCATATTTAGCGCCCTCCGGGATTAGCGATTTCACAGAATCTGCTTTACTGCCAAGGACTTGAAGTATACTTATACGTCTGCGTCCTTGGCAACAAAGCATCTCCAGTAAACTTGCCAATTGCAGGATTTAGGTGGAAGCTGATTTAACCAAACCATATTTCATCAACACACCATATACTTCATGTACAAAACCCGCAAATACATCGTCACACTACTGAGTCTCTTCATTGTTCTCCTGCTGACCCTACCGGTTTCGGCCAGGACGGGAAGCGGAGATGCGAGTTGGCGGAAAACCGTTGAAGCCTTTATTCAGATTCCCTGCATGAGCTGTGAGGAGGTGGATTACGGCAAGGACGTTATCCGGGGGCTGGATTACAACTCGCAGCGTATCTTTCGCAAGATGAGCCTGCTCCCAGGAGCAAATTTCGGACTCAGCCAAAGGGCCTGGGACACCCTGTTCCGCCTTCACCTCTCCTATGAGCAGATGCTCACCTTTGAGGACTGGGCTGATCTGAATGACACGACCATGGAGCCGGCACTTGGGGCACTGCCGGAGATCAAGAGCCTGAACTATGAGGCGGGTAAATCTTTTCGTGCCTACCTGGGACTCGAAGGTATCAAGCCCAACTTTGCTCTGAAAATCATTCCCGTGCTCACCAGGCTTGAAGATGCCAACAACCGTGCATTACAGGGATTCTTCTCCGTTGGGGACATGAACGCAAAGGAGGGCATGGACGGTATGGCCATCCTGGGCCGACTGACCACCAAGCAGGCCTGGGCCTGTGAGGCCTTGACCAGGGTAAAGGACATGAACCGGGAAACAATACTCGATGGACTGCCACTGATTCAGCAGCTTCGGGAAGACGATGCCTGGAACGCGCGCACCCTCTACAAACAGGAGACCATGACCAGGGAAGCGGCCTGGAACTGGCTGGTGAGTTATTTTGCCACCCCGCCGCCGGTACAGGAAGCACAGTTTTACCGCCAGGATGCGGAAGGTCGTAAACACCTGCTGCGGGCCTTTTACGACGGCGGAGAGGAACTGATTTGGAAAATCAACAACCTGCATGATGTGACCGACCGTTACGGCCTTGAGATCCCCGATGCCCGGCTGCGCCGCATGTCAAAACAGGAGCTGTACTCCCGTTTCCAACGGCTCTCCCAGCAAACCCTGTATATGTACGGCAATCGTTTTTATCCCGCTTACAGGGCAGGACGACGCGGTGAGATGATCAACCTGCTGCGTAAGGCCACCTCTGCCGACCGCAGGCAGGTAGCCAGGGATTTGACCTCGGCAAATATTTATGCCCTGCTTGCTCAGGGCAGTGAGTTGTACGACTCATCGTTTAGAGATATCCTGGTGCCGATCCTGAAAAAACGGATCAAGGACAACCATCATGACAACCTGCTCAGCTTCATCAAAGCCATTGATTCAGACAACCTGCTGGTATCAAACTTTATCGTCAGCCTGGCACAAAAAGGGAAACTGACCACTTTTTTCCCGGAAGACTCCCGGCAACAAGAGCAAATCCTGGACCTGGTGGCGGCATCCGCCTTTAAAAACGAGGATACCATCCTCCTGTTCTCGGCCACCTTCAAGCATCTACTGACAGTCCTTGAAACCGGAGCCCGGAGCTTCCTGATCCATAAAATGGTCATGGAGGCAGACCAGGGCAACAGTACTTTTTCCACACTGATCACTGTTATACTGCAATACTATCTGCAGGAATATCCTGAACTGTTAGGCACACAGGACCGGGTACTCATTACCCGGGCCATTATCCGATACGGGGCCGTGGACCTGAGCCGTTACCTGGTCACCCCCTTTCCGGAATGGAAAGCAGATGGCCGCCTGGGCTCAATTTCCGTCTTTCATCCCGATGACGACGGCCGTAAATCCTTTATCTCCAATGGACGCACCCTGCTCAAAAACGGCTACAGGATAATTTTGTCTGAACAGTACACCCCGGCATCCCTGAGCCCGGCCATGCGGCAGCAGATTGGTTCCCTGATTGCCGGCGCCCGTAAAAATCCGGCCCGTGGTCTGCCGGCGCTCTTTTCCGCCATGCGGCGCAAACAGTTCTCTGTTGCCTTTGTTAAACAGATCAGGAAGATAACCATCCGCCATTCGCTCTATGTCTATGTCGGGGAAAAGGAGCAGCAACAGCTGCTCAAACGGTTTTTGCAGGGTGGTGACGAGATGTTTGCCCAGCGGGGTCACTCGTACTGGCGCTCGGAACAGATAACCGATCCCCTGGAAAAGCTGAAGCAAGAGAGACAGATCTCAGATCAGGATCTTACCAACAAGCAGCGGTTCATGAGTCTTGGTTCCTGCGGCGGGGTCAAGGCCTATACCAGGTTAACCAAGATGTTTCTCGGCCATATCGATATCCTGGCCACTATCGGTACCGGCATCGCGATTATTAACGATCCATATAACCGAAGCTTCTTTGAGATCGTGGCAAAAAATCCATCCTCCATTACCTGGAAAGACATGACTGATAAATCCGCCTTTATCTTTGCCGGAGGCCGGGGAGCTGATTACCTGCAGCCCGGTTCTCTTACTGCAATCCTGCACAAAATACTGGACGAGGAAAAAAAGAAAAACCAAAATACGAAAACAGACACACCCTGCCCGGAAAACCAGAGATAAACAACGGTTCATGGTTTACGGTTCAAGGTTTAAGTTTTACAAAGTACGGCTTACACCTGTTGAACCCTTACAACTCAAGTAACACTGCTGAGTCCTTTATTCAACTGGCCACAAGCCCCCTTTTCTCGGCCCCTAAACCGTATACCGTACACCTTATACCTTAGACCTTATACCGTCCCCATGCCTGTATATGATCGAAATACGATAACAGCTCTTATCAAGGAGATCAAAACCGGAACGACCCAGCCGGTTTACCTGCTTTGTGGCGACCGCTATCTCTGCCAACAGGCGGCAGACAATATTGTCGAGGCCCTTTGCGCACATGACGGTACATTGCATGCCATTGACGGTGACACGGAAAACATCAACACCACCCTTTCCAAACTACGCAGCTTCAGCCTGCTGCCGGGCAGGCAGATCTTCCGGGTTAACGACACCAGGTTATTTCTTTCCAGAAAGGTGGCCAAGTCGCTCTGGAACAAGGCTGTTAAGGCAATGGATGACAAAAATCCTGACAGGGGTGGTGCTTACCTGCGCGCCATGATGGAGGCCGGCGGCCTGGACAGTTTTGATCCGGACAATGATCCGGGCGGGCTTTCCGCAAGCCAGTGGAAAAAATGTTTCGGCTTTGCAAAACCTGCTACCAAACTGGACTGGACCAGGGATCTTCTCAACAAGTCCAGTGCAGAAACAGCTGCCGTCCCGTCTGCGCCTGCGGGTGACCCAGCGGAGTTACTGCAAGCTGTGCTTGAAGCAGGTATTCCTGCGGCCAATATCCTCATGCTGCTTGCAGAAGAGGTGGATAAGCGCAAAAAACTGTTCAAATTTTTTAAAAAGAATTACACCGTCATAGACGTAAGTGTTGACACCGGTTCCAGCTTTCAGGCCAAAAAGGTACAGCAATCCGTACTCCAGGAACTGGTCAACCAGACCTTGAAAGAGATGGACAAGACCATGGCTCCCAAGGTTGCC
>JAUWLT010000158.1 GCA_030613515.1 Desulfobulbaceae bacterium
TGGTCAAAGCCACCGGGCGTGTCCATTTGCAGGATGACTACGGCGGCATTGGATTCTTCGGCCTTTTCAAGAGAACGCTCGAAATAATCAGCAATTGCCGGGCCTATGGCGCCCTTGATTTCAATAACCACTGCGGTTCTCGAGCCGATGTCCTGAGAGAAAGCAGACCATCCGCTTAGGATCACCAGCCAGATCAGCAGGGAAAAGACGACGTTCCGTCTGTGCATGAGGTGCTTGTACGGGGTTTGAAGAGTAATATGACACCTCCTCGGTTTGTTGTCCTGAATCTAACTCTATTCTAGCAGATTTGTGGGTGTCAAATACAGGAAAAAATAAAGAGGGGCAGTTGGCTAATATAAGGTGGGCTGAGAAGAAGGTAAATGGCTACGATATAGATCGTACAAAACGAAATCAAATCTGACAACCTGTTTGTTACGTTTGCAGCAATAAGGTATAATTAAGGAGTACCTTGAATAATTGCGTTTTCGCCCGATCTCTGCGTCACAGAAAAATGAACAATGCGCACATATGACTAATATGCTGCCCTTTTTAATTTTCCTGTTCCTCGGAGTCTGCGCTTACCTGACCTCGAACGAAAAATCTAATTATTCAAGGCACCCTTAACACTGATGTCATAAGTATTTGTCATCTCGACCTCCTTGGCGCAAACGCTCGAGGTTCACACCAGTATCCCTGTCGGCATTTATGCCGATGAGGTGCAGTCTCTTGTTCGTTGTTTTTTCCTGCGTTATACTAATGATCACCGGCTCTCCTGCGGGTCTCCTCGATTATCCACTGATTTTTTTGCACAATATCCATGTAGCTGCCTGCCAGGGAGTTGGATTTCGCAGCCAGTGACCGAGCCTGTTGGTAATGTTGTTGTTGCAGTTTGACCTCTGCCAGCTGTGACCAGAGTATGGCATTTTTAGGTGCTATCCGCAGGCCCCGTTCCAGGGTTGCTGCAGCAAGGTCAAGTCTTCCCTGACTGACCTGTAATGAGGCCTTGCGGCTGAAATCAGCTGCAATGGTGCCGGTCTGCTTCGGTGCCTGTCTGACCCGTTCAGTTGCCGACACCGATTGTTTCTGCTCAGGGAGCGGTGGTTGTGATGGAACCGGAGCTGTTGTTCGCGGAGGTGGATAACGGGCTGACTGTCCGGGGGGATAGGTGGCGCATCCCTGGAAGAGCAGGGTGCTTAACAGGCATAGGGATATTAGCTTGCAAGTCGTTTTCATGGTGTTGCCCATAGGTTTTTTTAACTACATTAAATATCCGTAAGAGTTTACCAGCACCCCCATGGAGCTTGCGCTTATCTGGGCGAATATATGACACAGGTGAACCATTACAGTATAGCGGATTAGCCAGGTCGATTGCTACCCCGGTGAACTGTTATAAATTTTCATTCGGTTTTTCAGAGCAGGTAGTTGGCCTGAATCCATTATTGAAAGAAATCAAGGATGTTTTCCACTCCTCTGTGCAGGGTTTGTTCAAAGGTGTTGCTGTGTTGTTGCTGGTTACAGAAGACAACCTCGGGCAACAGGCCACCGCGAATAAAGGGCAGCAGTGATCCCCGATCCTTGCCGCATTCCCGGCTGAGTATCTTGCCTGCAGAAATATCTGCATAATACCAGTCAATATTGTCAGGTGGTTGCGGCTGCAGGGGATTAGTGCTGATTCCGGCCATGGTTGCTGCCCATACCCTCATGGCACCGGTTGCCCCGGTGAGACCGGTCGGTTTGTTGTCATCCCGTCCCACCCAGGCCACGGCAGCGTGCCGGCCGCTGAAACCGGCAAACCAGGAATCACGTAATTTATCCGTGGTTCCGGTCTTTCCGGCTACGGTAAGCCCTTTGGGCAGTAAGTGCTGCAACGACATTGCAGTACCCGTGGTCGTCACAGCCTGCAGGGCCGTTGTCAGGCAGAATACAGCGCCTGGATCCACAGCCTGACGCACGGTTAACGGATAGCGTTGCAGGGTGTTGTTTTGCTGATCAGTGACCGCAAGGATGGCCCGCAGTGGAGTTATATAGCCACCGGCAGCAATAGTCTGGTACATCTGCAGGACATCAATGGGCGGCAGTTCAACCGCCCCCAGCAACAGTGACGGATAGGAGGCAATATCCTCCTGTGTGCCAAGCTCTTTCAACGTATCGATAACGGCGTCAAGACCCAGATCCATACCCAGCTGCACGGTGGCAACATTATATGAGTGTACCAACGCCTGCATCAGGGGCAGTGGACCGTGGAATATATGATCATAGTTTTCAGGTTGCCAGTCTTTTCCGGTTACAGGCACCTTGAGTGGTATGTCATACAAGGTGGTCAACAGGTTGTATGACTTGGGCCGGGTAAGAGCAGTCAGATAAACCGCAGGTTTAATCACCGAGCCGACGGGTCGTTTCATGTCCAGTGCCCGGTTAAATCCCGCCTGTTGGGGAGTACGGTCACCCACAACAGCCACTATCTCTCCCTGGTCCACCGAGGTAACGACCAGGGCTCCCTGCAGCGTTTTCTTGGCCTTGTCCCCTTTGCGTTTTTCAATAGCAGCAAGCTCACCGGCAAGGCTGTCTTCCGCCTGTTGCTGGATCATCGGGTCCAGGGTAGTAAAGATCGATAATCCTTCACTGCGCAGATCTTCGTCTTTGTAGTCCCGCTTCAGCTGTCTGCGTACCAACTGCAGAAATGCCGGGTAGGGGGTGATGCCGGAGGGAATTTCCCGGGTAACTGCGAGAGGACTGTTTTTCAATTGTCCGATTTCCTCACGGCTGTTTGGTTCGGCAGGGGCCAGGATGTCCAGCACCTTATCACGCCTCGCTTTTGCCCGCTCAGGGTGTTGTCTGGGGTTATAATAGGATGCTCCCTTGACGATTCCGACCAACAGGGCAATCTGAACCGGTTCCAGCTCGGCAAGATTGCGGCCGTAATAGAATCGGCTTGCCATGGCAAATCCGTGGATAGCACGCTGTCCGTCCTGCCCAAGGTAGACCTCGTTGAGATAGGCTTCAAGGATTTCGTTTTTGCTGTAATGGTACTCAAGCAGCAGGGCCATGATAGCCTCGTTCACCTTCCGGGACAGGGTTTGTTCACTGCTGAGAAAGATATTTTTCACCAACTGCTGGGTCAGTGTGCTGCCGCCCTGTAAGGTCTTGCCAGCCTTGAGGTTAGCAAGGGCGGCTCTGATGATCGCGAGAGGTCGAACACCCCAATGATCATAAAATTTTCTGTCTTCAACTAATAGCAGGGTTTTGATCAGCAATTCCGGCGCATCCGCCAGTTTAATCAACAACCGGTCTTCGTTATGGGCCGGGTATATTGAAGCGTATTGGACCGGTTCTAACCGAAACAGAGTGAGTGGTTCTCTACTGCTGTGATCTGAAAGGTGAGTAGCGGTCTTGTTCTTGATCTCCAGCTCAACAAGTATTGCAGGTCGCAGGGCATCCGGAAAAGGAAAATTGCGACTGTAGATGGCAAATACGTTGCCTTTAACACTGTATTCTCCTGGTTTGTCAGGGAGATCTACCCGGCTGTAGCGCAACTGGATAAGTTCCTTAACCAGTTTATCGGGTGACAGTGTTTTGCCGACATACAACTCAAGGGGTCGGGCATAGATCCGGGCCGGCAGTTCCCAGCGCCTGCCTTCAAATCGGTCCGTGATCTGTTTGTCAAGCCGGAGAACATACGGCACTGCAATCAGCAGGCAGGCAGCTATCAACACAAAGAAGATCAATATGAAGGGAAATTTTTTTTTCATGAATTGAAAGTAATAAAAGGTGTTGAAAAAATTATTTGTTATGGATGAAAACTCCTACCCAAAAGAATCCAATCCAAAACGGAGGCTTTATGCATCACAAAATATCTTGCTCGTTGTACGAAAACAACTGAAAAAGCAATATCCAAACTGGAATCGCCTTAGCCGAAAAACCAAAAAGAGATCACCCGAAAGGTACCGGCAGAACTTGTCGCCGAATACGATTTTAGTAGAGATGTCGCAGCCCCACAAGAAGAACTACTTGGCATGGAACAACAAGTTCCTGCCAAGGGTATTATCAAGCTCGATAAGATGGCCCGATTTATTGATATGGTCAACTGTAACCATCGTTTTACTTTCCAGAAAAATCGCGGTTTTTTTCCGATAGCATCATCTTTATAAAATCCGGCCATTGTTGTCGACGACCTGTTTCGCAGAAGCGGTGTTTTTTACAATCGGCAGTGGTAAGGTCAACAGGCATAGGGAAACGGAAACACAACCTTCTTCCTGATAAAGGTTGCCGCACTATATACGTAACAAATGCTGCCAAAGGGTCTTGGCCTCTGGCTCAAAATTTCTTCCACCCCAAAGTCAACATATTTCAAAAAAATTGACTCCGGTTCAGAGTACACGATTAAGATTGGAAAATCTAATCTTAACCAATTTGGTACCGATCGTATTAGTAGCTTACTGTATGTTATTATATATATTGTGCAAACATCTTATCAGGAAGAAGCTCTATCTTCCGTTCTTCCAAATAGGTTAAGATTGCCAATGGGTCAAATAGCAACGTTGACACAATGGTGCTATGATCCTCCTGTTTAGAGGTGTATGAGGCAAGGTTGATCGATGGTAGGCAACCGCTCGGTTTCTTTACCGGATTGATAAACAAATAAAGGAGCAAATATGGCGGAAGCTATAACCTACGATGATGTGCTGCTTGTTCCATCTTACAACCATTGGGAATCGCGCCGAGTCGTTGATATCTCCATGATGGATAAAAGCGAAAAATTGAAACTGGGTTTACCAATCATGACGTCAAACATGGACACCATCACTGAAGAGGAAATGGCTAATTATATCGGTGATAAAGGGGGTGTCGGAGTTTTACACCGATTCATGAGCATCGATGATAACGTTGCCATGTTCAAAGCTTGCAAATTTCCCACCTTTGTTTCTATCGGGTGTTCAAAGGACGATTTAGTGCGGGCCGACGCGTTGAAGGATGCCGGGGCCGATCTCTTCTGCATCGACGTGGCCCATGCTCACGCTAAATATGTGGGCCGGACTCTAAGGCATCTGAGGGACCTGGTGAAGAAGGACGCCTGCATAATGGCCGGGAACGTGGCCACCTATGCCGGGGCGGATTACCTGGCCTCCTGCAGCGCGGATATTATCAAGGTCGGTATCGGCGGCGGTTCGGTCTGTACCACCCGGATCAAGACCGGTTTCGGCGTGCCCAATCTTACCGCCATCAAACATTGCACACGCGTGGATCGATCCATCGTGGCCGATGGCGGCATCCGCACCCCGGGAGATATTGTCAAAGCGCTGGCCTTTGGGGCCGATTTCGTCATGGTGGGCAGCATGCTGGCCGGCACCCGTCCCACACCGGGTCCAGTACTGACCCGCAGGGACAGGGACGAAAATGAAACCCGTGTGAAGGTTTACCGCGGCATGGCGTCCTGCGATGTTGAGGATGAATACCATGGGGGCATGGCCGAGTGGAAAACCGCCGAAGGGGTTTCCACGGATGTGGCTTACCGCGAGGATGAAGACCAGATCGTTGCCGATATCGTGGGCGGGTTGAGATCCGGCCTCACCTACGGCGGGGCCATCACCATCCGGGAACTCCAGCGTAAACTCGATTATATCCACATTTCAGCGGCGGCAAAGACGGAGAGCATGCCCCATCGGCTGTTTTAAGGTGGGGAGACCGGGGAGTGAAATCGTATGATTCGTGCCGAATTTTGTGCCGCTGTCCGGTTGGGCTTCCTGCCTGGTGAACATGGCGTTAATATTGCCACCTCCAACATCTGATTTTATCAAATAGACCTCAGGCCACCTTGAAAAATTGCTATTTCGCCCGATTACCCGGAGTCTTCGCTTACCTGAACTCAAACGAAATATCAAATTTTTCAAGGCACCCCTCAGCTTTAACTTCCTTTGTATATACGTAGTTTTCATTCAGGCATTCAACAACCAACCTTTTCCGCACCGGTTTATTTTGGAAGAATTGAGATGATATGAGATGAGGAAATCTCAACCGGTTATAGACAAACAACCAGATAATTTCAGATGGATACACAGCTTGTCATATTTAATCTCATCACGTTGAAAATTCTATCAGATCAAGGTTGAACAACTACGTCTGATGCAGGGAATTACCAAGAGTGATGAATCCTGTGATTGATTGATATTCTTTCCTT
>JAUWLT010000141.1 GCA_030613515.1 Desulfobulbaceae bacterium
GCTGATCATCATAGCATGACTATGCTGCCGAGCATTGGAAATCAACGTGCGGAAGATATTATTTCTCTCAGAAGGCAACAGGGCAAGATTTCAGGACTTGAAGTCCTCACTCGGGTTGACGGTATCGGAAAAAAACTTGCAGAACGTTTGTCGCCAATGATCTGTTTTGACTGATGGGCATCTTAAAATCGCGTACCATTGACTGTTCAGTAATTGTCCTTGTCGGGCCGACTGCTATTGGCAAGACGTCTCTTTCCCTGCAACTTGTTGAACGCTTTGACTGTGAAATCGTCAGTATGGACTCCATGCAGGTCTACCGGCACATGGATATCGGTACGGCAAAGCCGAGCCAGGAAGAACAGACTCTGGTTCACCATCATCTCATTGATGTTGTGAATCCAGATGAACAGTATGATGCAGCCCGGTTTGTATGCGATGCCCTTGAAGCGATTGATTCTATAGCAGGCCGCAAGCGGACAGTACTCTTGACAGGTGGCACCGGTCTCTACCAGAAAGCCCTGTTTGAAGGATTGTTTGCGGCCATGCCGACGAATCAGAAGATACGACACCGTTTACAACACCGCCTGAAAGAGGAGGGGCGGGAGGTGTTGTATACGGAACTGTGCAAAATTGATCCCGCATCTGGTAAAAGAATTCATAAAAATGACACCCAGCGGCTGCTGCGAGGGCTTGAGATATATTTGACTTCAGGCAGGACATGGTCAGAGCTTCTTCAGGAACAGAAACAAGAAGGGCAGGGGGTCCACTTTAACAGGGTATACCAGGTGGCGCTTACCTGTGAACGCGATGAACTGTATCAACGTATTGAACAGCGAAGCAACATAATGATAGATCGAGGTTTAATTGAAGAAGTTGAAAAACTTCGCGCAATGGGCTACTCAGCAGAACTTCCATCCATGCAGTCCATCGGCTATCGCCACGTAAACAATCTGCTCTCCAACGAGTGGGATCGGAAGACAATGCTTGAGTACTTGATCCGCGATACCCGGAGGTATGCCAAACGGCAGATGACCTGGTTTGGAAAGAATAAAGCCTTGAACTGGTTTGACAGAAAGAAAAAAGAGTTGGTTGTAGAAAAAATTGCAAATGCGTTGTCGATATAAGTTGCATATAATTAAGTAGATACAAAACATTATTAAATTAAAACATTAACTTGAATAACCTTAAAGAGTATATAATTAAGCCGGAGATTCATGGTGCAGAAGCTGTAACCTGCAGAGAGCTTGCCTGTGACCTGGAAATACCGCTGATCTTGGCTGAACTTCTTTATCAGCGCGGTTATGTGACTGCAGATGCTGCAAAAACATTCCTGGGTCCCAAGCTTGCCGACCTGCCGTCCCCTTTTGGACTTAAGGGGATGAGAACCGCTGTTGAATTAATCCTGGAGACTATCGTCTCAAGACGCCAGGTAGTGATTCATGGTGATTATGATGTTGACGGAATTACGGCAACAGTTCTGCTGGTAGACTTTCTTAACAAGTTTGGTCTCGAAGTGATTTATCATCTGCCCAATCGAATGACCGAAGGATACGGGTTGAGCATGAATTCCGTTGCGCAACTGGCAGAAAAGGTAACCATGCCGGCATTGTTTATCACGGTAGATTGTGGCATTTCAGCGACTGAAGAAATTCAGTATGCCGTAGAGTTGGGATTCAAAGTTATTGTAACAGATCATCATGAGCCATCCAGTGAATTACCACCAGCCCAAGCTATTATCAATCCGAAACAGCCAGGCTGCACATTTAAATGTAAAGAACTGTCCGGAGTAGGGGTTGCCTTTTTTCTGGCCATGGCAGTTCGCAGAAAAATGGTGGAGCAGGGGTTCTGGGACAGGGAGAATGTGCCGAATTTAAAAAATTATCTCGATTTTGTCGCCTTGGGTACTGTGGCGGACGTAATGGAACTCGTTGATACCAACCGGATTCTTGTTAAGGCGGGTCTTGAAGTGATAACCGCCAGGAATAAGCCTGGAATTTGGGCGCTCTGTGAACGTGCAGGAATTGGAGAAGGAGTTGTTACTGCTGAGGATATTTCATTTCGGCTTGCCCCGAGAATCAATGCAGCGGGCAGGTTGGGTAAACCGCAGCTGGCAGCTGATTTGCTGCTCAGTAGAGAGGTCGACGAAGCACAGGATCTTGCCATCGCTCTGGAACAGGCAAACGAAAAACGCAGGGAACTTGAAAAGACTGCCCTTGACGATGCAATAAAACAGGCTGGACAACAGGTAGATAGCAACAGGAAGGGGTTGGTATTATTTGGCAGCAACTGGCATCCTGGTGTTGTTGGTATCATAGCAGCCAGGGTGGTTGACCGATTTCGATTGCCGGTTCTTGTATTCACCAGAGATTCTGCATCGGACAGCAAAACACTCAAGGCTTCAGGTAGATCCGTTCCAGAGCTCAACCTGTTTCAAGTCTTGCAACAGTGCGATAATTTTATTGTTCAGTTCGGTGGACATCCAATGGCTGCCGGTTTAACTGTTGTTTCTGAAAATTTTGTCCAGTTCAGTGAAGAATTTAACAACTGTGTCTGCCGGATGATGCAGGGGTCTGAGCCTGAAGGAGTTGTGATCGACATGATTGTGAATGTTGAGGACAACTGTGAAGAAATGGCGCACAGCCTGAAACTTATGGAACCATTTGGCCAAGGTAACCCTGAACCTGTCTTTTTGTTGAAGAATATTCGAATGCAGAAAGTGACCAGGCTGCGTGATCATTTAAAATTTTCTCTGCAGATAAATGGCAGCCCGATCCATGGAATTGGTTTTTTTAAGGCTACACTGTTTGAAGTTGCATCCAGACCCGTTGATCTTGGCTTTAAATTAAAGCAGACAACCTTTCGCGGCCGGGAGAGAATAGAAGCGCACGCAGTTGTAATCAACCCAACATCCTGACATTTTAAGGTATTAATTAATTTAACATAATATATATTATGCGACATTGATTATATTACAATAATACGTCTTCATTCCGGCATTCCAGCGAAAGACGGAATGCAATGACCCTTCAAGGGATTTAATAGGCCCGCGGAACATGGGGTTTCAGTGGACTTTTCATTCAGATTGCTGTCTAATGCCTTCTCTTTTTAAGCCATATCTTGATAGTATTCCTTAAATCAAGATCTCCTTAAAAAATCGTAAACTCAATCTGTTTGCTCTTAAAGTTAATTCATCAGTTTATTTCTGGAGTTTTTATTATGGATCGTGATGTTTACCAGGAGCCCCTGGTCAGTCGTTATACAAGCCCTGAAATGCAGGAGCTCTTTTCCGAGCGGTTTAAATTCACTAACTGGCGTCGCTGCTGGGTTGCCCTTGCCGAGGCGCAGCATGAATTGGGTCTTGAACTTGTCACTCAAGAAATGGTCAATGAATTAAAAAGTCATATTGAAGATATTGACTTTGAAGTTGCTGCTGCCAAGGAAAAGGAAATCCGCCATGATGTTATGGCCCATGTCTACGCTTATGGTCTCCAATGCCCTAAAGCTGAGGCCATTATCCACCTTGGAGCCACTTCTCAATTCGTTGTCTGCAATACGGATCTCATTATCCAGAAAAAAGCAGTCCGGTTGGTTAAAAAAGCACTGGTCAATGTTATTGCAAATTTAGCCGGTTTTTGCCGTGACTACAAAGATATGGCTACCCTTGGCTATACCCATTACCAACCCGCTCAACCCACTACGGTCGGCAAACGTAACACCCTGTATATTCAGGATCTTCTCATGGATCTTAAATATATCGAAATTCTTGAACAACAGGTTAAGGCCAGGGGCGCTAAGGGAACAGTCGGTACCCAGGCAACCTTTATTGAGCTCTTTCAGGGTGATCACGCCAAAGTTCGAGAACTTGATCGACTGGTGTCCAAAAAACTCGGTTTTGATACGGTTTTTGCTGTCACAGGCCAGACTTACCCTCGCAAACTGGACATGAAAACAGCTGAAACACTGGCCGGGGTAGGATCTTCTGCTCATAAGTTTGCTGTTGATATGCGATTGCTCTCCAACCTTAAGGTCCAGGAAGAACCTTTTGCCAAAAAACAAGTCGGCAGTTCTGCAATGGCTTATAAACGAAACCCCATGCGCTCCGAGCGCATGACCGGCCTGGCCCGTAAACTGATGGGCTTGCCGGCAAACTTTGCAGCCACTGCCTCCAACCAGTGGTTTGAACGAACCCTTGATGACTCGGCTATTCGCCGCATGGATATGGCCCAAACCTTTTTACTCACAGATGCCATCTTGAAGCTGTACGTTAATATTACCAGCGATATGGTTGTTTATCCGAAACAGATAGAACGTTATCTTCGTGTAGAACTTCCCTTTATGGCCACTGAAAAAATTCTGATGGCCTGCGTTGAACGCGGCCGGAGTCGTCAGGATATGCATGAGGTCATTCGTGAGCATTCGGTTGCAGCAGGTTTAGCAGTAAAAGAACAGGGAGTGGAAAACGATCTCCTCGTCCGACTGGCATATGATGATCGAGTTCCCTTTGATCTACCTGAACTGGAAAACTTAATCGGCAACTATCAGGAATTTACCGGCCGAGCGGAAGCCCAGACTGATGAATTCCTGGATGAGGTTGTTGCACCTGTGCTTGACAGATATCAACATATGATCGGAGATGTTGATGCGTCGCTTAAAGTATAAGACTTTACATCTGGTATTTTCGTGACTGATTTGTTTTTAACTTTTTTTCTTAGAATCAGGCCTGATAAGATAAGCCTGTTTCGTTTTCTGCTGGAAGGATATGACGGTCTTGCGGTTCTATCCACTCTTGATGCGAAACAAGGACTCGTGAGATTGCTGGTGCCGAAATCAAGGTCCACTGAGCTTTGGCAACTTCTTGATGTAATCTGTGAAGACTTGAGCCCTCTCAGCGATAATTTGTAACATGAAGTATCTATATTATCATTTTGAAATTTTGTTAATAATCGTTAATGAGTAAACACGTTTATATAAAAACCTTTGGCTGTCAGATGAACGAGCGTGACTCGGAAATCATGGAACAGCTCCTGTCACAGGCTGGATACATTTCTGTTGCCGAACAGCAAGATGCTGATCTTGTGATTTTTAACACCTGTTCTATCCGTGCCAAGGCAGAACAAAAAGTGTTCAGCCTGCTGGGTCTGCTCAGAAAGCAGAAGGAAAAACAACCCGGCCTTCGTGTTGCAGTTGCCGGCTGCGTTGCCCAGCAGGAAGGCAAACAGATCTTCAAGCGTATGCCCCATGTAGATATCGTGGTCGGTACCCAGCAGATCTATCAACTGCCTGATATGTTGCTTCGCCTAGATCGTGACGAAACACGAAGGGAGATTTCCTGTGACCTTGAAAAATCGTTTACCATTCCCCCCTTTCAAAAGCTATTGACCGCTGATAAAGGGCAACCGCCCTCCCCTGCTGCTCCTGAATTCCGAAAATTTGTCACTATCATGCAGGGCTGTAATAATTTCTGCAGTTACTGCGTTGTGCCGGCAACCCGTGGTCGGGAGATCAGTCGTCCGGTGACTGATATCTTGGAAGAGGTCGCATTACTTGTGAATAAAGGCGTGAAAGAAATCACCCTGCTTGGTCAAAATGTAAACTCTTACGGCTGTACAAATACGGTTGCTGATCAACAAGCCGGCTTTGCCGATCTCCTGCAAATGGTTGCCAGGGTTCCTGGAGTAGAGCGATTACGTTTCACCTCCTCCAACCCGCAAGACCTTTCAACCGAATTAATGCAATGCTTTGCAGAACTCGACAACCTTTGCCCCCATTTCCATTTGCCGGTACAGTCGGGATCTAATGCTGTTCTTAAAAGGATGCACCGTAAATACACTCGTGAACTCTACCTGGAAAAAGTTGATGCCCTGCGCTCCTTTTGTCCTGAAATCGCTATCAGCACTGACATGATTGTCGGCTTCCCGGGTGAAACGGATCAGGATTTTGAGGAGACCATGGACTTGCTGGAGATAGTCCGTTTTCACGGCTCCTTTTCCTTTAAGTATTCCGACCGCCCAAATACTCGATCCGCTGATTTTGGAGATAAGGTGGATGAGCAGGTTAAGGGAGAACGACTGCAACGCTTCCAGAAACGACAGGATCAGATCAGTCTGGAACGAAACAAGGAATTTCTTGGCAAAACAGTTGAAGTTATGATTGAAAACAACAAAGATGACTCTATTCAGTCCCGTACCGGCACCAATCATATTGTCCATTTTGCCGGACCGAATAATTTAGTTCCCGGAGATGTTGCGATGGTCACCATTACCCATGCAGGTAAGCACTCTTTAAATGGTAACTTTATAGCTTAAATCTTAAGTTAAAACGTTAAGTTTTACATTTGTAATACTGATCCTGTCGGATACCTGAATCACCTCAACTAAAAACCGTATGAGTACAATGACCTTAGCTATATTTGATCTTGATAATACCCTGCTCAGTGGCGACAGTGATTATGGGTGGGGACAGTTTTTAGTTAGAAAAAAACTCGTTGATGAAGCAAGTTATGAAGCTGCTAATGTAAGTTTTTATGAGCAATATCAGCAGGGAGTGCTTGATATTCATGAGTATTCAGCCTTTAGTTTTAAACCGTTATCTGAACGTTCCATGGAAGAATTACGGATTTTGCATGATGAGTTCATGCTGGAAGTTATTCGGCCAATGATGGGTGATAAAGCAAAATCCCTGGTTAAACAGCATCAACAACAAGGCCACATTTTGATGGTGATTACCGCAACCAATAGCTTTATAACCCGTCCTATTGTGGAGGCCTTTGGTATCGACAACCTGCTTGCAACAGATCCTAAGATTGTTAATGGCCGTTATACCACCGTAATTGAAGGTATTCCCTGTTTTCATGACGGTAAGGTGAGGCGATTGGAAAATTGGTTGGCGCAAAACAATGTTTCACTTGCAGGCAGCTGTTTTTACAGTGACTCAATTAATGACTTGCCGCTCATGGAAAAAGTAGAAATCGCAATAGCGGTGGATCCCGATGAAAAGTTGG
>JAUWLT010000034.1 GCA_030613515.1 Desulfobulbaceae bacterium
CTCCATCAAGGCTATCGAAAAAGCCTTGGCAATACAGCCAAATATTTGCAGTAGACGTCTGCGCCGTATTTTTCAGTGTGGCCAGATAGTGCAGAGCCACCTCCTTCACCTCTATCTTATGGTTTTGCCATCCATTGCCGGGCTCGGATCAAGTATAGACGTAACCATTCGTTATCCTAGTGAATTTCATATGTTCTTGGAGATAAAGCGTGTTGCTGACGAATTCTTTGATATCATTGGTGGAGCACCCTTGCATCCTGTAGCATTGACAGTTGGAGGTTTCTCCAAGGCACCTGATCCGGCGAGGCTTTTTGGCCTGGGAGAAAAAATTTCAAGGGTTCTCGATGATGCATTGGATCTGATGCGGCTTATTGTAGAGTTTGATTGGCCGGAAGCAGTGACTCCGGCCCACATGTTGTCCATCCAACCAGAACTCAAGAATGTCTACCCCATGTTCGGGGTTAGAATCCACTATAACAACCCTGATCCTTTTGCAGTTGATGATTACCGGGAATTTATCCACGAATCCATACTCCCCGGCCGTCCAAGCAAAGTCGCCTGTCTTGCCCCTAATATCCCCATCAAAACAGGAGCGCTGGCCCGCCTTTTTTATTATTCCCGGAGATTAAATCCATTAGCTGGAAAAGTTTTTAAAGCAAGTAACCTGAAATTCAGTAACCCCTTTCATGGCAATGTGGCTCAGGCAGTGGAGATTATCCATTATCTTGAAGAGGCAATCCGTCTCCTGGAACTGGTTCAAAGTGAAGATTTAGAAAGAGTGGTGGTTGACCGGAAAGAAGTCCGTCAACTGGCCCTGGAAAGTAACGGTCCCTGGCCCAAAAAAGGCGTAAGTGCCATAGAAGCACCAAGAGGGCTTTTGTTCCATGAGGTACATATTGACAAACAGGGGGATGTAGTCCTGTACAATATCATTCCTCCCACGGTTCTCAACCTCGCCGGTCTTGAACAAGAGGCCACTCTGTTGCTTCGAAGTTACCGGGCAGAGTCCAACGATAAAAAAACCGCACTTTTGGAGGAACTGATCCGGGCCATGGATCCATGCATCACCTGCGCGGTTCATTAATTCCACTGTATGAACAAAATAGTTGTGTACATCGCCGGTGCTATATTTTTGTTGGGGATTATAATCAGAATTCTCTCCGCACTGCTTTTCCCTGACAGGTTTGCGGTAGGAGCCGGAAAGGTCCTCTTTCTTGATGCCAGGGAAAAAGCTCTATTTCCATCTGCAGACAAAAAAACGAAATCCCAACATGACCCCGGTGACCAACAAGACAACAACAAATTAAAGCCGTCACAGGTTCCAACCAACGGCCGGAGTTCTCAGATTGATGCCGGTCTTTGAACCGAAAAAAAACAGGGCATCGTGCAACGGCTGCCGAGAAATCCGGACACCCTCACCAGAGAACGGATCACAAGGATCTGCTCGGCAATCATGAGGTCAGGGATTCGATCTCCCTCAGCCCCACTTACCACCCATTTTCGGCAGCGTAAAGGTCACAAAGGTTCCCTCTCCTTCCTTGCTCTCAACGGAGAGCTCTCCCATATGGTCTTCAATGATCTTCCGGCAGACGGCAAGACCTAATCCGGTTCCTTTCTTTTTGGTTGTAAAAAACGGATCAAATATCTTTTTAATGATCTCAGCCAACACCCCTTCGCCGCTGTCTGTAATCGTTATCCTGGTATAATCGCCGTCGGGTTGAGTTTTGATAGTTATCCCGCCTTCGGGCGTAGCGTCTGCGGCATTTTTTATAAGGTTGATCAGCACCTGTTTGATCTGTTCCGGGTCAAACCATACAGGCGGCAATGTGTCGTCAAAGATCATATTACACTCAATCCCACTTTCTTTAAGTTCGGTTTCCATCAAGGCGAGTGTTTCTTTGATTGATAAATGGATATCCAGCAATTCCTTTCGGGGGAGGGAGGGTCTTGTAAAATCCCGTACATCCATCAATAACAGCTCCAGACGGCTGGTCTCGTTTTTTATGATCCGGAGCTTCTGAATATTAGCGTCGTCTTCGGGAAGGGACTTTTCCATCTGGGCTGCAAACCCTCCGATGAGTACAAGCGGGTTTTTGATTTCGTGCGAAAGATAGGCTGCGGCCTCTCCAATCGCTGCAAAGCGCTCCGACCGGATAAGCATCTCCTGGGTCTTGATGAGCTCATCCATACCCTCTTTGACCTTGTCTCTTTCAAGGCGCACCCTTAACTCGGAACCTCTCAATGCCTCGGTTTTTTTGAGAACTTGGGTTTGCAGCATGCGCGACCACTGCAAGGAAAAATAGACAGCAGCGGCCAGGCCGAAAAAAACCACGACTTGAAAGAGGCCGGCGATCACCCATTGCCTTACGACAAGGGACTGCACAATCCCGTAAACCTCTGCTGCAGGAGCGGTAACACCCACGGACCAGAGGTTCTCTCCATCGTCTGTGCCCGGCAGAACCACAGGGCTGTAGGCGAACAGCTTTTTCATCGTGCTGATCGTGCCCCGGTGCCACCCCGATATATACCAGTCTGTCCCTTCTTTCCCTTGCAGGAGATCGTTCCGCACTATCTCGTTTATCTTTACATAGGATATATCAGGATTTTTTTTCTGCCTGACCGTGAAAGAATCCTCACCCACAAAGGTCTCCTCATAGTGACTGAGAAAGACTCCTGCGTGGTCAAGAACCCAGGCATAGCCTGTCTTACCGGATCGAATGTCTCGTGTATACCTTTGGGCGATAGTTACGGGGTCAACGACAAGAAGGCTGATCCCTTCAAAATGATAATCTGAGTTGCTGTTTTGCAACGGATTCAGGCTCCAGGCAGGCGCAGCCATAACCATGAGCCGGCGGCCCTGAAACGGGCCGATATCAGGTCTGAAGGTCCGCCCGATAATTATGTTGCCCCTGTTCTCAGGCTTGGCGCCCCATAAAAAATAACGATCCCAATCGATTCCCAATTCCTTGTTACGGCCAGGTTCCTCTTTGCTGAATATAACAGGCCCTCTCTTTTCCGGGTCGAGTTGAACAACGGCAAGTACAAGCCAGTCGGCAAGGAGAGTGGAAATAGACGTGGCATGCATCACTATCTCATCTCTTTTGTCAATATTCCGCTCCCGGAACTGGTTAAGGGCGCGCAGGCTGGTCTCAAGGAATTTGAAGTGATAAGAGATATCAACGGCTATCTTATTTGTCAGTATGAGCTGCTGACGGTTGAACTGTTCTGTTACGATTTTTTCCATCTGCCTGTCGGCACTATAACCCATGTAGAATATGAGGATGGAAAAGCAAAAGAAGGCACAGGCAGCAAGAATAATGAACTTTTTAGGTCCTATCTCTGTAAGTTTGCTCAAAATACGCTCCACTGCTCCAGACTCTCCAAAAAGTATGTTCTTTATATACGGCAAAAGTAATTTGCAGTTCTCATCAAGCTACCCCGCATAAAACCTGTTTCTAAAGGTGTGATCTACTGAATGAAGGATGAACAGATCCGCACCTTGCAAGAATCATCTGCTAACTTATTATATCTTGACCAGGCTCAAATGAACAGAATCGAATATCAAGCTGCAGATCCGGGGGGGCTTTCCGGCTATATAATTTCCTCTAAGGCTTTTAACAAAGCAGCGCTTTCTTTTTTGATATCTTCAATGAGCTTGATTTCTTTTTTTAATTCCTTTTGATATTTTTTTTGAGAATATCCCATGCCTGAACTTAACAACTGATCCAGCTCCTTTTTTTTATATCTTTTGATAGCCTGGAGCGTGGTCTTCATCGTCCCCAAGAGCCCTATGCGAGCCAGGTACGCATCTTTTCCGGCCTGCCATTTCTTACAAAGCTTCTCCTGCTCTTTGAGTATTTTTTTATCTATGATTAGCGGGGCAGTTTTTTTGTTCTTCTTCTTTTTTGCCATATCATCCCCCTTGCTGAATTCATTTTTTACATCCTATGCTATTACTCAATCACAGGGAAACCCGGAAAACAATAGCAAACCCCATCACAGCCTATAACGGCTCATATTTTCCCCATGAAACCAAGGGAACACGATATTGTAAAGGAAGGTTACAAAGATAACATAGGAAAAGCTCACGAGTTATTTTACTGGGAAGGTCAAGAGGGGAAATTCGGGAAAGAAAGAGCCACTACTTTTGGAGCCAGAAACTACTCAGATTTTATTATAATAGCACACTACTGTCCCAACGTTTGCCTGAGAGACAGCATTAACAGGTTAATATTTAGGCAATATTACGGGATGTTGCCAGTTGTCGACTTGAATTTCAGAATAACAAATTATTGCTAAAACCCTACGCTTTGGCAAATTTTTACTTTTAAACTTGGATCATGTATTGATGTTTCTTACAGAAAATTACACTTTTCAAAATTTGGTGACTAATAAAAATATGTAATTCTAACCTGTTATGGCGATGACAACAATCGTTGGTGCCGCCCTGCCCTTAACATGTTGATTTTACATAGTATAACGTTGGGGCACTAATGATAATAGCACTATGTTTAGTGGCAATTGAATATAAACAAAGTCCTAACGGATCTATCGTAAAGCAAGGTATTGGACAGTTACTGATGCAGACAATGAAAAGATTTTCACTATGTTTATTACTTGTTCCATGTTGAGAGCAAAAGGGAAAAAACAGAAGAATCCTTAAAAATCAAGTCAGAAAACACAACCTGAAAAAAATGTGGTCCGAATTTAACGTGTTTATCAAGTTTGTCTAATGTTCATTTTTACTTGACCATGTCAACCAGTTTGCCCGCACCGATATACTGAAACTTATCCCACCACACAATCCTCTTATTCTCTCAACAGGAAAATAATGGGGGTAATTGTGGCAGTTCCTTTCATCGCAATATTGAAACTGATGAGAAAGTCTTCCTGGTTACTGTTGTCTTGACTGTCTTCACATTTCACATAGAAGCTATACTGGTGCCCGTCACTTAGGTTGGTCAGGTAGTGTTGATGACTTGTGCCGCCAGTGGAGGAAAATATGTTGGTCATGGCGGAATAGACAACCCCTCCTGAAGTAGCATAACGACAGACTGCATTCTCATCGCTGTTCAGAGAGAGGGTGGCTTCCGTAGTGCCGGCAGGGAGTTGCCCCGAGGGCCGGCCTTGAGAGAGAATTGGTGGAGTGGTATCACTGTTGACTCCATTCCAGCCGGCTATCCGTGCCAGCATCCACCAGAAGGCGCGCGCTTTGAGATTGCAGTTTAATGATTCGGAGTGGGCGCAGTAAGAGACTTCTTCACAGAGTTCGGAGCCGTTGTTGGCTGCACACCATTCAATAGCCCAGTTGCCCCCTCCGTCGTAATTACACTCGTCATCGGCACCACGGTTGAGGAAATAGTCTCCATTCGGATTATAGCTTTCTATATCGGCAAAGTCGAAAAGGATTTTATTGTTAGCCAGGCAATAGGCACGGATACGGTTATTCAGCTGATGCAGATTACCGCTTTCATCGGTACCGTCCAGGTGCCCGGTCATATAGACAAAGGTGACCTGCGGATACTCCCCTTCCAGTTGATTCATGGTGTTGAGGTAGGTGTCGATCCCTTCCCGGTCATTATCGGATACCCCGTTGCACCAGGACCAGACAACCACGTTTCTGGTTAAGCCCGTGCCGCTGTTGCTGTCAAGGTAGCTGCGAGTGCTTGTGGCCCAGACTATACTGCCGTTATGTCCAAGGTCTCCGCTGGGGGTCTCGTCATCCAGAGAGAGCACTCCGGCCTCTATAGCTCCGTTTAGGTTCAGGTCATAGAGGGTGCCGTACCCGGCGGCCAGGATTCGCATCCCCTGTACCGGTTGGGAACCATGGGAGGTGTGTCCATAGGATAGGCGGAGATTTGTTTTGGCTGTGTTGATCCAGCTTTCCGGAATGGCGCTGAGATCGGTTGTGGTATGGTCTATAATAATAGCAGAGTAGAGAGGTGACGAAAAAGAGAGGCAGAGAGAGAAGAAAAGAATCTGGAGCAGATATTTAATCATAACTGATCTCATAGTGATAAGAATTTGCTTTCAGGCCGAAGCGCTGGGAGGGATAAAATCAGGGTGAACCGCTGGTTACAGGCTTAATTTTAACCCGCTGTCATCTTCAGCGACTAACTTGTCTGTCAAAATCGTCCACGAAGCCAGTTCGATCATCATATCAGCTCCCCCCCGCGACACTGTCCGGACGGGAAATATTGTAATAATAGTTACAAAACAGCAAGTTGAAAGCCAAGGATTTTTCGGATGGTCGCCTAACGGGCTGTCAATCATAGGTTAAATAGGGTTCATCAAAACCGGGCCAGCCATCATCAAAGAGTTCATGCTGGTAAGGTGCATCAGCAAGTGACTGCTGCTTTTTCCACACCGGGACTTGCGGCCCGGCTCGTGACGGCTGCTGCCGCTGCTGTGTTCCGGCATGGTGCGAATTGTCCCATGGGTTGGGTGATGGCATTACGCTCCATCAATGCTTGGAATGAGACGGTTAAGCTTTGTCCTGCCAGTGCTAACATTTTTCCTGTCTGACCAAACGAAAGGTTGATACTGTATACCGCCGAAATGGAAGTCATGATATCTATCCAGATCTTTTGGAGTATGTTGACTTTGGCAGGCGGGGATTTTTTGATACGTATGTCGTGCTGACACCTTAAATCAGGAAACATCTTAAATTGCAGCTTTTGTTGAATAGTTGAACTTGTCGAAGCACATCCCCTAACTCTTTATATTTTGAAACTTTTTGCAGTGTTTCATCACTACTGTTTTCAGTGTCCTTGTTCACTTATTGCCAGGTGTGCCACGTTGTTCCCTTGACTCAAGGTTGACCGGCATCTTAAAATAAAAAAAGAGAAACATTTGTCTATAATTGTTAAGATAAAGCCAATCTCGTCATAAGGCGGGAGACGGAAAGCCACGGGTCTTTATGAGATAGCCGGGTTGCCTGCTTTAATAAGGCAGATCGGCTTTTTTATGGAGGAACAATTCAGGATCGCTGCAGTGATAACGTGACAAGGTATCGCATAAAAGGTGGTCCTTTTCATCCCCCGGGGGAATGTCGAGATCCAGTCTCCTTCGCATCAACAGGATCTAATCGCTGCGGGTATGAATACTGCCTTCTCCATCTATCTTCCCGTACAGGAAGAGAAAGAGGATACTTAACACATGATGCAGTCTATAAAAAAAAGAGCGGACATCTCTATTCTTTACCGGTTGCTGATCGGTTTCGTTGCTGCACTGGTCTGTGCCGGCTGTTTCGAAGACGAACCCGTGGTGCGGGTGGATCTTGCCAACCGCGTCGAGGTAACTCTGACGCAACCGGCTCCGGCAATCACCTATGCCTATCTTCCCCAGTACTCCCATTCCGTCTCCTATGAACGGCACTGGCGGCTGGTGGAACGATTGGCAGCGGCAACCGGTCTTCATATCCGCCAGGTTTTTCCCGACACCTTTGACGCTCATATTAAAATGGTGGAACGCGGCGAAATAGACATCTCCTTTTCCAATCCTTTTATCTACATCAAACTGGCCGAAACCGGTGCCAGAGCCTTTGCCCGGATCGTCGAGGCCACCGGCAAACCGGACTTCATCGGCCAGATAATCTGCCGGCGTGACAATGAGCGGATCAAAGATATAGAAGACTGCCGGGGAAAGCGCTGGATTGCAGTGGATCCCTTTTCCGCCGGCGGTTATCTGTTTGCCCTGGGGCATTTTATTGAACAGGGAATCAACAGGCAGGATTTTAGCGAAATTGCCTTTGCACCCGGTCCAGGCGGCAAGCAGGAAAAAGTGGTGCTTGCCGTCTATGCCGGACAGTATGACATCGGCTCCATCCGCAACGGAACCTTGAGCATCCTGAAAGACCGGATTGATCTAAGTCAGGTCAGGATACTGGCCGAGACCAAGCCTTATCCCGGCTGGGTGTATGCTGCCCGCAAGGACCTGGACCCCGAGATTATCGACAAGATAGCCCAGGCCATGTTTACCCTTGCCATGGAGGATGAAAAGGACGCTTTTATCCTGGAGGCCGCCAAGATGCGAGGTATCATACCGGCAACGGACACTGACTACGATCCGGTACGCGATCTGGCTGCTAAACTGCAAATGAGATAACCATGAATTTCTTTTCACGACTTAAATTCAGTACCAAGATTATCTTCGGCATTTTGGGTATTATGGTGTTTATGGCCCTGGTGCTTACTCCATCGGTGAGCCGGATGGCCGCCTCCGCCCTCGTCAAAGAGAGCAAAAAGCGGGGGCTCGCCCTTGTTGGGGGGCTGGCAATACGGGCTGTCGACCCGATGCTGACCATGGATCTCCTCCGCTTGAGAAACATCGTTGACGATGAAAAAAATATGGGCGCCGACATTGTTTACGCCTTTATTCTCGATGCCAAAAAACAGGTGCTGGTCCATACCTTTCAAAAGGGGTTTCCCATTGACCTCATCGCCGCCAACAATATCGAGAATACCACAACGTCGCGGATACAGCTTTTAGACGCCGGTACCGAGCTCATCTACGATTTTGCCGCACCCGTAGTTATCGGTGACAGCCAGATGGGAACAGGCCGGATAGGACTTTCCAGAAGCATCATTCAACGATCAGTCAACCGACTCATTTTAACCATTGCCGCACTCTCCGCCGTAACTTTCTTCCTGGCTATTCTTCTCGGTGCCCTGTTTGCCCGTTGTGTGACCAGCAGGCTGGGGCTTTTAAAAAAACATGTTGAAGAGATGGTTATGGGCAATCTGGATCATCAGACCGGTCCGTTACTGAAGCGCAACTGTTGGGAGATCATGAACTGTGACCTCAAAAAATGTCCGGCATACGGGGACTCAAGGCGTCGGTGCTGGTACGTGGCCGGCACCATGTGCGCCCAATGCGATCATTCCAGGTACCCGCAAAAGATGCAGTCATGTCAGATCTGTCCGATCTATAAAGAAAACGTCGGCGACGAGATACAGGACCTGGCCGAGACTTTTGACGTAATGGCCCTCAGCCTCAAAACCCATATCTCCGAAATCAAGAATTACCAGGAACAGCTTATCCATTCCCAGAAGATGGACTCCATCGGCAAGATGGCTGCCGGCATTGCCCATGAGATAAACACACCGCTTGGCATCATCCTGGGCTATGCCCAGTTCCTGCAGGATGATGTTAATCCGGAAGACGAGATGATGGAAGAACTGCAAGCAATTGAAAGACAGGCCAAGGTCTGCCGCAAGATAGTAGCGGATCTCCTGAAATTTTCGCGGCAGACCGAGACCACAAAGAGCGAGATGTCCATCAACAACTCCCTTCTTGAGACGATTGCCCTGGTTGAGCACACCTTCAGTTTGGACAAGGTTCTTATTCAAACGGATCTTGAAGAAGAAGAGAAAAATATAGTCGGCGATCCTGATAAGTTAAGACAGGTCTGGCTCAATCTTTTCAACAATGCGAAAGACGCTATGCCGGACGGTGGACTGATCCTGGTAAGGTCCGGAATGGACGCTGAGAAGAACCTGGTGGTTATCTCGGTGGCGGACACCGGGCCGGGAATCAGTGAAGAAAATATGAAGAAGATATTTGATCCGTTTTTCACCACCAAACCGGTCGGCAAGGGCACGGGGCTGGGTCTTTCGGTGTCATTTGGAATTATTGAGGACCATTGTGGCAGGATCCGGGCTCAAAGTCCGCTGCCGATTGACCTGAAAATGGAGGAAGTTACCGATAGCAGACAAAAGGGGCCGGGAACAGTATTTGTGGTGGAGATTCCGGTTACACCCTTGGTCAGCGCTGATTAACTCCGGCAGTCTTTGAATAGGGCGGTTCATCAAGATCACCGGGCCGTAGCCGGTAGTGAATCAGTTACGTCTCCAAACTGCTACGCACCTTGCCTCAGGTTATTGGACCTGTTACTGTAACGCATCCTGAAATCACACGTTATTTTATGAACGATTCCGGAAGCGGGGGCTCTGATTCCTTTACAGTCTGGGGCGAGGGGGCAGGGGGGAGAAATTATTGTTTTGGACATGGGACAGCCTGTGCTGATTAAGGATTTTGCTGAGCAGATGATTAGCTTGTCAGGTTTGAAACCAAAGGTTGATATTGAAATAGTATATACCGGATTGAGACCTGGTGAAAAATTGTATGAGGAAATATTGCATGAAAGTGAAGGGTTGCAGCCGACAAGCCACGAAAAACTGTTACTGGCTCGGAGTCGTGAAGTGGATTGGAACCGGCTGATGGATAAACTCGTACATCTTGAACAGGCGACAGTTTCTCGCAATGTAGCGGAATTACGAGTGTGTCTGCAGGATGTTGTCCCCGAGTTTAGAGAGGCGGGGCTGGGGTTGACGCAACCAACTGATTCAATAGAAAATTGATGCCTGTTGTCGCAGAGATTAATCGCTCTAACATATCAGAAATGTTTCAGAGTCATATTCCCATGGCTCAAACAGTGCTGCATGGTAGTGTATTGTTTTTTTTGTTATGCAATATTATTATCCGGGTGGCAGTGGTTATTCAGTCTCCTTTAGTGTTGCAGGCAATTGTTTTTTTTGTGTTGTTAAGTTGTGTTCTTCCCCTTGTCAGCTCTCAATATTTTAAAGTTTATCTTTTTTTATTTGCCTGTTCTTTACCGTGGTATGGTTCACACTCGTACCAAATTCATAATGTAGTATTTGAACTGTTTCTCTCTGCTCTTGCAGTTGTTTGTATTGTCCGGAACAGGAAGCGGGGGGTTCCTGTCTTTGCCGGCAACAAGTTGCCTCTGATGATCACGTGTTATATTCTGGTGGTCTGTTTCTCTCTGATGCTCTTGCCGGTCACATCAATTGGCAGAACACTCTTTCTCTGGGGTTGGCGTGATTTTTTTACTGCTGTTGTTCAGGCCCCACCGGAATCGATATTGTATCCTATAACGGCTGCCAATCGATTACTCCTTTTTTTTGTGTTTATTCTCCAGGTATCCAGACATAATGATCGTGAGCAACTGTATCGTTTGCTTTTTTCCGGACTAGTGATCGGGGCTGTGTTGGTGGCTTGTGTAGGTGTCTTGAGCCATTACCATTTATTGTCACTTGATTGGTTTCGTGAGACTGTGTTTGGCGGTAGGCGCTTGCAGTCCGTTCTTGGCAACCCCGGCTGGTTTGCCGAATTTTTATCCATATCTATTCCTTTTATTCTGATCGGTTTCCTGGATCAAAGAATTCATAACATTACTAAGTTGATGTTATTTGGAGTCTTGATAATTTGTGAGATGGCTATTCTCTTAACATATTCACGAACCGGATGGCTGATTTATCCTCTGGTGCTGGTCAGTTGCTGGCTTGTTTTTTATCTTTCCAAAAGAATTGCAGCCGGGATATTAACCTGGAGTGCAGTAGGGAAGACAATCTTAAAAGTTACTGTGTCGGTCCCGCTGACCATCTTGGTGGGTTATTTTTTGGTAACGGGTATCGTGCAACAGAAAGATTTTGATACAGAGAGTATGCTGGAACAACGAGTATCCGAGTTCTGGAACCTGGCAGAACGTAAAAAAATCTGGCAGGAAAGTATGGCCATTGGCAGGGAGGGACCTGTCTTCGGCCTGGGGTACGAGAGCTATAAACATCAAAAAATGACCTTGTCGACTATTCCCGATTCGTCATATAGCAGAGAACGGCAGATCAAGGCCATAGACTATGATACTCCGCACAATCATTATTTACAGCTTTTCATCAGTAACGGTTTAGTAGGACTCTTTTTCTGGATGACAATTGTTTTTTATGCGGTGTTGTTATTGTTTTATGATTTGAAGATCAATAAACGATATTTTAATATTGCCGTATTGCTCTCGATTGTTGCTTTTCATCAGTATGGTATTGCCCAGAGTATGCAATATGTGAGCGTGATATGGTTCCTGATATTTCTTTCCTTTGGGTACGTTATGACTCTTAATGAGGCAGTGCTTCCCAAAAAGATAAGGCACGCGATTAAATTTGTCGTGCTTTGTCTTGCCCTCCTGACTGTTATTGGTGGCATAGTCTATGCCGGAAATTTTGAATCGCATTTGCTGGCGGAAAAATATGGTTTGGCAGTGTATGCGGATGATCAGGAGGTAGAGAACTATTTAGGTTTTTACCCAAAAGAGGATTGGGGGAAAAGGGGGATTTATCGCTGGAGTGGGCGTAGGGCCGTTATGGTACTGGAAAAAGTCGGCAGTATTGGGCTTGATTTTTCCTGCAGCGCTCCTGGGTTATCGGTCAATCCCATTGTGCTTGATGTGCTGTTTGACGGCCGTTCTCTTGATCAGATAACTTTCTGGAACAACATGACGATTTCCAGAAACTATTATATTCCTCCGGAAAGTCAAGGGGGTGGAAGGCGAATTGAGCTGCGGGTGTCGAGAACCTGGAATCCACGGCGTGAAGGGATTTCAGCCGATTATCGAAATCTCGGGGTGGCGGTCGGTGAGCCAAAGTATCAGGGGCGGGTGCCGGCAGAGGATATAGGATTTTATGACTGGCAGATGGAAACCGGGCCAGGCGATGAACAGAAAGAAAAGAGGGAACTGAGATATCGATGGACTCGACAGGAGGCTGTCCTTGCTTTCGAGAGGAAGAGCAAAACTCCCGATTCTCTGCTGCTGAAAACTGAGCAGCCTTATTTGAACATACATCCTGTTGATGTACAGTTTTTGCAGCAGGATAAGAAAATTGGCTCGTTTCGACTGGCTGATTACAAATGGAACATGGTGCGGCTTCCACAGCAATTACAAACCGGCCTGCCCCTGGTGATCAGGGTTAACCGTACTTGGAATCCAAAGCGAGAAGGCTATTCCGATGACCCCCGTGATTTGGGCGTAGCCGTTGCCTTGTTGACAGCAGAGGAGACGGCACCGCCTATGATGAAACAGAATGGTGACCGCAACTAACTTCTAACAGTACACATGGTCGAATTACACATGAAAGAAAATGACAACCTATTTATTGACCCCGGCTCAATCATTTACGTTGCCGGGCATACCGGCATGGTAGGATCAGCCATTACTCGTCGGCTGAGGCAGGGAGGCAACAACAATCTGTTGCTGCGTTCCCATACCGAGCTTGATCTTATGAACCAGGGGGCGGTCCATCTTTTTTTTCAGCAGCAACAGATCGACTGTGTTGTGCTGGCAGCGGCCATGGTCGGTGGGATTATGGCAAACAGTTCCTATCCAGCCGATTTTATCTACCAGAACCTTGTGATGCAGAATAATGTGATTCATGGTGCCTGGCAATCAGGAGTTAATAACCTGGTTTTTCTCGGCAGCTCCTGCATTTACCCAAGACTTGCATCCCAGCCTATGAAAGAGGAATATCTGCTTTCCGGCCCTCTGGAACCAACTAACGAACCATACGCTGTTGCCAAAATTGCCGGTATTAAGATGTGCGAGGCTTATAATAGGCAGTACGGGACAAAGTACTTTGCTGTAATGCCAACCAATCTGTATGGCCCCGGCGACCATTATGACCTGCATAACTCCCATGTCCTGCCTGCTTTAATCCGAAAAATGAGTGAAGCCAAGGAGCGGGGTGATGACAAAGTGATTGTCTGGGGCACGGGCACTCCGCGTAGGGAATTTCTCCACTGTGATGATCTGGCCGATGCGGTTGTCTTCCTGTTGTCAAGCGAGCGGGTAAAAGTTTTTGCATCATTTGAGGCCGGTGGCGTGCCCCTTATAAATATAGGCTGCGGAAAGGATATCAGTATTCGTGAATTGGCTGACCTTATCAAAAATATTGTTGGATTTTCCGGCACCATTGAATGGGATAAGGACAAACCGGACGGTACGCCGAGGAAACTTCTAGATATCACCCGACTACAGGAGTTGGGATGGAAGCCCAAGGTTTCTCTTCAGCAAGGCATTCAGACAACGTATGCACACTATAAATCCGGACTGGAATCATAATTTGACCGGATGAGAATATCGCGTGAATATTGACATCGGAGCCTCCTTATTGTTTTCATCAGTTGCTTTACGTTGCGATCCGAGATTGACGTTCCATGCCGAATCATTTATGTTTATGTATTTTGCGAAAAATTTCAAAATATTCATTGCGGACAAAATTTTTTGTCTTTAGAGGAGGCTTGTATGACAAAAAAAGCTTTAATTACCGGTGTGACCGGTCAGGATGGTGCCTATCTTTCCGAGTTCCTACTGAATAAAGGTTACGAGGTCCACGGGATCAAGCGGAGGAGTTCACTGTTTAATACGGATCGCATCGACCATCTCTATCAGGATCCGCATGAGAAAAATTTGCGTTTTATCCTGCATCATGGTGATTTAACAGACTCCTCAAGTCTTCTCCATACTATTGCACAAGTTCAGCCGGACGAGATTTACAACCTGGCTGCCCAGTCCCATGTGCAGGTATCTTTTGAGGAACCGGAATATACCGCCAATTCAGATGCCCTCGGCACCCTGAGGATTTTAGAGGCAATCAGGACCATCGGGCTGACGAAAAAATCCCGTTTTTATCAGGCCTCTACGTCCGAGCTTTTCGGCAAAGTACAGGAGGTCCCACAGACCGAGAAAACACCGTTTTATCCCCGCTCCCCCTATGCGGTGGCAAAATTATATGCTTATTGGATTACGGTAAATTACCGCGAAGCGTATGATATGTATGCCTGTAACGGTATTCTTTTTAACCACGAGTCACCGGTACGGGGTGAGACCTTTGTCACTCGCAAGATAACCCGGGCTTTGGCCAGGATTGTTCTTGGTGATAAGGAATGCACGTATCTGGGTAATTTGAATGCTAAACGAGACTGGGGCCATGCCCGTGATTATGTTGAGATGCAGTGGCTGATGCTGCAACAGGATAAGCCGGAAGATTTTGTTATCGCCTCAGGCGAGCAGCATTCGGTACGTGATTTTGTCAATGCCGCTGCTGAAGAGCTGAAGATAGGGATTGACTGGCAGGGTGAAGGGCTTGAAGAAACAGGAACGGTTGCCTCTGCAGAACAGACTGAACTTGTAGGTAAAACTATTGTTCGGGTAGATCCGCGTTATTTCAGGCCAACAGAGGTCGAGTCTCTGCTCGGTGATCCTGTCCGGGCAAAAGAAAAATTGGGATGGGTACCAAAGACAAGTTTTAGAGAGTTGGTTGCAGAAATGGTTCGTTACGACATGGTGGAGGCTCAACGAGACCAGCTGTGCAAGAGAGAAGGATTTTCCGTTAAAGACCATTTTGAATAATAGACCGCTTCAACGCTTTCCGGAGAGTTTTCTTGAAGAATAAAACAGCGCTTATTTTCGGTATATCCGGTCAGGATGGAGCCTACCTCGCTCGGTTGCTCTTGGAGAAAGGGTATAAGGTGGTGGGGACTTCCCGTGACGCCCAGATGTCATTTTTTGCCAATCTGAAACAACTCGGTATTTTTGACCAGGTTGAAGTCGTCTCTGCCTCATTGGGTGATTTTCGCAGTGTCCTGCAGATCCTGAAAGATACCGACCCGGATGAAATTTATAATCTTGCCGGTCAGAGTTCGGTTGGCCTTTCCTTTGATCAGCCTGTTGAAACCTTTGAGTCTATTGGTATCGGCACTCTGAATTTACTGGAGTCAATTCGTTTCATGGACAGTGGGGCACGATTTTACAATGCCTCATCAAGTGAATGTTTCGGTAATACGGATGGTGTGCCGGCCACCGAAGAAACACCGTTTCGTCCCCGCAGTCCCTATGCCGTGGCCAAGGCGGCTGCATTCTGGGAGGTGGCAAATTATCGGGAGGCCTATGGTCTCTTTGCCAGTTCCGGTATCCTGTTCAATCATGAATCGCCCCTGCGACCGGAGCGTTTTGTGACCCAGAAAATCGTCCGTACAGCCTGCAGGATTGCCGACGGCAGCCGGGAAAAATTACGCCTGGGAAACACCTCTGTTTGCCGGGACTGGGGTTGGGCACCGGAATATGTAGAGGCCATGTGGTTGATGTTGCAGCAGGAGCAGGCAGAGGACTTTATCGTTGCCACTGGACATACGTATGCCCTCCAGGAGCTGGTGCAGGAGGTGTTTGCCTGTCTTGATCTGGACTGGCAGGAGCATGTGGAGCTTAACCCGGCTTTGCTGCGTCCAACTGATATAATGCTGTCAGTTGCCAATCCGCTTCAGGCCGAGCGGCTGCTGGGCTGGAAAGCACGTTCAACCATGCCGGATGTGGTTGGAATGATGGTGGCTGAAAACAAAAAACACTGTCAGGCCGGATAGCAGGTAAAAGGCCATATTGTGGAAAGGTTACAGGCACTCTGGCAGTACCGGGGGTTTGTTGTTTCAATGGTGGCGCGAGAGTTCCGCAGTCGTTACCTTGGTTCATTGCTGGGTAGCATCTGGTCCGTGCTCAATCCCCTGGCTATGATTTTTATTGGCTATATCCGGATTTGCCAATTGGTTTTTATGCGTAAAGGCCCTGCAGATACAGGATGAGCCAGCAAAAAGCATGTGCAAAACTCCTAAGAGTTCCAGCTCCCCAAAATTGCAGTGCTTTTCCTCCTCAACCTCGGGCTCAAAAGCTAGCAGGGGCTTTAGCCTGCAACTTTTATACATCAATGAGCGTTTGGGAAATCCGGATAGACCCAATTAATTTCTACATAGATCTTAGCAGATTGGCATGAATGAATCCAGTGGCAAGGTTAAACATTAGTAGGATGGAGAGAGTTTAGGCTTATTCCTGATCATACGTAACTGACCCGCTCGGCTATTTTTCAGCCAAATAGAA
>JAUWLT010000275.1 GCA_030613515.1 Desulfobulbaceae bacterium
TTCGGTGCCGAACAAAGCCATGCCTGCCGCAAGCAGTGGGGCTGCGTCATAAACAGGCAAATCAGAGCCATCGTATTGTTTAACAGTGAAAAGAGGTTTCTGCTTGTTCTCCTTGATGGTTTCGGAGACGGCAATATCATAACCCCAGATCTGCCCTGCCAGCCCACAGAATGACGACGCGGTTTCCATATTGATTTGACCGATATAGGCATCGTTTGCTTCTGCACGATCATAGGCGACGATACCGTCAAGAAGTGTGTCGTCCGTTTTTTCTACTACGCCTGTCGACACTTTCAGCACGGATACGTAACCGATGCCTTTGGCGCCGGGGCGACCATATCCGTCACAGTAGCGTTTAAAGGGGCCGATTGCCTCCTTGCTATTAGTTTCTACACTTTGAGCAAGGGTGGAAAACGATAGTAAAGCCAGACAGATAGCAAAAACGGTGAAAAATTGCATAAAGAAGGACTCCTTTTTCAAAAATTTTAATACCTATGGCTGATATTTTATATCCTAAACGCCTTTATTACCATCAATAAGAAACTCCACGGAACGATTCCAGACTCCCTGAGTTCTAAAAAAAGCTGTAGTCTCTTTGACTTCTGTAACGTCCTTTATATATAATCCGTTAAGGAAGAGTCAGGATTTATCCTGGAAATAGAGTTCGCTCAATACGTATTCTTCCCTTGGTCATCCTTTTGCCGGTCAATAATTCAAACCTGGAGACACCCACGTGAAAAGACTGCTCATTCTTGTTTTTGCATTGAACTTCATCTTTGCAGGGTCAGTCCCGGCCTGTACAACCCTGCTTGTCACCAAAGGGGCTTCAGAGGACGGTTCGGTAATGGTCGGCCACTCGGATGACAGCGAACTTTTTGATCAGCGGTTGGTCCATGTTCCCGCTGCAGACCATAAACCTGGATCACTCAGACCTGTATACTATGATGCGGCAGCGCTGGGTGACAGGCCCCAATATCATGCTTATACCCTGCGCCGTTATGTCGGCACAGACCGGGGACCTGTTTATAATGACCCGGATCAACCTCAGTCCATCCCCCTTGGCTACATACCCCAAGTCGAACATACCTATGCTTATTTTGAGGGCTCATACGCCATCATGAATGAGCATCAGGTTATGTTTGGCGAATGCACTGACGGAACAAAAATCCAGCCGGATCCGGTGCCGGGGAAACTCATTTTCTATAGTGCCGAATTGAGCCGTGTTGCGGCAGAACGCTGTACCACCGCGCGCCAGGCAGTGGAATTAATCGGCCACCTTATAGAAACCTACGGTTACTATGGTACCGGCGAAACGTTACCCATCGGAGACACTGAAGAAGGCTGGATTATTGAAATGGCCCCCAGCCCGGAGGGAAAAGGAGGCCTCTGGGTGGCGAAAAAGGTTCCAGAAGGGGAAGTATTCGTAGCTGCAAATGAACTGCGAATTCGTGACGTTGATCCGGATGACCCTGATATGCTGTTTAATAAAGACCTCCATGCCATTGCCCAAAAGCATGGCTGGTGGAAACCCGAAGATGGAAAACTGGACTGGCTGCGCACTGTCAGCCAGGGAGAATACAGCCATCCGTACTACTCTTTGCGACGGGTTTGGCGTCTGCAATCAAGAATTGCCCCCTCGCAGGCACAATCCCCCTGGGTCAAAGACGGCTTTACCAGGAAATTTCCTTTTTCCATCAAACCGGACAATAAGCTGAAACTTCGTGAGGTTATGAGTTTATACCGCGATTATTATCAGGGCACTGAATTTGATCTGTCCAAGGGCGTTGCAGCCGGCCCTTTCGGTAGTCCCTACCGCTATCCCGGCCCCATGGATGCAGGCGGCAGCGATACCGGTGATCCGAACGCCAAGCTGGAGGGTGGCTGGGAGCGGCCGCTCTCTATTTTCCGATGTGGATTCAGCTATGTATGCCAGGCCCGTGGCTGGCTGCCCGATCCCATAGGCGGTCTGCTCTGGTTCGGTCCTGATGAACCGATGAGTACCGTGTATGTCCCTTTTTATGTCGGCGTCACCCGTATTGCCGCACCCTACTATACCGTGGACACCAGCAAATTCAGCCGGGACAGTGCCTGGTGGGCTTTCAATTTCGTGGCAAACTGGGCCGGCCTGAAATACAGCTATATGATTAAAGATATACAGCAAAAGCAGGACGAGTTTGAGCTGGCAGCAATCAATTCAATCAAAATAATGGATAAAAAGGCCTTGGCCCTCTACAAACAAAACCCGGAAAAAGTACCACCCCTGCTTACGGAATACTGTGAAACACAGGCCAACCAGGTAGTGCAGGAATGGTGGAAGCTGGCATGGACTCTGGTTGCCGGATATGATGACGGATACATTAATGCCCCGGAAAAAATGGCCCAGGAGGTGGGCTATCCCAAAGAATGGTACGACAAAACAAAATGGTTTGCTGGACCTACATCGTACAAAAAACCAGAGAATAAATCCGCCCAGTAAGGATTAAGCCACTACCTGCCTAACGTAGGTAGTGGTTCAGTGACTCATCATCTGAACGAACCTCACTTATGAGCAGTAGTTAGAATTCCATCTCATTGATATGGATTCAAATATCTTGAAGGGGTAATTCTTATGGCCGATACGTCCTCATCCGGTTTTGTTTCATGGATTCAAGGCTTCGGACAACGATATCAAGCTGGTCGTGCCCAGGAGCAGATCTTACGTCAGGCAACAGATATGATTGTCGAGGTCGCGGACCCCGGTATTCGCCAGCTCGGACGATACAGAAAAAATCTACGGTCGCCTGTGGCAGGAGCAATGGAGTATTGTACTACCCTGGTCGACTCCATACCGGGTCCTGTACGGTTGAGTCGTCAGCAGTATCACACCGATCCCCTTGTCAAAGCTATTTTTACCTCTGCAGATGAACTTGAGGAGGTGCTTCGCATTGTGCCGGAGAACCGTGATTTGCCTGACCATGAAAAGGGAAGAGACTCCATTGCCCTGCT
>JAUWLT010000257.1 GCA_030613515.1 Desulfobulbaceae bacterium
GTAAAAGGCACCTTTTTCATCGGCAAAGCTGATAGAGATGCCCGCGGCACCTGCCCGACCGGTCCTGCCGATGCGGTGTACATAATCTTCCGGTTCATAGGGCAAGGTGTAGTTGATCACATGGCTGATGCCGGCAATATGAATACCGCGACCAGCGACATCAGTGGCAATCATGACCTCGACCCTGCCGTTGCGGAAACGCTCCAGGCGCTTGGTTCTCTGGTCCTGCGGCACATCGCCGGTGAGCAGGACACAGTTAACACCGTCTCTGCGCAACCGCTCAAACAAACTTTTAGCCTCGCGTTTCATGTTGGTGAACACAAGAATCCGCTCGTGATCCCGGGTGGTAATCATGTTGTAAAGCACATTGTATTTTTCCTCACTGGTGGTCATGTAGACAATCTGCTGCACCGTGTCCACAGCCACCTGCTCCTTTTCAGTTTCTATAAACTCCGGATTCACACACCACTGGGCGGAAAGCTGTTTGACCTCCTCGGTGATAGTTGCGGAAAAGAGCATGGTCTGGCGCTGCTCTTTGGGTGGAGTTTTATAGATGATTCTCCGTACATCAGGAATAAATCCCATATCAAGCATTCGGTCGGCCTCATCCAGGATCATGATCCCGGCCTGGCTGAGCTGCACCACTTTCTTGGAAGCAAAATCAAGCAATCGACCCGGCGTTGCGACCACTATATCCACCGGTCGCCGGGCAAGATCCTGCTGCTGTTTCTGGTAATCCGTGCCTCCGTACACGGCAACCACCCGCAACGGGGTGTACTTCCCTATTGCCTTGGCATCTTTAGCTATCTGGATAACAAGCTCACGGGTGGGCGCAATAATCAGGGCCTGGGGAAAACCGGGACGTTTTTTGCTCTGTTGCCCACGCAGCAACCTGCTGAAGATAGCGATCAAAAAAACCGCACTCTTGCCCATGCCGGTACTGGCGCGACCGATCAAATCCTTGCCGTCAAGGGCAACAGGCAGGGCTTGCTGTTGAATAGCGGTACAGTACCTGAAATCAAGATCTGCAATACCGTGCATGAGAGAAGGCGGCAATTCGAAATCATGAAACCGCGCCTTACCGGGGGCAGAATCGACAACAAACTTATCTTGTGTCCATTGTGGCTTTCTGTGACGTGGCCTCCTGTTTCCAGTTGATTTCCTTTCCCGGCTTTTGTCTTCTGCAACCTGCTTTTGTCCGGATTGGAGAACAAAAGGAGGTTGCCGGCGGGTAACTGTTTTTACAGATGATCCTGCGGGTATACTTTCCTGATCATCAAGGGGGAGGGGCCTAGGCGCCGACCATACTGCAAGAGCTCCCCTGACCGTCCTTCTTCTCTTAGCCTGGCCAATGGTTGCTTTCCTTCTGCCCGCACGTTTAAAAAATCTATTTATCATTCATCAACTCTATATGAAGTTTCAGTAAATGTACCATGCCGCGAATCAGGATTTTCATCCTGCCGAGGTATATTAAAAAAAATCGGAATCTTGAGTGTAACAGTAACACCACCTCGTGTATTATTCCAGAATTCCATGTCACCTCCATGTTCCAGCACAATCTGTCGACACAGAGATAAGCCCAATCCCATTCGTCCTGACCGGGTACTGACAAAAGGGTCCATTGCTGATTGTGCTGAGATTCCGGAAAACCCCCCTCCTCCATCTTCAATCTGGATAAGTATATAATCGTAGCAGAGAACAACCCGAAGTTGAACCGATGTATCCTTTTCAGCAACGGCATCAAAACAGTTTTCAAGTAAATGCCACATGGCCTGCCGTAATAGAGAAGGATCAATCACGATTTCGGGCAGATCCTCTTCCAGGTTACATGAAAACCCGGACCGGACAAATCGTGCTTCAATCCCGACCGCCTTGCAAAATTCCTCAAAAAAACGGCCAAGATCAACCAGCTCAAATTTCGGTTGCAAAGGGCGCACAACATCACAGATGTCAGAGAGCACATCTTCCATATCCTTAATGGCTCCGGCGACTATCTTCAGCCGTTTTCTTACTCCATGGGGTAGATCAACCCGGGTCATGGTCCGCCTGATCGTGCCGCCGGCAAGCATCAGCGGATTTCTGAACTCATGGGTCAGCCGATAAGCCATTTCACCGACTGCAGTCATAGTATCAAGTGTAGCGACTCGATGTTCAAGTTGCAGTTTTTCTTCCTGAATATCGATGACTTCCCAGAGAAATAGTGCACCAAGATGATCAAGGACCTTGGTGGTATCAGTCTTGTTCCTGAAAATTTCATCAAGAACTGTATCTTTACCAGTAAGCTCAATAACAAGGTCCAGGTTGGGAAGTTTAAGAAGTGTTGTCAGTTCATCAACAGTTACAATTTCCTGCTGTTCAGCATATCGACGACCGATAGCGTCCCGACGGGGATCTGCCACTCCGACAATGGTAATATCCAGGTGTCTGGGAAGATAAAAGTGAAAGAGCTTCAGGAGTTCGTAACATCCCTTCCCGCCCCCGACAATCCCAACACGAACGGGACGTTTTCCTTGAGTAGCATCATTTTTTACAAGTTTATCCGGAAGCATATACGTCCCTTGCAGAATTCCGTTTAACTCCATACCGATATATACCCGGCATTATTTCTAACTGCCTTAAGATTACCGCAAAACAATCTTTTCTCCCAACAAAGAACTCTTTATTATGTTTGTCATGAAAAATCAGGCTGTTTCTCAGAAATGCCGCCGGCATGTACCATCAGATAATGACATACAAAAATGTTGACACAAGCAAAATGTCAGGACAATTTCAGCTGACCAGTTCATCTGACTGTAGACAAAATTGTTGAAAACAGGCAAACAAGCCTTGTTCGATGACAGCCCTGCTTGAAGAAAAGAAATTACTAGTTGTAATAAACTTGAAGAGTTAGTGGATAATGGAGAACGAAACTTTGAGAATCGAAAGCTGCATCTATCTCTATGTGGATGGCAGATCTGGTCAAATCATACGGGATTAATAGATCAACACTGCAAGGGAAACGGAGATAAGGAGGTTAACCACCAACCCCACCAGGTAGCTGGTAAAACTCATGAATGCAACCGGTAGCGTACCACCGGCTAACAGTAAAAATAAACCTTTAATAAACTGATATTGATTTCTTGACATTTACTTTACACATAAACGCATGACAGCACCCCGTTACAGGGGTGCTGTCAGTATTACCACTACTGTTCAGTTCAGGCTTTTACTTTCGCCTCTTTCTTTTCCTTGTTCACATAGGTGAAGAAAACCGGGAAGGCGACAAAGAAGGCAACGCAGATCAGATACTCAATTCCCTTGATGTGGGTGTAGTAATCAACCAGGGTATGCAGGGGAGTAACCATTCCGGTGGCGACCATGTACTGCCGCAGCAACTCGCTTACTGATCCTACCTGGCTTAAACCGCTTACGAGTGCTGATGTTGCCCACAATCCGATAAGTGCGCCAAAACCAAGTACAACTTTGCCTGCTATATTATTTGTTTTTTCAGCCATG
>JAUWLT010000202.1 GCA_030613515.1 Desulfobulbaceae bacterium
AGCCACCAAAAGGATACAGGCGACTGATGCATGGCAGATTTTTCTAAAAAGAGAAATTATATACTTCATAGGAAGACGTCAGACCTTTCAGCATTGGAAAGCAATTAAAAAGCAACAAGGACAGGATCATGCAAAAATTCACTGCCCGAAACTCAAATAGCCATAGCATTTTCCATGCCGAGATCAGGGAACACCTGAAACAGGTAAACAAAACATTTGAACAGATGCACATAACTGATTGATAATGCTAAAAAAAACAAAAGATAAACAGAAACTGCCGAAAGATTTTTTTACAAAATATCAACAGCAGCTGATAGAGGGTACAAAAGATGGCAGCAAGATGTCTCTTTTCAGAGACAAAAAAATGGTTGGCTCGCCATAGATAACGTTATAGCAGCCATTACAGCAGTCTCACATATGCGACAAAAAGCTTTGGCCCCACATGCACAATGCCCGTTCAACAGTGGGGCAGGCGCCTTCAGAGTGTATTGAACAAGCAGAAACGAAACAGACAATCACTAAGGGGTTCAACTATCCTCCAACTCCTTCTTTGAACAAGGATGGTACAATATGATGCCGATTCAACAGTTTATAGAAATCTGTACGGTTTCGGTGAGCGATACGGGCTGCCTGGGTGACATTACCACGGGTGGTCTGCAGCAACTGGATAAGATACTGTTGTTCAAACTGGCGTCGAGCCTCGGCAAAGGGCGCGATTTTCTTCTGGTCTTGCTTAATTACGTCATGGAGCAAATCTTCTGCAATGAGCGATGAGGTCGAAAGAGCAACTGCATGCTCCACGACATTATACAACTGACGGACATTTCCAGGCCAAGCCGCATCGACCAAAGTCTGCATGGCCTCCGGTGTGAATTTTTTTTCCGGCTTGCCAATACTGTCGGATAAAGTAGCAACAAAATATTCAGCCAGCACCGGGATATCCTCTTTGCGCTCATGCAACGGCGGCAATACCAGATTGACCACATTGAGGCGATAAAATAGATCTTCGCGAAACTCTCTGCTTTCAATAGCCTCTTCAAGATCTCTATGGGTAGCAGAAATAATTCGCACATCAACCGACACGGGAGAGGCACTGCCCACCGGTCGGACCTTTCGATCCTGCAACACTCGCAGGATCTTTACCTGCAGGTGCAGAGGCATATCACCGATTTCATCAAGGAACAGGGTTCCGCCATCAGCGGATTGAAATAAACCGGCATAACTCTGATTGGCACCGGTAAAAGAGCCCTTCACATGGCCGAATAATTCGGATTCCAGCAGGGATTCGGGAATGGCTGTACAGTTGACCGGGATAAACGGTCCGTCTCGCCTGCTGCTCGCCCTGTGGATGGCAATGGCAAGCAGTTCCTTGCCGGTACCACTATCACCTCGAATCAACACAGTGGCATCCGTCTCTGCCACCAGCTTAGCCCGGGAAAGGAGTTCTTCCATGGCAGCACTCTTAGAAACAATATCGCTGCGCCACTCCTCATCGAGGTCTACAGCGGTCGCCCCGGAGGACAACCGCAACGCTTTTTCTGTTTCCCGGATCAGTTCTTTACCATCTATGGGCTTGGTAAGAAATGAAACAACACCTTGCCTGGTTGCTTCAACCGCTTCCGGGATCGACCCGTGCGCAGTAATAATTATAACGGGAACAGCCTTATTTTTCTCCCTGATAGCCTCAAATAAAGCCATACCGTCAATACCCGGCATTCGAAGGTCCGTGAGAACCACATGAGGGTTGACCAGAGAAAATTTTGCCAACGCTTCTTCACCGCTCAAGGCGGTCTCCACCTGGTAACCATTGCTTTCAAGACGCAACTTCCACAGACTGAGCAGATCCGCCTCATCATCCACCAACAATACACGATAGCCCTGTTCACTCATTTTTTACGTTCCCGGTTCTTGAGTATATTCTCAATATTCTTCAACTGGTCGATTTGACTTTGCAGCTCCTGAATTTGCTTCTGGTCCTGCTCGGTTTGCAGTTGCAGTGTTTCAACTTGTGCAGCCAGCTCATCGTGTTCACCGAGCAACTTCTTGCGATCCGTCCAGTGGTTAACCTTGGCCTGTTCAAGTTGGCCCAAAAGGATAATCAATCCCTGCATGTCATCCGACGTATCAGAATGCTCCTCAATGTACCGCCTGAGCAACTTCTCGCCTCGTTTAAATTGCTTATAGTCAGCCCGCTGATGCAGGGTCAGACAGATAAACTGTAATGTATCCTGATCATCTCCTTCCTTCAGCCTGATTGCAGCCTCCACGGAATAACGATCAAAATCTTTTTGTTTCAATCCCTGCAATTCACTGACACAGGCAAGCAGGTATGAACTATCTGACGGAACAAAGACAACCGTCGGCGAAACGTCCGGGGGAAGAGATCCAGTATCCTGCCCAACCTGAACACATCCGCCGATCAGCAGCAGGATAACAACCAACACTAAACCATTTTTCATCTTCAAATTAACCTGACAACGGTAGCAACACTGCAAAACAGGCCCCCTGTGTACTTGATAATAAACGAATGGTCCCACCATGTGCCTGCACGTACTCTCTGCTTATTGCAAGACCAAGGCCGGATCCTTTAACCACAGCTTTCTTTGCCTCTTTTCCCTGAAAAAATGGGGAGAAAATCCGGGACCGTTCCTCTTCTTTTATGCCGGGCCCACTGTCTTTCACCAGGCAGACCGCATGGTTACCATCTATTTTCAGACGAATTGAGATAGTCCCCCTGTCCGGGGTAAACTTGACAGCATTGGACAACAGGTTATCAAATACAATCTTTAACTGTTGCCGATTACCGTCAACTTTGGCAGCAATAAGTTTGACATCAAGCTGAATCTCCCGTGCCAGGATAGAAGTCTTGTGGTCGGCAACAACCTCTTCCACAAGCCCCTCAAGTCGAATATTTTTCTGACCTGACGGAACCTTACGTGCCTGGGCCATATTAAAATCCAGGATATTCTGGATAAGGCTCTGCAATTTTGAGCAGTTCTTGTCCAGGATCGCAACCACTTCTTTCTGACTGTTGTTCATGGGACCCACCAGCTCATCACGCAACAGGCCTGTTCCTTCTTTAATCGAAGCCAGCGGCGTTTTCAATTCATGTGAAATATGGGCTACCAGCTTTATCTTTTCACGATCAAGTTCGGATAACCGCTTTCGCAACCAGTCCAGTTTACCCCCGAGTATTTCAAGGTCCCTGGGACCTGACACCTGGATCGGAGTTGTAAAATCTCCGTCACCCAGGCGCTCGATTCCCTTATCCATCTGCCTGACCGGCTTGGAGATCAAAATTACAAACACAATAAAAAACAAAACACTGAAACCTATCAGACCGGAGGTCTGCCAGAGCATGGTTTCCTTGTCCTTGCTGACTCTCAGCTTGAGCCCTTCCACCTCAGCAACCATCAGCTGGTTGCTTGTCTTTTCCAGCTCTCCAGCCAGCCGGTCAAGTTCATGGTAGCCGGCAAGAGCTTTCTCCCTTTCCCTCATAATCTGTTCAGGATCACCAGTAACTGCACGATTGAGAACTACGACAAGATTGGTGTCCAGAGCCAGCAAACGCTTTGCCAGGTCCACAAACTGATCTTCACCCAGGGACAGAGCAGTAAGTTTCCGCACAACTCCTGTAAGCTCGGCAAGAGAGTTATTCACCTCTACCAGCAGAGAAGACTCTTCCAGCACTTTATACTGACGGGCATTACGTTCCTGGTCAATCAAAATGGCTGCCACTTTCCGACTGTCGCTCACCCGGTCAACCGAGCGAAAGACGGCAACCGCACTCTGCTCCACCAGCTCATCCAGCATTTTTACAGAACTGAACAGAGCCGTGAACAGCGGAAGGGACACAAACACAAAACCAGTCAACAACAGAGTGAAAAAAGAACGGGGCCGATAAAATCGCACAATATTTACTTGCTGAGATGGACGTTGTCTAGATAGATAACAAGGGGACGCGCCTGCCTGATAACAAATATACCAAATCCTTCAATTTCATGCATGTCCATTTCACGAGCGGCTGGAGCCGTTCTCACCGCATCCAGGGAAATTCGCAGATCATTCCAGCCGGAATGGAGGGTAAATCGCTGGTGGATACGATCCTTGAAAACCTGGCCGTGCTGCCTGTGCAGCAGGTCATGAATCCTGCCGTGCAATGACAACTCTACATTTGCCGAATTGTAGACACTGGAGTTCATCCATCGATATCCGTTCCAATTATTAGTCCGAACACAAAAACAACCAGGAATACCCGTAGAAAAACATGAACCGGCTGCAGATGGGAAGATCGGCTACAGTAAAATTTATAGAGCCCTACTGATGCCGGGGTAAAAAAAAGGAAAGACGAGAACGAATAGGAAAATATTGTATCCAGGCCGAATTCTCACGAGCAGCTTACCGGATATAACCCTGCTCTTCCAGGTAAAGAAAAATTTCCTGAACAGCCTCAGCCGGTGTCATCGTGGAGGTGTCGATCTCGATCTCAGGTCGGCTTGGTGGAATATATGGATCAGAGATACCGGTCACTCCTTGTACAAGTCCCTGTCTTGCCTTGGCATACAGTCCCTTACGATCACGCTGCTCACAGACTTCAAGCGGGGTAGCAACATAGATCTCAATATACCCGCCGTAGCGGCTTATCAATTCACGATTCATTCGTCTGGGCTCTTCATAGGGAGCAATAGGAGCACAAAGAGCAATACCACCGTTTTTAGTTATTTCACTGGCAACAAAACCGATCCGGGTAACATTGAGATCGCGGTGTTCCTTGGAAAAGGTCAACTCCGAGGAAAGATT
>JAUWLT010000055.1 GCA_030613515.1 Desulfobulbaceae bacterium
TGCTAAGACAGGTTTTTGGAGTCATCAAACACCAACAGCCCTTCAGCATGCAGTTGGCATAGTAAAAAATCAACAAATCTGTTCTGAGGTATGAAAACAGATTTAATAAATCTTGACTTTAAGCACAGTTCATTCCCGCGGAGGCGGGAATCCAGAACGTATTGAAATGACTAGATTCCCGCCTTCGCGGGAATGACGAAAAATTGGGAAAATGTAGTTTTTGCAAATTCATCAAGAAAGAGAGTAAAAAAAATATGCTGAAAATTAATGAAAATTACTTGAAATTGCAGGCCTCGTACCTGTTTTCCGATATTGCCAAACGGGTGGCGGCCTTCCAGGAAGCCAACCCGGATATGGACGTGATCAAACTGGGTATCGGTGATGTAACCAGGGCATTGCCTGGGGCCTGTATTGAGGCCTTTCACCAGGCTGTGGACGAAATGGCTACAGATAGCGGTTTTCGCGGCTACGGGCCGGAACAGGGATATCCCTTTCTGCGTGAGGCCATTGCCAAAAACGATTTTCAGGCTCGGGGGGCGGAGGTCGGCGCAGACGAGATCTTTGTCTCAGATGGTGCCAAATGTGATACCGGTAACATCCAGGAACTGTTCAGCGTTGATGCAAAGGTGGCCATCCCGGATCCGGTCTATCCGGTCTACTTAGACACCAATGTCATGGCAGGGCGCACCGGTGAGTTTGTTGATGGTCGCTATCAGGGGCTCGTGTATCTGGATTCCACCAGTAAAAACAACTATGTCCCGGATTTGCCAAAGGAGCCGGTTGACCTGATCTATCTCTGTTTTCCCAACAATCCCACCGGTTCTACAGCCACCAAAGAGCAGTTGAAGACCTGGGTGGATTATGCACGGGAGAATAAGGCGCTTATCCTTTTTGATGCCGCCTACGAGGCCTTTATCCGCGATGATTCCCTGCCCCAATCCATTTACGAGATCGAGGGCGCCAGGGAGGTGGCTATCGAGTTCCGTTCCTTTTCCAAGAACGCCGGTTTTACCGGAACCCGTTGCGCTTACACCGTAGTACCCAAAGAGTGCATGGCCTATGACTCAGCCGGCTCCAAACAGGCTGTGCATCCCCTGTGGAACCGTTGGCACAGCACCAAGTTCAACGGAGTGTCCTATCCGGTGCAGCGGGCTGCAGAGGCCGTGTATTCAGATGCAGGCAAGGTGCAGGTTCAAGAATTGGTCGGTTATTATTTAAGCAACGCGGATTTGATTGCCAAGGCCATTGATAAATTAGGCTTTGATTACGTGGGCGCTGACAACTCCCCCTACATCTGGATTTGGGGTGACCGCGATTCATGGGAGTTTTTTGACATGCTCCTCAACAAGGCCGGTGTGGTCTGCACCCCGGGTGCAGGATTCGGCAAATGCGGCCAGGGCTATATCCGGCTGTCCGCCTTTAACTCCTATGAAAATGTTGCCCGGGCCATGGAGCGGATACGTAAAGCGCTTTCATGATTATGTCATGGGGCTTACTGAGACACCGCACATATCTGCTGTAGATTTTAAACAGCGGTTCATGTTATACGGTTTCCGGTTATCATCATAATTTGAGTGATATCCGGCTAGGAACTGTACTGCAAAGTGAAATTATGCAGTAAGTTCACTATGATTGGTGTCGATATCAAGAAACTATATATCTACTTGTAAAGTGAGAAAAATAAAATTGAGATTCATACAATATGGGTGCAAAGAAAAAAAGAATTAATTCATTTTCAAAAGATAAATTGGAACCGATTCAAAAGTATATAACAGCTTACATGTACTCTCTGAGAGCGTTAGTAAGATCTATTGATGAAGAACTATATGATGTGAAGTTGCCAAATTTGCTTTCCCTTGGAAATGCAGATTTATGGCCTTGCACTGATGGTGTTGTAGCCTTAATTATTAAAAATAAAACAGATGAAATTAGCCTTAATGTTAACCCTCCATTATCAGGAACTGTAAATAATTTTCTGCTTACCGGGAAAGCATTCAACCTTTATGATAAGAATGGGAATCCTACAAAATTGCGAACGGCTATCAGACTCGAAAATACTTTAGAATCCATTATTGATTTTGGTGGGATAGAAATTAAGTCATCCGATGGTAAGTCATATAGGCCCAAGTTTGATAATGGATCTATTTACGGGTGGAAAGCCAAATTGCCTATACCTGATGATGAAGCACTAAAAGATTTCCGCAGTTCTTTTGTTCCACGAAATATTCTAGGTAAAGAAGAAGTGGGCTCAACACAAGATGAAAGAGCGACGATAACAAAATCAAAAGCAGACGAATTATTAGAAGAATACTACAACCTTCTAGATTCTGCGAAAAAAGAGGAAGATATCCAAGTTTTTCTTGGAAATCATCCAGAATTTCTTTATCCAGATTATATCAAATGCTACCCAAAATTTAAATTAGGTGAAGACTATATCACAGACTATGTTCTTTTAGTTCAAGGACATAATGGTCCAGAATATGTTTTTGTTGAAATTGAGCGTGTTGACAAGGAAATATTTACTAGGCTTGGGCAGTTTTCATCCTCATTTACCCAGGCTAAAGATCAGCTTCTTAATTGGGATAATTGGCTAACAAAAAACCATGCATATGTGTCAGGGAAACTACCAAACTTATTTAAACCTAACTTCCACTTAGTTGTCGGCAGAGACTTGTCTATGGATAAAGAACAAAAAGAAAAGATTACTAGTGAATTTTCTTCAACAACTAGAAGGTTCAGTACTTATGACGATCTGGCAACTAGGTTTAAAACAATTGTCGAACAATTGTTGATCACATAATCAATTCACTCTAAATTAGTAACAAAAAACAATACAATTATAAACACTTAACAATTTCATCAACCTGAACGTAAGAGTACTGGGTTTTAGCAAACAAACCGTCCCACTCATAGTCCTTCGACCACTCACTCAGCTACCTTATTGCGTAATCTTGCGTTAGGTTTAAAGGCAGTTATGCAATAAAGGACTTTCTTATGGAATCAATCTCATATTGGGCATTATTTTTTACTGCTGCATTCGCAATTAATATATCGCCCGGCCCTGATATAATCTACATTCTCTCAAAAACAATCGCAGGGGGGCGTAAGATCGGAATAGCGTCCTCTCTTGGCGTCTGCAGTGGCGCGATGGTTCATGTATTTGCCGCGGCCCTTGGTCTGTCCGCTATCCTTGCTACTTCTGCCATAGCATTCAGCTTTGTAAAGTATGTTGGTGCGGCATATTTGATTTATCTGGGTATCCGTCTCGCATTAATAAAGAATCACAATGCATAACCAACAAACTCAGCCCTCTATGATGTAGATGTAACAATCACTCTCCCAGATACGCTTTGACGATGCTTTCGTCCCGGCGCAGAGTTTCGGCATCACCTTTGAGCACGATTCTGCCGGTTTCCAGTACATAGCCGTGGCTTGCCAGCTGCAGGGCAACCCGGGCGTTCTGCTCCACCAGCAGGATGGTTACGCCCTCTTTATTGAGCCGCACAATGATGCGCATGATCTCCTTGACCAGGAAAGGGGCAAGGCCCATGGACGGCTCATCAAGGAGCAGCAGTTTAGGCTTGGTCATCAGGGAGCGGCCCATGGCCAGCATCTGCTGCTCGCCGCCGGATAACATGGCAGAGTCACGGTTTCTCCGTTCATGGAGGATGGGAAATAGTTCAAATACATGATCCATACGCTTTTGCCGCTCCGAATCATCCTTCAGGGTGAAAGAGCCCAGTTCCAGGTTTTCCTTGATAGTCATGCCCTTAAAGATTCTGCGCCCTTCCGGCACATGGATAAGCCCCATTTCTACAATCTCGTGCGGCTGCTTGCCGGTAATATCCTCGCCCATGAAGATGATAGTCCCCTTCGATGCCCGGTTCAGGCCGGAGATGGTGCGCAGGGTGGTGCTCTTGCCCGCACCGTTTGCCCCCAACAGGGTGACTATCTCCCCGGCCCGTACGGAACAGGAAATACCGCGCAGGGCATGGATCTTTCCGTAGTAGGTTTCCACATTCTGAAGTTCAAGAACAAGATCGGTCACGTTCACAACAGATCCTCCTCATCTTCACTGCCGAGATAAGCCTCAATAACCTTGGGGTTATTCTGCACCTCGCCTGCGGTTCCTTCTGCAATCTTTTTACCGTAGTCAATAACGGTAATCTTTTCAGAAACCTTCATCACCAACCCCATGTCATGTTCTATGAGCAGGATGGTGATGCCGAGTTCATTGCGGATGTGGAGAATCAGTTCAATTAACTCCTGTTTCTCATCGTGATTAAGCCCTGCTGCCGGTTCGTCCAGGAGGAGCAGTCTGGGCTTGGTGGCCAGGGCTCTGGCCCATTCCACCCGTCGCTGATCTCCATAGGGCAGGTTGCCGGCGTAATGGTCTTTCTTTTCCAGCAGACCGACAAAGGCAAGACACTCTTCGCTGACCCGGGTGATCAACTCTTCTTCCCGGTGCTGGGACGGAGTGTGGAAAACAGCACCCAATGCACCGGCAGAGGTACGGCAGTGCATGCCGGACATAACGTTTTCCAGCACGGTCATGGATTTAAACAGCCGCAGGTTCTGAAAGGTGCGTGCCATACCTGCCCGGGTGATCTTGTGGGGTTTCCGGCGGAGGATGGAGTGATCGTTAAACTTGATTTGCCCGGAATCTGGTCGATAAAAGCCGGTTAAACAGTTGAAGACCGAGGTCTTGCCGGCACCGTTGGGTCCGATCATGCTGGCAATAGTCCCCTGCTCCACCATAAAGGTAAGTTCCCGGATGACCTCCAGACCGGCAAAACTTAACACCAGATCATGAACTTCAAGCAGTGCCATAATCAGTCAGCCCTCACTATTTTCCCCGGGGCCAGATACCCTCGGGCCGGTAGAGCATGATGATGAGCATGACAATGCCGAAAATCAGCATGCGCATGGAACCAAGACCGCGGAACACCTCGGGAAAAAGCACCAGGGCAAAGGCGCCGACAACAACACCGGGAATTTTGCCCATGCCGCCCAACACCACCCCCAACAGGATAAGGACAGACTGAGCAAAGGTGAAGGTCTCAGGTGAGATAGCGGTCATCTTGACGGCGAAAAAACAACCGGCCACACCGCCGAACATGGCACCGATCACGTAGGCATAGAGCTTAACCCCGACGCGGTTGATGCCCATGGCCTCGGCCGCATCTTCATCTTCCCGTACATACTGCCAGGCCCGCCCTAACCGCGAATTTTGCAGACGGTAGCTTACAAAGCAGGCCAGGATGGCAAGGAGCAGGAACACATAATAAAAATGGATGCCCTGGCTCAGTTCGATGCCGAAAAAGGAGGGCCGATTTATACCGATCAACCCTGATGCCCCGCCGGTGATCTCAAGGTTACGGGCAATGATGCGCACAATTTCGCCAAAACCAAGAGTAACAATGGCCAGATAGTCACTGCGAAGGCGCAGGGTCGGGCCACCGATAATAATGCCGGCCAGCATGGAGCAGAACACTGCGGCCGGGATAGTCAGCCAGAAGTTGATGCCGAACTTTGAGGTCAGGATACCGGTGGTATAGGCGCCCACGGCAAAAAAGGCTGCATAGCCCAGATCAAGCAGTCCGGCATAGCCGACCACGATATTGAGGCCTAAGCAGAGGATGGTATAGAACCAGGCATTGGTTAATACCTCCAGCATGTAGTTGTTGGCAACAAGGGGAATCACCATGGCCAGTGCGGCCATGACCATCAGTACGACCATCCGGTTGCGCTGGTGCTGCAGCCAGTTTGCCCAGTCGGTAATCATGGAGGTATCGGGGGATCCCATCTCACATCCTCTCGATCTCGGTCTTGCCGAGTATGCCGGTGGGCTTCAGGATGAGCAGCAGGATGAGCAGGCCAAAGGAAAAAACGTCCTTCCACTCTGAACCGATAAAGGGGATCTGGGTACCGAAGGCTTCCAGCAGGCCAAGAAGCAGGCCGCCCAGCATGGCACCGGGGATGGAGCCGATTCCGCCGATCACCGCAGCGGTAAAGGCCTTGAGCCCGATGACAAAGCCCATGGAAAAATGCAGTGAGCCGTAATAGACTCCAGCCATGACCCCGGCCGCAGCAGCAAGAGATGAGCCGATAAAAAAGGTTAGTCCAATAATTCGGTTGACGTTGATGCCCATCAGCTTGCAGGCATCCTGGTCAATGGCAATGGCCCTCATGGCCTTGCCATACAGGGTCTTGTTAACAAAAAAAGTGAGGGTCACCATCAGCAGGCAGGCGGAAACCACCAGGGCCAACTGGGTGTATGAGATAAAAACATTGCCGAAGTCGAGCCCCTCGTAACCAAGATCGGTATTAAAGGCCAGGTATTCACCGTCGGTAATGGCCATCACCCCGTTGGACAGGATCATGGACACGGCAAGGGCGGTGATCAGGATGGACAGGCGCGGCGCCTTCAGCATGGGCCGGTAGGCGACCCGCTGAATAATTACCCCCAGCAGTCCCACGGCCAGCATACTGAGCACCATGGAGCAGACAATAGCAGTCCAGCTCTCACCCAACAGACCGCTTATGGCAGACAGAATCAGAAAACCGACAAAACCACCCACCATATACAGATCGCCGTGGGCAAAGTTGAGCAGCTTGATAATCCCGTACACCATGGTATAGCCCAGGGCCACCAGAGCATAAAACGAGCCCAGGATCAGGCCGTTTGCCAGCTGCTGCAGGATGATGTCCAGGTTTGACATGCAGTGTGATTTTACCGGGTTATGCGTGGGTTGTTCTAATGGATCTGTTCAAACTCAACTTGACATTTCGACCAGGAAAAATTTTATAAAACTAACTGTGCGCGTGGAGCAGCTGTCCTGAAATGGGCTTCACAACCTGCCATGCTTTTGATGAATGTTCTGCCTGCCAGAGTTCGTAATTCTTCTGTAACGTTAACCACAGCTCGGGAGAAGTGTCAAAAGCTCTTGAGAGGCGCAGTGCCATATCCGGCGTAATTGCCCCTCTTTCATTTATAATTTTTGATAATGTTTTCCTGGAAACACCAAGTATAGATGCAAGCTCAGTAATTGTAAGCGACAAGGGAGCTAAATAGTCCTGTTTAATTATTTTCCCGGGATGCGTGGGCTGTCTTTTCATCCTTTTCATAGTCTGTTACCTTTGTTTTGGGTCTGTAAAAAATAACTTGACCAATCTTGCATCTTATCTTCGAGCCATCTTTGAATGCAGTTCAATCACAAAATCCTCAACGTAGCTCTGCTACGCTTGTGGTTTCGGAGTCTGCGCTTACCTGCTCAATCACCGCATCCAAACCTAGCCCAAATCTAAGCGCAATATCGGCCAAGTTATTTCCTTACAGGCCCTTAATGATAGTCATCATAATCAACGACATATGCATCACCATTAATAAATTCAAAAAATACTCTCCAATTGCCGGAAACTTTTACAGCAAACCGGCCTTTTTTATCTCCTGTCAATTTATGAAAATTTGATCCTGGATAATTCATATCTCGTATTTCATTTGCAGCGTTCAACCGATCTAAAATTCTTTTAAGTCTATCAGAATGTTCAGGCCTGATCCCTTTCTTTTTTCCGGTGTAAAAAAAGTTTTCCAAATCTTTATGCTTAAATGATTTGATCATGAACAAGCTGTAACCTGACAAGTTACAAAAGTCAATAAATGAACGGTATATTCTTACACAAAAGCCTGCATGGAAAAAAGTAGGAGAATTGACATCTCCAATTATAATTGGCAAAGGTAAATATCAGCCGTCAAACAGACTTTAGGGTGCCTTGAAAAATTAGATATTTCGGAGTCTACGCTTACCTGTTCGAGGTCAGGTAAGCGAAGACTCCGAGGAACAGTGAAAATAAAAAGAGCAGCATATTAGTCATATGTGAGCATTTTTATTTTCGCTGTGACACAGTAATCGGGCAAAATTGCAATTTTTCAAGGTAGCCTTTAAGGTGGGCCGTAACTAACTCCAGTTAAAACAAAACCGGGCTCCAACAAGATGCTGGAGCCCGGTGGTTAATTTAATTATTTAGGGTTTACTTATTCAGCGCCCACTTACCGTCTTTGGCGACCAGTACTACAAAATTACTCTTAGCCAAGGTGTTTTTATCGGTAAAGGTAACAGCACCGGTGATGCCGTTGAAATCCTTGGTTTCTTTCAGGGCCTTGACAATGGCGGCCTTGTCGGTGGAACCGGCACGGGTAATGGCATCGGCCATCAACTTCATGCCGTCATAGGCCAGGGGGCCGTATGCATCCGGAGCCTGTTTGTAATTTGCCTTGTAACTGTCAACAAAGCTCTTGGCTGCGGGCAGGTAATCGGCGGTAGGATTTGAGAAACAGAAAACACCTTCAGCAGCCTTGCCTGCAATTTCAAGCAGCTTGGGAGAGTTGGAACCGTCACCCACAGCAATCAGGTTGCGGAAACCAGCCTGGCGGAGCTGTTTGATAAGCAGAGCACCGTCCGAGTAGTAGGCGGTCCAAAAGACTGCATCCGGAGCCTTGGACTTGAGCTTGGTTACCAGGGAGGATTGATCCTGCTCCCCCTTGTTGACAACCTCATAGGCAACAACTTCATGGCCCATACCAGACCATTTTTCCTTGGTCAGTTTGGCCAGATCCTCTGAGTAGCCGTCACCCTGATGGACAATGGCCAGTTTTTTTATGCCTTTGTCTTCAAACAGGCTCACAGCAGTGTTAACCTGGTCAAAGCCGGTAGAGTTAATCTGAAATGCAGTACCCGGATTGGCATCAATGAGCTTGGTGGAGTTGGCTGCGGCAACAACAAAGGGGGTGCCGGCATCGCCATAGATCTTCAGGGTGGGCAGGGTGGCACCGGAACAGTAACCGCCGACAACACCAACCACATCACTGGACACCAGCTTGGAGGCTGCCGCAGTTGCCATCTGGGGGTCACAACCGTCGTCACCGGTGATGGTGACAACATTCATCCCCAGCACACCGCCGCCTTTGTTGATCTCAGCCACTGCCAGCTTGATGGCATTTTCCATGTCCTTACCTGCTGTGGCCTCAGAACCGGTGGTGGGTATCATTATACCGATCTTCAGGTCGGCGGCATTTGCCTGACTCAACATCAGCAGACCTGCCAGGGCGCTGCCAAGTACAACACTCATTTTTGTTGTTTTCACTCTTTCCTCCATGTTTAGGGTACCACGTTCTCACAAACGCGATTTGTGCATTACAGCACCATCGAAACAGACTTTTGCACATATAAAAATATTCTTTCACTCAAGCAAATTTTCCGGCCAAGGTAAAGGCGAATCGACAACTCCGCTACAAAAACGGCTTATCCTTGAATTTTGTTTTACAGAGTTGAGGCTGACCACTAAAATGTAGATAAGGACATCCCGATTCGTAACCCATCACAGGGTTTGTAACAATGCGACTTCACTGTCACCAAGCTGTAAGCTGGCGCCGGTGCCGAAGATTTGCGCAGTTGCTTCCGGCAGCTATAGCCCCTCTATGCGGGCGGGAGCAACTGCGTGAAGGTGCGGTGCCTGTGACGGTTTACCCCGATTCATCTTACAGGAGAGGGTACGATGCAGACACAACTTGAGATCGACATCATAGCACAGGCAACGCAGTTAGCCAAATCATGGCAGACTCGGGCCAATGAACTGTTGACCAGCGAAGAGGAGAAGATCCAGCAGCAGATGACCCGCCTGTTGAGCAATCCTGCCGACAAGATCCTGCTGACCAAAATCATTGACCAGAGTTTTCGACCCCTTGATCCGCAACGGGTGGCTGACCAGATAGACAACCTGCTGGAAGAGTACGGGGTACCGGATTTTTTCGGAGACTTTGAGAAACTGCTCATCCAGATGTTTGTAGGACTGGGAAAACACTTCCCCTCTTTTGCCGTACCGAAAATGATCGAACAGATGCGGGGCAGCAGCAGTCGGGCTATTATTCCCGGTGAAGCAAAGGCGTTGCGTGCCCATCTGCATCGTCGCCGTAAACAGAACATCCGTATGAATATCAACCATCTGGGCGAGGCGGTCCTTGGCGAAGACGAGGCAGCCAAAAGGATGGAGAGCTACCTCCGGGACATGGAAGATTCGGATATAGAGTATATTTCCATCAAGATCTCCACCCTGTATTCCCAGATCAGCTCCCTGGCCTTTGATCAGACCGTTGCCATTCTGGGTGAGCGGTTGACCAGGATCTACCGGGCGGCACTGGCAAATTACTATACTCGTAATGACGGCTCCAAAGTGCATAAATTTGTCAACCTGGACATGGAGGAGTATCGGGATCTTGCAATCACCTTCCAGGCCTTTATCTCTACTCTTGCGCAGGAGGAATTTCACGATCTCTCTGCCGGAATAGTGCTGCAGGCTTACCTGCCCGACGCCTATCCTCTGCAGCAGAAGCTGACCGGCTGGGCGCGGCAGCGGGTACTGGGCGGCGGCGCCCCCATTAAGCTGCGTATTGTCAAGGGGGCCAACATGGAGATGGAAAAGCTTGAATCCGCCCTCTTTAACTGGCCCCTTGCCCCCTATGACAACAAGCTGGAAGTGGACGCCAATTACAAACGGATGGTCCGCTACGGCATGCAACCGGAGAACATCAAAGCCGTTAACTTAGGGATTGCCTCGCATAATCTCTTTGAACTTGCCTATGCAGCGACCCTGGCTGAGAAAAACCGGGTTAGCGATTTCTTTTACTTTGAAATGCTTGAAGGGATGGCAGATCATGTGCGCAGGGCTTTGCAGGAGCTTTCCGGAGATGTACTCCTCTATGCCCCGGTAGCAACCAAAGATGAGTTTATCAACGCCATTGCCTACCTGATCCGCAGACTGGACGAGAATACGGCCAAAGAAAATTTCCTTCGCTATTCGCCCGGCCTGCAGGTGGACTCCAACGAATGGGATTTCCTGGAAGAGAGTTTTGTTGCCTCATGCCACTTCATGGACCAGGCCGCAACAGGTGCAAATCGCAGCCAGGACAGAAACACCGAAATTTTTGCCACGGAAATTTCAAGCCGATATCGCAATGGTTTTACCAATGAGCCGGACACGGACTGGTCCCTTGCTGCCAACAGGAAATGGGCGGAAAAAATCCGCAGCAGGTGGATGAAGACAGTAGCTGACCTGCCGATCAGGATCCCTGTTGTGGTGGCCGGGCAGGAACTTTTTGATGACCGGGAGGTTCGGGAATCCCTGGATCCAAATCAACATCCGGATCAGGTCTGTGTTGCCCGTTTTGGACTGGCAAGCAATGAGGACATTGATGCTGCCGTCCGCAGCGCCCGCCGGGACCCGGACGGCTGGCGGCAAAAAACCGCTGAACAGCGCCATGAAGTCCTTGCCCGGGTGTCCATGGAACTGCGGAAAAGGCGGGGAGACTTCCTTGGAGCTGCGGCGGCTGATACCGGCAAGGTGTTCACGGAAACAGATGTTGAAGTTTCTGAGGCTGTCGACTTTGCAGAATTCTACCCCTTTTCTGCCTGCCGGTATGAGGCCATTGAGACCGTCACCGTAAAGGGAAAAGGCGTGGGGTTAGTCATCTCTCCCTGGAATTTTCCGGTGGCCATTCCCTGCGGCGGACTGGTTGCTGCTCTGGCCGCCGCTAATACCGTTATCTTCAAACCGTCTTCTGATGCCGTGCTGGTGGCCTGGCAAATCTGCCAATGCTTCTGGGAGGGCGGTATCTCAAAAAACACCCTCCAGTTTCTGCCCTGCTCCGGCAGTCGGGTCGGTCCCCGGTTGACCGGCCATTCAGGTATCGACTTTATCATCCTCACCGGCGGCACAGACACCGGTCTTTCCATCTTGGAGCAGACTCCGGGTATCTACCTGGCAGCAGAGACCGGCGGCAAAAATGCTACCATTGTAACGGACATGTCAGACCGGGACCAGGCCATCAAAAATGTGGTCTATTCCGCCTTTGGCAATTGCGGCCAGAAATGCAGTGCTACCTCCCTGCTCATCCTGGAGAAAACAGTCTATGATGATCCCCATTTCCGGCAACAGCTGGTTGATGCCGTGCAGAGCATGCATGTGGGGTCTGCCTGGGATTTTGCAAATAAGCTTGGTACCTTGATCAAACCGCCGGTGGCTGATCTGCAGCGTGGGTTAAATGACCTTGAAATAGGGGAAGAATGGGCTCTGCAGCCGAAGATGGTAAACAAAAATCCGCAAATATGGTCACCCGGAATTAAATATGGGGTCCGGCCGCATAGCTACACCCACATGACCGAATTTTTCGGACCGGTCCTGGGGGTCATGCGGGCCGATGACCTTGAGCACGCAATTGACCTGGTCAATCAAACCGGTTATGGCTTGACCAGCGGCCTTGAAAGCCTGGACAGGCGGGAGCAAAAAAAATGGCAGGAAAAAATCTTTGCCGGCAACCTGTACATTAACCGGGGGACTACCGGTGCCATTACACTGCGCCAGCCCTTTGGCGGTATGGGAAAATCAGCCCTTGGCCCCGGTATTAAGGCGGGTAGTCCGGATTATGTAAGCCAGTTCATGGAATTTGAAGAACACGGCTATCCGCAAACCGGGGTAATCGACCGGGAAACCGATCTCCTGTGGCTGGCTAACGATTGGGAGGTCATGTTGCGCTGGGGAGCATTCGGCACCCACAGTGAGGATATTTCTAAAACTATTTTTGCTATCAGGAGTTATATCTTTCAGGTTGAACAAAAATTTGGACGGAGAGAAGACTACTTTCATCTACGCGGCCAGGAAAATCTTCTCCAGTATCTGCCGATAAAAAATATGGTTATTCGGCTGCACACTGATGACACCCTGTTTGAGACCCTTGCCAGGATCAGTGCAGCCAGGGCTGCAAACTGTCATCCCATTGTCAGTCTGCCGGAAGGATTGAGCAATGAAGTCACCGGTTTTCTGGATGGCCGATATGGCAAGGCGTTACTGAAAAATGTCGAGGTTGTCATCCAGAGTGACAAGCAACTGCTGGTAAGTTTACTGGATATCGGGCGTATTCGATATGCAGCCCGGGATCGGGTACCGGAAGCTGTTTTCCAGGGTGCTGCAAAAACCGGATTTTATATCGCCAGAACCCCTGTCTATATGGAGGGCCGACTTGAACTGCTGCAATACTTCAGGCAACAGTCGATCTGCAATAATTACCACAGATACGGCAACCTGGGCGAACGTGGTGAGCTGGAATAACATTGCGCTGCCCCTTTAATGAGCAGGTTGCTGCAGAGCAACCTGCTCTTCTCCCCCACCTTTTTCCCCACCATATGTTAACGATCTTCCTGGGAAAAAATAATTGACTGCTGCATTATCAGTATGTATTCTGAAGAAAGATCAAACCATTTAAATGGTGAAACAGAACCTGATTGCCAGCCAACCTCAGTAGCCCTATAAGTAGCCCTGTCCCCAGGGCGATAAAAAATTGGAATCCTGCTGCATCCAACAATCGCCCAGAGGACTGGGCTCCTTATAGTTATTCCAGACTAAACCTGGTAGAAAAAGATAACATCCTTTTTTGAAGCATGCACTTCTCCCATTACGAATTTGGGCTCCTAAACGCTGGACGTTTTTTCGTAGACC
>JAUWLT010000031.1 GCA_030613515.1 Desulfobulbaceae bacterium
AAGGTCTGGACCAGGATTTCCAGACTGCCGTTTCCGTCCGTGTCCATGACCGTGGGTGCTGCCGGGGCTCCCTTGCCGTTACCGTTGGTTCCTTGCTCCGGCAGTTGGATATCAAAGAGGATATTTCCCGAATTATCCAGAATCATCAGGTAGCCGTGGGGTTGGCCTGAAGTTATGTTTTCAGGGTCGCCATAGGTGGTGAGGATCAGTTCCGGTATGTTGTCCCGGTTCAGGTCGGCCACCGTGATTTCGGAACCATACATCATGGCCCGGTTATGGGTGATGTCAAGGCGCCATAATTGCCCGGCAGTTGCCGAGGTGCAGTAAATATAGCCGTCATGGGCTGCGTACAGGATTTCCGGGCTGTTGTCCTTGTTGATGTCGACAATGGTGGGTGCGGGCGGGTTACGTGGAGGGTACCAGGAGCGGCTTCCTCTGTTCTGCGGGTAATCGGATGAGGGGAGATTCTCCCAGCCCGGCAGTCGCATGGCTGAGCGTGATCCGTTCCCGTATCCTCCTTCCAGGACCATGATGGAGTGATGCTTGGTATCGTAGGGAACATCCTTTTCCACGTTGGAGACGCAGACAACCTCGTTTTTGCCGTCTCGGTTAAGATCAGCTACCGAGGGCGGCGAAGCCGTCCACTGCATCCATTTTTTACTGTTTGGATGCGGCCAGTCGCCGGTGTGCAGGTGGTAATGATTTGTCTCTACTCCCGGATCGAACCAGCGGATGAACTGGCCCCAGTTCAACCGGTTGCCTGAGTAAGCCGAAGAGCGATTTGTGAACCAGGGCGAGGCTAACATGGAGACGCCGGTGTGTTGGAATACATTAATATGGTGGTTGTCATAGGTGACCACGATTTCCTTTTCCGGATCATCATCAAGGTTGCCGATGCCGACGTTAAGGCCGTAGCAGCCATAGCCGTGATTGCCCGGCCCGTTGACGGTAGCGTCATCGCCATCCTGGTTGTAGCGTGGCCAGGCCTGAAAGCTGAGTCCTGTAGGCTGGTAAGGGGTTCCGTTCGGGTTTAAGACAAAAACCTGAGCACCGTCGGGTTGGGTCTGGGTAGTGGTTGCAATGATTTCAATAGAGCCGTTATTATCAAGATCTCCGGCTGCCAGCCCCCTGGTCTCCGGACACTCTCCTGCAGAACAGGTAGAGGCCGGCCAACCACTCTTGATCACCAGATCATTATTTTTCCATTCATAGGCTGCAACCACATCACCGCTCGCCACTACGATCTCATAAATGCCGTCACCATCCAGGTCGGCGCAGACCGCCGGAGCGTAAATGCGTGACGGATGCGGGTAGCCTGAACCATGAGGTGCTCTTGCAAGCTCGTTACCGGCTGCATCCCAGACAATGATGTCGTAAAAGGTGCCGATGATTTTGAGACTGTTGGTGCCGAGATGATGAACAATGGGCGACCCGAACCAAGCTGTGCCGGTCCGTTTGATCTGCTTTTTAAAAACAGGCTGTTGGACAGGTGCAGCCGCAACTTGTTGCGGCAGGAGAAGCAGGGCGGTTGTTAGAATAAGAGCTGTAGATCTGCGCATAGGATTCCTGTTAAGTCTGTTTGTCCAGTATTGTTTTTCCAACCCCGGCCGGGGTAAGGTTGAAATGGTAGGCGATTTCACTCCAACTCATCTTCTGCTGCCGGGCCATGGCAATTATTTCTTCCATAGGGGTTGTGGTCTGTTTATTTAAAGCAAAAATCAGGCCGAGTTCCTTGTTGGAGAATTTCTCTCTGTGCAGGGTGCTGATTATTTCCGGCTGGGCATGGTAGTAGGTGCTGATCATGGCATCGGTTATCAGAGAGGTGATGTCGTGATCCGCAGTTCCTGCAGCAATTTCGGCAAAAACAGGATCAATGCTGACGCTTCCCTGCAGGGTGGGTGAGTTCAGGATGTTTTTCCAGCTTCCACCGTTGTCACGTATGGAAAGCAGGGTGTCCATGGGGGCCTGTGTCCTGTCGGCAATGTAAAGAGCAATCAGCAGATCATCGGGATCAACGCCGCCTTTCATCTTCATCATAACGATTTGTCGTTTTGATATCCTTAGAGTTGCCGCGATAAGCGAGTTAAAGCTGGTGGTCAGCAGGTAGTCGTCTGCGGCAAACTTATGGGCCGGATCATAGCTGCGCTCACGAAAACAGTGGCAGTTGTCAGTCTGTCCGGCAGTCGCAGCATGCAACGGCGTCAGGATAAGAAGACAGGAGAGCATGAGGAACAGGATTGATTTCATCGTATTGTATTGTATGGTAAAGAAAAGAGTTATGAAAGTGGAATTTGACTGTAAACTTTTTTCTGTAATCCGCCAAAGGCGGGAAGTATATCACCTTATACCTTAAACCCTTAATCTTGAACCTTTCTGTTAGACGGAGTGATAATGTTGATTCACGTTGAAAACTATGCAACCGAGCAGGGGAAAAAGGTCATGGCCAATCTGCGTGATCGTTTTGTCCTGGCCGACTCCACCTGTCGCCAGGCAGTGACGGATATTCTTGCGCAGGTTCGATCCCGGGGAAACGACGCGATAGTTGAATATACCCGTAAATTCGATGCACCGCAAATGAAGAACGAACAGTTGCGGGTAACTGAGCAGGAGTTTGATCGGGCAGCAGCTGATGTGGATACCGCTTTCATGGAAACACTCAACTTTGCAGCCGAGCGGATTCGTACATTCCATGAACGGGAAATGGAAGATTCCTGGCTGGTTACCCGTGATGACGGTGCCATTACCGGTCGGCTGGTACGGCCGGTGGATTCAGCCGGACTCTATGTTCCCGGCGGCCGGGGCGGTTCGACACCGCTGGTGTCCTCGGTACTGATGAACGGTATCCCGGCGTCCATCGCCGGGGTCAAGAGGCGGGTGATGATGACCCCGCCCGATAATGAAGGGCGGATCAGTCCGGCCCTGCTTATGGCTGCCCGGGAAGTGGGTGTCACAGAGGTGTACAAGGCCGGATCTGCCTGGGCCATTGCAGCACTTGCCTTTGGTACTGAGTCCATCCGGCCGGTGGATGTCATTGTCGGGCCGGGTAACCAGTTTGTCACCGAGGCTAAACGTCAAGTCATGGGCAGGGTGCGCATTGATATGATTGCCGGTCCCAGCGAGGTGTTGATCGTTGCCGACGATTCGGCAAATCCAGCCTATATTGCAGCAGACATGCTGGCCCAGGCAGAACACGATCCCCAGGCCCTGGCCCTGCTGATTACAACAAGTCAGTCTGTTGCCGATGGGGTTGTGGTCGAGCTTGAAAAACAGCTGCCGCGTTTAAGCCGTGAGGATATTGCAAGAACGTCCCTGCAGAAACGGGGAACAGTCCTGCTGGTGGACAGTATTGAACAGGGAATCGACCTGGCAAACGAGATTGCCATTGAACACCTTGAGCTGCAGGTGGAGGATCCCTGGCAGTGGCTGCCGAAAATCAACCATGCCGGGGCAATTTTCTTAGGCCCGTATACGCCCGAGGCTGCCGGTGATTACGTTGCCGGGCCCAACCATGTGCTGCCTACCATGGGTACGGCCAGGATCTCCTCTGCGCTTGGTGTGGAAACCTTTTTAAAGAAGAGCTCGATCATATCCTATTCCCGCCAGGCCTTGCTTAATGATGCCGACCATATCCAGCGACTTGCCGGGCTGGAAGGTTTGAGTGCGCATGCCAATTCCGTTGCCGTGCGGGTGGGGTCAGATGACAGAAGACAGAAGACAGAGGACAGAAGATAGAGGCCGGCGTAGCCCCCTCAAATTTAAACTCGAACTCTGAACTGATTATGTGTGACCGCAAGCTATTCCTCAGAGGGCTTGACAGGCTCGGAATCAGACTTGAAGGGGACTCGGTTGATAATATCCTGCTCTATTGCCGTGAGCTGCAGAAATGGAACAAACGGATAAACCTGATTGCCCGCAATACTCCGGCAGCCGAGATTCTGGAAAAACACTTTCTGGATTCTCTGACCCTGTTGCCGGTCATTGACCAGTACGGAGAAACATCAAAAACACTGCTTGACGTGGGGACCGGTGCCGGTTTTCCCGGCCTGGTATTGGCCGTAGCCAGGAGTGAGCTGCAGGTAACACTGGTCGAATCCAGGCAGAAAAGGGTCTCCTTTTTGCGTCACATCATCAGAACGCTGCAGCTGGCTAATGTCACGATTATCGCCGATCGCCTTGAACATGCAGACAAGCTGGCCGAACAACAGTTTACTTTTATCACCAGTCGAGCCGTTGCAGATGCCGGCCTGTTTTTGAACATGATTGTGGATGTCCCCGGCCCGGAGACAGTCGTGATAATCATGCAGGCAAAAGATACCATGCAACAGTGGACAGGTGACGCTAAGACCAATGGCTGGAAACGCATTGACAACATGAAATTTAAGTTACCATTTTCAGGTGCGCCCCGTTTGTTGACTATGATCCGCAAACGCCTGATTGATACGTAAAGGAACAAGGAATAAGAAAAAATATGAAGATATTCGAACCAGAATGGATATAGCGAATCAAAACAATCGCAAAACAATCGGTGACAGACCACAATAAAAAAAGAAACGGCAAAAAGACACCGTACAAAAAAACACCCGACCGGCCTACCTTTCCGATTTTTGGATATTTATCTGTCACAGTCTTTCGCTCCACCATTCCGGTAAATCCATAGCCAGCCGGTGATTTAGGTTGTTATGACATTATCAAAAAAGAGAACACAATGAAGTTTATATATCTGCTTGTAGTCTTTTTATTTTTAACACTGGTGAATGATCCCCTGCATGCTGAAAAGACAGTTCCTTCTATCGTGGGAGGAGCATCTGATTATGAGCAGGATAAAAAAACGGCCCAGAAAGAAACTTATGATGCCCATCGTTCATACACTCGATACCATTTTGAACATGACGAGATGGACTTTGCTTTCCAATGGCTTTTAGGCAGTATTCCAAACGGTGGTGCTGAAGTCGGAGAAGCGTTCTACGTTGCAGGGAACATTGAAGATGGCAATCCTGAAAGCTGGCAAAAGGAATGGGAAAAGATGGCCATACGAAAAGAAACCCGCGCTAAAACCGCTCTTGAAAAAGGTCACATAATTACGGCTCGTGAAAATTATCTGAAAGCATCCAATTATTATCGCACGGCGCTTGTCTCAATGTTACCCGACAATCCCAAGTTCAATGGTATTGCCGAAAAGATTCGAGCCTGTATGAAAAAAGCCGGCAAATTGTCCGACCCCCAAATGATCTATTTTGAAGTCCCGTTTGAAAAGACAGTCCTTCCCGGTTATTTCCGCCCTGCCATAAAAGACGGTAAACCCCGAAAGACCCTCTTGATGATTGGTGGTGGAGAAACATTTATCGAAGACAATGTCTTTTACATTGAGCCCCAGGCGATCAAAAACGGCTATAATTTTATCACGGTGGATATTCCCGGTCAGGGGATGCTTCCTGCAGAAGGATTATTTTTTAGAAAAGATACAGAAACTCAAATAAAGGCGATTCTGGATGTTATTTTAAAGTTTCCTGAGGTTGACCCCGAAAAACTTGCCGTTTACGGCATCAGTAATGGCGGTTACTTCGTACCGCGTGCAGCAACGATTGAGAAACGAATTAAGGCTATTGTCATCAGCAGTGCTGTTGTGGACAATTATCGTATGTTCAAAGAAATGCCTTTTTCCAAGGATACCCAGGAACAGATTGACCAATGGCCGGCTTTCAAAAAAACGGTAACTTCTGCCGTGACATGGCGCTGGGGGCTTGACCCAAAAAATATCAAAGGGCAGACTGAAGCCACCAAAAACTTCCAGTTTGATCCGGCAAAAGTCACTTGTCCGGTTTTAGATATCGTTGGAGCAGGAGAATACGTAAACAAGGAAACTGAACGCCAGCAGAAAGAATTCATGGACAAGGTGGGCACACAAAACAAAACCTTGGTGATTACTCCAGAAAATGAAGGGGCTTCTTCTCATTGCATCGGAGAAAACCGGACCTTGATGGCCGAAATAGTCTTTGACTGGCTTGACGACCTCTTTGGTGATAAGAGAGAAAAATAAACAAAATTTCGTTGCACCCATGGTTCACCTCATCCCTGTTCAATGACATTTATGCACTAATTCAATATTAATAATTTGTGCTTGTTGGAATGATGTATTATTAATTAATTAATGGCACTCTTGCCATTGCTTTCCTTTTTGAGCGGAGGGGGGGATACTGCCTTGGAGCGTGGTGTTCCTTGCCCCCCCTTCTTTTCAATACGGCTCACGCAGGTTGTTCATCCTGCTTTTTACTGTCTCTCTCTTCCATTTGTGAAAAAATAGAATATTCCGGGGAGATGAATATTCCGGGGATATAATACCGTTTCCCAGGTTGACGAAGCTGAAAAAGGTATTATCTACCCGGAATTCTGTCCTTGATGAGCAATAAAGGTTGTATGTTGACGAAGAAGCCGAGCAGTGAATAATTGGGGTCGAGTGAATAATTGGTGAATAATTGGGGTCGGAGTAAAATTATATTTAATTCTCATACAGGAAACTTTTTCCAAACCTTGTTTCCGGTAAGAATGGCCAGTGGAAATCCCTTCATTTCCTGGTCAATATCCGTTTTACCTTCCTACTGTGCGTTGCCGGCTCAGAACTCCGATTTAAAGAGTTAACAAATCACCTGATATGGTTAACACCGTCAATAATAAACATGTGTCCATTACAGCTTTTTTGTTTGAGTCCCGCTTGAAGTGCTCTTCTGCATTGCATCTATACATTCTGATTCGGTCAGAGTCTCATAGAAAAATTATCCTTTGGCAATATTTGGCTAAACATTTACCGGACTATTTAAACTGGATCCCGGGGTGAGAGCTACAAACGGTTCTCTGAAAAAACTTGAAGAAAGACAAAAAACAGTTTGTTTCCTGGAGATGTTTATACAATCCATCACGGAAAGATGCGGTGCCTCTGATCGATTACATCTTTATGAGTGGATACGATGCTTCATGTTGGCAAGTTTTAGCTTTTTCTGGTAATAATTTCAATTTTGATACCCTTTCTAAGAGGCTTCGGCAAACACCGGAGCAGGATAAATAATATGAGCAAAAAAATAGCTGTACTTGCCGGAGACGGTATTGGTCCAGAGGTAATGGCTGAGGCCGTTAAGGTGTTGGATGCGGCTCAGGAAAAATTCGGTTTTTCCCTAACGTACGAAGCCGCCGATGTGGGTGGCATTGCCATTGACAATCATGGTCAGGCTCTACCGCAGTCAACGTTGAATGTCTGCGAGGCAAGTGATGCCATCCTGTTTGGTTCCGTGGGTGGTCCCAAGTGGGAAAACCTGCCCCCGGCAGAGCAGCCGGAACGTGCCGCACTGCTGCCGCTGCGCAAGCATTTTGACCTTTTTTGTAATCTGCGTCCGGCCAGAGTCTTTAAATCCCTTGCTGCGGCCTGTCCACTAAGGCCTGATATTGTCGGCAATGGTTTTGATGTGCTTGTAGTGCGCGAGTTAACCTCGGGTATTTATTTTGGTGAGCCCAAGGGAAGGGAGGGCAGTGGTCCGGACGAGTATGCCTTTGATACCTTGGTGTACAAACGTTCCGAGATTGAGCGCATTACCCGGATTGCCTTTGAAGCTGCCCGGCTGCGCAGCAATAAAGTCACCTCGGTGGACAAGGCCAACGTGTTGACTACCATGGTCTTCTGGCGTGAGGTGGTCAAGGAGGTTGCTGCCGATTTTCCGGACGTGGAGCTGAATCATATCTATGTGGATAATGCCGCCATGCAGTTGCTACGCCGGCCACAGCAGTTTGACGTTATGCTCTGCGACAACATGTTTGGTGATATTATCTCTGATGAAGCAGCCATGCTCACCGGTTCCATGGGCATGCTGGCTTCTGCCAGCTTAAACAGTGACAACTTCGGCCTCTTTGAACCGGCCGGCGGCTCGGCCCCGGATATTGCAGGCCAGGGAATTGCCAACCCCGTTGCCGAGATTTTGTCTGCTGCCATGATGCTGCGTTACAGCCTGAACCAGAACAAGGCGGCCTCAGCCATTGTAAAAGCGGTTTCCGCTACCCTGGACCAGGGAATCATGACTGCTGATATTGCGACCGAGGGCAGCACGACAGTCAATACAAAAAAAATGGGTGACGCCATCGTTGCCGCCCTGTAAAGGAAAGAAGAGTACACCTTAAACCTTATACCTTTTACCTTACACCTTGTATCCTATGACCCGACGTGAAAATATTCTTCTGTTAGCCACCCAGGGCTCGGTCCCGCTTGCCGACAAAGTTGCAGCTGAACTGCAGGTTGTCTGTACCCCCATGGTGCGCAACGAGTTTGCAGACGGTGAAATCTATCATGCCTTCCCCTGTGATGTGTCAGGTCGTGATATCATCATCATTGCCGCCACCCATACTGATGCCGCCCAGCAGGAACTGGTGGATTTAATTGCCGGCAGCCGTTACTGGAATGCCCGCAGTGTAAATGTGGTTATTCCGTACCTGGGATACTCCACCATGGAGCAGGCCAGACCGGCTTCAGGTGAGATCCCCAAGGGAATAACCCGTACCAGGCAGATTTTTCGTGCCCGTCCCGATTATGTAACCTTTGTAGATCTGCATTCCGAGGCCGTACTTCATGCCCATGCAGGAGATGTCAGGACCCGGCATATCTGGACGGAAGAGTATGCCGCCGAAAAAATTCGAGCTATGGAGCTGAGCAATTACGTACTGGTCTCACCGGATTACGGGTTCAGTAAACGGGTAGCCAGGCTTGCCGGAAAACTGGGCTGTCCGCACACGGCGGCAAATAAGGATCGCTACGATGTGGATAAAACCATCGTTGGCCAGTTGTCCGGTACCGTCAAGGGCAGAACGGCCATTATCTGCGATGATATGATCCGAACCGGCGGATCCATGTTTCAGACAGCAGACCGCTGCTACGAGGCAGGTGCGGTCGAGGTCATGGTCATGGCCACCCATCTGGTGATGGCCGGTGATGCGCGAAACCGTTTCAAGGAAAAAGGAATTCATCGGATCATCGGCGCAGATACCTATCCCGGGACCAGGAGCGATGACTTGCTTGAAGTGTATTCGGTGGCCCCTCTTATTACCCGTGAGCTGATTCACTACTTGCGGGTAGTGTGAAAAGAGACAGGAAAAGAAAAAAGGGAAGAGGGAAGAGAGAATAGGAAGAGATGGTTGGCAGTAGCCCTTTTCCTGTTCCCTGTTCCTTTTCCCCTTTTTTTATCTCAAGTTATAGAGAAATTACCAACAGGATATTGATATGAAGAGAGTAGGTATAATCGGTTGGCGGGGTATGGTCGGTTCCGTGCTCATGGAGCGCATGGAAAAGGAAAATGACTTTCAGGGTTTTGAATCGCTGTTTTTTTCTACCTCCCAGGCCGGGCAGGCCGGGCCTGAGATCGGCAATACCACCTATGAACTGCTTGATGCCCATGATGTAGAGTTGCTGAAAGATCTTGATGTTATCCTGTCCTGTCAGGGCGGCAGCTACACCTCAAAGGTTTATCCGCAGCTGCGAACCGGCGGCTGGCATGGGTACTGGATTGATGCCGCCTCCACCCTGCGCATGGAAAAGGATTCCATCATTGTCCTGGACCCGGTGAACCGTAAGGTCATTGACCAGGGGCTTGCCGATGGAATAAAAGACTATATCGGCGGTAACTGCACGGTATCGCTTATGCTTATGGGCTTAGCGGGTCTGTTTGAAAAGGGCTGGGTGGAGTGGATTACCTCCCAGACCTATCAGGCCGCCTCCGGAGCCGGTGCAAAAAATATGCGCGAACTGGTCAACCAGATGCGTCTAATCGGCGAGAACTGTGCAGACTGGCTTGATGACCCTGCAACCGCGATTCTCGATATTGATAAAAACGTGATTGAGACTGTCCGCAATCCCGCCTTTCCTGTAGAGAACTTTGGAGCGCCGCTGGCAGCCAGTCTTATCCCATGGGTTGACCGGGCCATGGAAAACGGCCAGACCCGCGAGGAATGGAAAGGTATCAGTGAAACCAATAAAATTCTTGGTCGTGAAGACAATCAGATACCTGTTGACGGCTGCTGTGTCCGGGTCGGCTCCATACGTTGCCACAGCCAGGCCTATACCATCAAGCTGAATCGCGATGTGCCGCTTGCTGATATCGAGGCGGCCATTGGTGCTCAGAATGAGTGGGTGTATCTGGTTGCTAACAACAAGGAAGAAACCCTGAAGGAGCTGACTCCTGCCCGGGTCACCGGCACCCTTGATATTCCGGTGGGACGGTTACGGAAAATGAACTTGGGCAATGAATACCTGAGTGGTTTCAGCGTGGGTGATCAGCTGCTCTGGGGTGCTGCCGAACCGGTGCGCAGAATGCTGAAGATTGTGCTCGAATATATCGATTAACCAGTGAGTTTTAGGGTAGGAGCGGCGCCTCGCCGCGAATAACTGTACCGTAAGACGCGGTTAGTATTCATTGTTCATCGGAAAGTCGACCATCCACCAGGGTCAGGCATCGATCCATGGAACCGGCCAGTTCCATGTTATGGGTGACCATGATAATGGACAGGGACTGGGTCCGGCAGAGATTGGTGAGAAGGTTAAACACCTGCCTGCCGCTGGCAGAGTCCAGGTTTCCGGTTGGTTCGTCGGCAAGCAGTAGGGCCGGATCCATAATAAGCGCCCGGGCAAGGGCGACTCGCTGCTGTTCTCCCCCGGACAACTCACCGCTGCGATGCTCGACCCGGTGATCCAGGGCCACCTGGTCAAGCAGTCCCATGGCCTTTTCTTTCAGTTTTTTTTGGGGTAGTCCTGCTATCAGGCCGGGCATCATTACATTTTCCAGGGCTGAGAATTCCGGCAGCAGATAATGAAACTGGAAGATAAAACCGACATTGGTATTCCTGTGCAGGCTGAGATTGTTTTCGCTTAAGTTTGTCAGGTCTTTGTCTTTAAAGAGCAGTTTTCCCTGATCCGCGATATCCAGGCAACCCAGTATCTGCAGCAAGGTGGTTTTACCTGATCCCGAGGCACCGACAATGGCCAGCATCTCGCCACTGGAGAGGGCCAGGTCCACCCCGCGCAGCACCTTGATTGGATTTTCCTTGGTCCCAAACGCTTTATGGATATTTTCAGCCTGCAGAAGAAGAGAATTTGAAGGAGCGTGCATGTTATCCTTTATTCGTAGGTCAGCGCCTCGGCCGGCCTGATTTTTGAGGCCTTCCACGAGGGATACAGGGTTGCTGCCAGGGTGATGAGGATGGCGGAAATGGCGATGACGGTTACATCCATGGGTACCACCTTGATCGGCATGGTGGACATGGGATAGACATTGCTGGGCAGCTCGATGATCTTGTAGCGCTTGAGCAGAGCACAGAGACCAAGTCCGCTGACAACACCAAGTACTGTGCCGGACAACCCGATGACCGCTCCCTGATAAAAAAAGATGCGCATGATGGAGCCGGTGGTGGCGCCCATGGATTTGAGAATGGCGATATCCCTGGTTTTTTCCATTACCACCATGACAAGCGCACTGATAATATTTAAGGCCGCCACCAGGATGATGAGATCAAGGGCAATGAAGATGCCTATCTTTTCCAGTTTCAGGGCTGCAAACAGGTTCTGATTAATCTGCATCCAGTCCCGCACCGAGTAAGCATTGCCCAGTTGCTCCTTGATGGCTGCAGCTGTGATGTTTGCCTTGTCTACATCTGTAACTCGAATCTCAAGTCCGTGTACGCCCCGGTCCATGCCGGCAAGGTTGCGTGCGGTCGTAAGATTGATAAAGCCCATGGTGGAGTCATACTCATACATGCCGGTTTCAAAGATACCGGTTACCAGGCAGGTGCGGACCTTGGGCAGAACTCCCATGGGGGTTAGCGGGCCGTGGGGTGAGATGAGCCTGATTTTCCAGCCGGCGGTAACCCGTAACTGGGCGGCAAGATCCTTACCCAGAATGATGGCAGGCAGGCCGTGATCTGCGGCCAGGTCCATGAGGTTGCCGTTGAGCATCTGGCTTTCGAGCTTGATCACCTTGCCGGCACTTTCCGGATCAATACCTCGCAGGACAATGCCCGTGGATGACTTCCCCGAAGAGATCAACGCCTGCCCGTAGATATACGGGGTAGTGGCGACAACCCCATCTATCGATAACACCTCTTCTTGCAGCTGGTCCGGATTGTCGATTTCACCGCCGAATTTCTGTACCAGGATATGGGCATTAATGCCGATAATCTGGTCACGCAGTCCTTCTGTAAAGCCGGTATATACGGAGAGTACAACGATCAACGCCATTACGCCCACTGCAACTCCCAACACGGAGATAACAGAGATAAGCGAAATAAATTTCTGTTTCCGTTTGGCTCGCAGGTAGCGGAAGCTGACAAAACGTTCAAAGGACATATCAGAAGCCGGAGGACAGAGGACAGAGGACAGAGAGCAAAATCATTTGGTTTCAGGATTCCGGTTTCAGGTGCGGAAACAAAATAACGTCGCGGATGGATGGGGAGTCGGTGAGCAGCATGACCAGCCGGTCTATGCCGATTCCTTCTCCAGCAGCAGAAGGCATGCCGTATTCCAGGGCACGGATATAATCGTGGTCAAGCTCCGGATGGATCTCGTCGTCATCACCGCGTTCATTGATCTGTTGTTCAAAACGCTCAAACTGGTCAATGGGATCGTTGAGCTCGGAAAAGGCATTGGCAATTTCCCGGCCGGTAATAAAAAGCTCAAAGCGATCTGTGACTGTTGGGTCCTCTTCATTTTTTCGTGCGAGTGGTGACACCTCAGTTGGATAAGAGGTAATAAAAGTGGGGTCGATCAGTTTATCTTCCACAAGCAGCTCAAACAGTTCGGTCTTTGCCTTACCCGGACCTGCTTCGGGCTGCAGCTCAATTCCTTTTTCCTTTGCCAGCGCCATCACTGACGTCTCATCTTTCAGCAGTTCAGCATCAACACCTCCTATTTCTACCAGCGCCTCTTCCATGGTATAGCGACGCCAGGGCGGGGTCAGGTTGACCGGAGTGGACTGGAAGCTTACCTCCATGGAGCCGGTCACCTCAGCCGCCAACCAGGAGATCATCTCTTCGGTCAGGTCCATCAAATCATGATAGGTGGCATAGGCCTGGTAAAACTCCAACATGGTGAATTCGGGGTTATGGCGGGTGGACAGTCCTTCATTACGGAAGTTACGGTTGATTTCAAACACCTTTTCAAAGCCGCCCACCAGGAGTCGTTTGAGATAGAGCTCCGGAGCGATACGCAGGAACAGTTCCATATCAAGAGCATTGTGATAGGTGCTGAACGGTTTGGCCGTAGCGCCGCCGGGCACCGGCTGCATCATGGGAGTCTCTACTTCCATGAAGCCGCGGTTGCTCAAGAATTCACGGATCAAACGGATAATTTCAACCCGTTTGCGGAAGGTGTCGCGGACCTCCGGGTTGACGATCAGGTCAACATAGCGCTGCCGGTAGCGGGTCTCAACATCGGTAAGGCCATGGAATTTTTCCGGCAGGGGACGTAGCGATTTGGTGATCATCTGCAGTTTGGAGGCCTCCACCGACAACTCACCGGTCTTGGTCTTGAACAGTTTGCCTGTGACCCCGACAATATCACCTACATCCCATTTCTTGAACAGCTTGAACTCTTCGTCACCAAGCAAATCCCTGCGGGCATAGATCTGGATGCGGTCGGACTCGTCCTGCATGTGAAAGAATGCGGCCTTTCCGAATTTACGCATGGACATGATCCGCCCGGCAACCCGGTACAGCCCGCCGTCTTTTTCATGGGACTCCGGTGCCAGAGCTTCGCCTCGAGGCAGGATTTCGGCAATGGGCTGGGGCGCCTTGAAATCATTGCTGAACAGTTTTACACCGGCATCGGCCAGGGCCTGAGCTTTTTCCCGGCGCTGTTTAAGAATATGACTTTGTTGCTTATCCATAGAGTTCACTGGTTACGGTAAATGAGCGATGGTATGCCCTCAAAGGGCATACCCTCGCTACTTTATAAATACTTTGCCCGCAGGTTATCCGACACGACTCTGGTCAACTCAAGCACCTTTTTGGCCAGTTCCGGTTTGAGCGATCCGGTACCGCAACTCGGCGTGATAAATGACTGCCGCAACAGGGTTTCTTTACTGCGGTTTTGCCCGATAAGGAGTTCTGCCTGGCTCTCCCATAGAGCTGTCAGGGAGTCGCCGCTTTCCTTTTTAATATCATCAGCCTTGCCGGTGGGTACTCCGCCCCAGGCAATAATGGAGCCACGGTCGAGGTAGGTGTTGATCTTATTCTTCAGCGACGCAAACTTATCAAAAAAACTATAGGCATCAAAACTTAAGATATCAATCTGTGACTCCAGCAGTAGTTCCCAGTCTGTGTTAGCGCAGACATGGATACCTGCCAGGCCGCCCGCCTGATGGATTGCGCCGGCTACCTCGTTAATCATTCCCTGGATTTCAGCAGCGGTGACCGAGATAAAGGCCGAAGATCCAAGCCCGGCAAGGGAAGGCTCATCAATAAACATGATCACCTGTTTGTCGGTCTTGCCGGCAAGGAGCCTGGTTTGCCAGGCTGCCTTCATAGCAATTCCCTTGATGACCATCTCCCGGATGGTGTCATTAAAGTATCCGGCCCGGCCTTCACAGTCCTTGATGCCGGTGAGCATGGTAAAGGGCCCGGTTACCTGGCCTTTTACCGCAACAAGGTTTTCCCTGGCACCAATGGCTTCGGCAAACAGGTACAATCCTTCGGCCCGGTCACAGCTGACCTTGAAACGGGACTCTGTCAGGGGCTCCGGATCCTCAAGTACAGCCATATACTCTTCAAAAAAGGCCAGCATGTTTTTTCCAAAGTCGGCTCCACTGATGTCAAAAAGAATACGGCCCTCCGGCTTGGTCAAGTCTTCTTCCCTGATGCAGGGGATTCCCTCGGCAAACTGGGGCATCATCCGTTCAAACGGGTTTGTCGGGAGCTGCGGCCAGAGTGGAATCTCCGGTGTGGCATCAAAAATCCAATTCAGGGCTTCCCGGTGGTCGGTCAGCGGCAGAGAGCCTATCAGCAAGGGTAATCCGTTGGCTGAAAAACCGCTGTTTGAAATTATTGACATAATCAAACCTTAAAAGTAACCACAAAGGCACAGATAAGTTAGCATTTATCTGTGCCTTTGTGGAAAAATATACTGTAATAACAAGGCCTGTAACAGTAACCAGTCACAGGGTGGCCAACACTGCGTTATCACTGTCTCGGATATGTAAGCCGCCACAGGTGGTGCCTACGCAGTTGTTTCCGTTCGCTATAGCCTACCTATGCGGGCGGGGGGCGACCGTGTGAAGATGCGCCGCCTGTGACGGCTTACCTGTAACAGGCTTAGAAAGTCAATTGTTTATAATTAGTGCGAAGCCGAGCTGATGTCAATTTTTTTCAAGCAGGGCCACGGATTCAATGTGGTGGGTCTGGGGAAACATGTCCACGGGAATCAGTTGGCTAAGTGAGTAGCAACTGTCGCACAGTGTGGCCAGGTCCCGGGCCAGTGTGGCAGGATCGCAGGAAATATAGATAATCTGCCGTGGTCGCAGTCTGGGCAGCAGGCCGGCTGCTTTGCCGATACCCCGACGCGGCGGATCAAGAATAATGGTATCAACCTGCTGTCTGTTTTTTACAAGTTGCCGCAGGCTGTTGTGCACATCGGCTGCAAAAAAACTGCAGATAACACCGGCGGATTCAGCATTGTGTTTTGCCCAGCGGATACTTTCCCGGTTCAGTTCAATTCCTGTGACTGCCGCTCCCTGCAGGGCCAGAGGAATAGAAAAATTACCCATACCGCAGTACAGATCAAGGATTGTTGTGGACTGTACATCACCGGCCAGTCGGCAGACCAATTGTACCAGCTGTTCATTCTGTCCGGCATTGACCTGGGAAAAGCAACCGGCTGTCCAGGAAAGTGAATAGTGGATTTGTTGCTCAGCTGAAAGGACAAAGCACTGTTCCATCGGTTGCAGTGGTGTGGCTGCATAAAGCCGCAGGCCTGTTTTGTATGCTGCCTGGTTGACGGCCGGGCAGTCCTTGAATACAGTAAGCAAGTCCTGGTCAGCCTTGTTTTTATCCTCCATCTGCAAAAGCAGGGTCAGTGCATCGTCTGCAGGGGAGTGGAGCAACTCTATCTCTTTACAGAATCCGGCAAAATTTTTGAGTAATACCTCGGACTGTAAAAAAGAAATGGCTGCATTTATTTTGCCGGCAGCAACTGCACAGCTCAGAACAGGAACGATGGTATTGGTTCCTTTCCTGTGAAACCCAACTTGGCCGTTCCTGTTTATTTTCATTCGGAGACGATGTCTGTAGGCCAGATGATCCGGAGATGGCAATGTGTCGGCAAGACAGTCGCCGGGACAGACGACACCTGCCCGGCCAAGTGCTTCTTTGACAATGTCTTTTTTGATCTGAAGCTGAGCCCCATAGTCGCAGTGCTGCAGGTCGCAACCTCCACAGTCTTGATACCATGGGCATACAGGTAGCCTCCTTGCAGGCGATGGGGTGATAATTTCCACAGGTTCAGCCTCGATATAGCCCCGATGCTCTTTAACCTCGGAAACGTTGACCACCTCTCCCGGCAGTACTCCGCCGGCCATTACGACCTTACCACTGTCCGGCCGGGCTAATCCCCTGCCGCCGATAATTATTTTTTCTATGGTAACCGTGTATTCCATGAAAACATTCCAGGTTGTACGTTTGCTGTTAGCAGTTTGCAACAGCAATAAAGCAGCTTAGGCTTACGCATCCATATGTACCAGAAACACTATGTCAAGAAAAGGGGAAGTTACGTTTCGCGGAAATAATCAGCATGGAACCGAGCAACATGAAATAAGGTGCAGGCAGAGGGCGTCCTACCAGTCGAGAACATCATCTGACATCACGGTTTCTTGTTGAAATTAATTAAGTTAGTTGCATGACGTAATTATTTCTTGATAATATTTTAATTAATACTTTTTCCATGTGAGATGTTGTTTGTTTGGAGAATAGAGAATTGTATTCTATGTATTCGATGTGCATGATACAGGTCATTGTTCTGACCTTGCTGTCAACGGGTGCAGTGTCGGTTGTCTTTGCCGAGGAAGAGCTGTCCGAGGATACCCCTGAGCAGAAATATTTTCATGTTGAGCAGGAAATCCTTGATAATGGCAAAACGGTCGAAAAGGCAATGATTGTTGGTCCACCGTCGCCACCGTCAGGTTATGAACAGGGACCGGTTGTAGCTGAGCCTGATCAGGGGGGTGGTGATACTACCCCCTCTGTCAACAACTTATCAAAGGGGGAAAAATGAAGAAACAAGTCTATCAAAGGTATGTCAAAGGGCTTGTTGCCCTGGCCTTGCTCTTACTACAGACCTCATAAAAAATGAGTGTACCATACTCTTGAACGGCACGCCAATGCACGGTTTATCGCCATAATTGGACACTCAGCAGAATACAACAATTGGACACTCTAAGTGTATAGCTACATATAATATTACATTAAAT
>JAUWLT010000118.1 GCA_030613515.1 Desulfobulbaceae bacterium
ACAGGCCGGGGTCACTATTCCCTGGGGCGGTTTTTTTGCGCCGGTAAAGCTGCCGTCCGATTATTTTATCAGAATGGCTGCTGCGGGACTGAGCCATGTTGAGTTCGGTACTGAGTCCATGTCAGGGCAGATGCTGAAAACATACCGGAAACCCTTTCGGGTACGTGATGTTTTCTCCGCCCATGAGCAGGCAGTGGACGCCGGTCTGCATGTGGCCCATTATTTCCTTTTGGGAGGACCGGGCGAATCCGCCGAAACCGTTAATGAGAGCCTGCAAAAGATTGAACAGTTGCCCAAGGCGGTATTTTTCTTCTTCATAGGGATTCGAATTTATCCACATACCGCGATCTATGACATTGCCCTGAAGGAGGGCAAAATTTCCTCCGGCATGGACTTGCTGCAGCCGATTTTTTACTCTTCGAACCGTATTGATCCGGTGGCTATTGAGCAGCTTGTTCGGGAGCAGGCACGGGATCGGGTGAACTGGATAATCGGTTCCGGCGGGACTGATGCTGCATCTACTGTTGAGCGAATGTATAGCAAAGGGTACACCGGCCCCCTTTGGGAGTATTTGATTCGATAAAAGGTTGATCTCTATGTTGTGGGTTTTGTTTTTTGATGGTACATAGTTTTGGCCATGGACGTGGCAGAGGGATTGAGTGGTAGGAGTGGTGCCTCGGCGCGATTGGTACGATTTTTTTCGCGACGAGGCGTCGCTCCTACCGGAGGGTAATTAAGCAATATTTCTATGCAGCAGAGTCACTTTGTTTGAGTTAATGGCATTGACTTACAGGAAATATATCTTCTCATGTGGTATAGTTTCATTAATCTGCAATTGTCCGGAGGGCAGGAAGTTTCGGCTAAAGTCAAAATTGATGCCGACTCCCCCTGGTTTGATGGACATTTTCCAGGTGACCCGACTCTGCCCGGTATCGGCCAGTTAGGAATGGTTGCCGATGCCGTAGGCCGCTTGCTCGGTGATGAGTATTGTGTGAGCGGGCTTGGCCGGGTGAAGTTCAGGAGACGGATTTGGCCGGGTGAGATTTTAAATATTCATGCTGTTGCCGGAAAAAGTGAAAATGTCTATTTCTTTCGTCTGACAACCGAAGATGATGAACTCGTCAGTTCCGGTATGATGAAGTTTGCCCAAATATAAAAAAAGAGAATAAAGTCTTATGGAAAACGATATTACCAAAACCACCCTTCGCATAGCCGAGATTATTATTAATGAGCTGAAGCTGGAAGATGTTACGCCGGAAACCTTTGAGCCGGATCTTGACCTGGTGGACGAGGTGGGTATTGACAGCATGGATCTGGCGACCATAGCCCTTGTGATCAGGGATGAGTACGGGATCAGGATTGATGAGGATGACTATCCAAAATTGACCACAGTTCGTATTATTGCCCGCTACATTACAGATAAGTTGAGCAGCAAAGAGTAGAGACCTGTCCGACGTGGAAACCAGAGAATATAAATTTGCCGACATCATAGCCGATCCTCCCGTCAGGGAGCGGTGGGAAAAAGTACGCCGATATTTTTTCCTGCGCGAATCCACCTATGACATGACCAATCGCTGCAATATCAGATGTGAAGGCTGTTATTATTTTAATGGTGACAAGCAGTTTGCAGTTGAGAACAGGGATCCTGCGGCCTGGAAACAGCTGCTGGCAGCGGAAAAAGAACGGGGCATCACCTTTGTTGTTCTGGCCGGTGCCGAGCCTTCCCTGGTCCCCGAGTTATGCCGCATCTGTTATGAAACCATTGATCTGGGTGCCATTGCCACCAACGGTATCAAGGCCATACCTGCAGATATCGGCTACAAGATTCATATCTCTGCCTGGGGCAATGATCAGACCAGCCTGGAAATCCGCAAGGCAAAGGATATGCTGGTGCACCAGATGGCCAATTACCGGGATGATCCCAGGGCTGTTTTTGTTTACACCTTTACCCCGGTCAATATCGATCAGGCCCGGCAGGTGACCCGTCTGCTTGCAGACAATGGGCACAAAATCACCTTTAACATGTTTTCCTCGCCAGTGGGATACACAGGTCCCCTGCGCCATACCGCCGAGACCCTTGGTCATACCCGGGACACCATGAGCCAGCTCCTGCAGGAGTACCCGGAGACGGTTATTTATTCACACTACAACATCGTTGCCCATACCCATGCAAAGGGTCTGCACGATGTGTATGGCTGCTCCTACCCCCGTATGAATCCGTCCACTGATATCGGCCTTGGCAGATCATTCAGGCAATATCGCACGGATCTCCAGTGGGACCGGGATGCATCCTGCTGCGTCCCGGATACCGATTGCGCGGACTGTCGTCACTATGCGGCGGGCAGTGCCGTGGTTACCGCCCGTATGTACCGTCATGCATCTGATCCCGAACATTTCAAGGCCTGGCTGGACTATGTTGATACCTATTTGGCCGTCTGGGTAATGGGCTATGAAAAGGGTAATAACCTCTGTGATTACGCGGTAAAGCCACCGGAAGATGATTTGTAAACCACGGATGAATACGGATACATATGGATTAACAATCCTGATCCCTAACCCCTAATCCCTAACCCTATGATAACCGTCAGCTCCCTGCTCGATGAACACTGGTACGAGCGCTATAAAAAAATTTCAAAGCTTAATATTCGCAGCTCTATTTACGATATAACCGATCGTTGTAACCTTCGCTGCAAGGGCTGTTTTTTCTTCTCCTCCGGCGAGCATGAGGTTGCCAGCGAAGAAACAGATATCAATACATGGCATCGGTTTGTAGAAAAGGAGATGGACCGGGGGGTGAATTTGGCCATTCTCATCGGCGGTGAACCAACCCTGTGCATGGATCGGATCGAGGCTTTTTATAAGCGACTGCCCACCTTCTGTGCTACCAACGGATTGATTAAGCTCGATCGTAACCGTTTTCCGGATCTAATGGTCGGCTTGTCCCTGTGGGGAGATGAAGAGGACGAAAGGACACTCAGGGGCAAGGATACCTTTACGATATCGAGTTCGAATTACGAAGGAGACCCTCATACCTATTACCTGTACACCATTACCCCCAAGCAGCTGGGTAAGACGGAAAAAATTATTCAAAAAATCAGGGATGTGGGGGTAAAGGCCCATGTGCAGCTGTTGTCCAACGATGAAGGAGTGGACGGCTTTTCCTGGCAGCCGGAAGAGTTGATTGACATACGGGCTGAAATGGACGATCTGCTGGATAAATATCCGGATACGCTTGTTTCCTGCAAATATTATCATGAGATCATCACCACCGGCAAGATGCTGGGCAGAACGTTTGGCTGGATGGAATGCCCGTCTGTAACCGAGCCTATTGATAAACGTGACCCTCGGCCCAAAAGGCTGACCAATTTTATCCGCTGGGCCTCGGACCTTAAAACCATGCACCGCTGCTGCACCTCGGAAACCCGGGACTGTTCCACCTGCAAGGATGGAGCTGCCCACATGAGCTGGGTGATGGTGAACAAACGGGCTCATATCAAGACTACTAAAGACCTGCAGAACTGGATAGAGGTGTATGAGATGTTTGCCAAGCTTTATCAGTTCATCCCCTGGTAAAAGCGTTAGTTTTGATGAATGTGATACCACAGAGTTGCAATCCTGTGATGAGTGTAAAATCTTATGGATTCCCGTAACGCGGTCATTGTCGGCTATGATGCCATCTCACCACTGGGCAGCGATCTTGATTCCCAATGGCAGCGTGCCTTAAATGGAGAGAGCGGGGTTGATGCGCTGACCCGTTTTCCCCTGGATGCGGATTTTCCGGTCCGCATTGCCGGTCAGGTGCCGGATATTGATAACCTGGACTATCCCTTTCTTACTCCCCGCCATCAGGCTGCCTGGACTTCTCCAGTGTTCAAGTACGGCATGCTGTCAGTTCAGCGAGCCCTGCAGCGAAGCCGGATCGAGATTACGCCTGAGCTCTCCCCCCGTGTGGCAGTTACCTACAGTTCAGCCATCGGTGGTCTTGACGCGGTGCTGAATGCCGACCGGAGACTGCGGCAGGACAATAAACTCCCTCATCCATACGCCAACCCGAATTCCTGTATCAACATGGTGGGTGGAAAAATTGCTATCCAGACCCATGCCCAGGGACCGATTGTCTCCACCATCACCGCCTGTGCCACCGGCCTTACCTCCATGATTATCGGGGCCATGTTTCTTGCCCAGGACAGGGCGGATGTTGTTATCTGCGGGGCAGTCGATTTTGCCCTTGTTGAGCCCATTGTGGCCGGTTTTGCCACCATGAACGGTACTTATACACCTAAGGAGGGCAGAGAAAATGATCTTCCCTCCACTGCCAGCAGGCCGTTTTCCGTGGACCGGCGTGGCTTTGTCCTCTCCGAGGGAGCCGGTGCAGTCATCCTGACGACCAGGGAGTTTGCCCGGACCCATGGGCTGGACTTTTCAGTTGAACTGGCCGGTTGGTCCATGACTTCGGACGCCCATCACTTTGTTGCTCCTCATTTTAACACTGTGCGCCGCTGTATTGCAGATGCGGTAACCGATGCCGGACTGGAACCGGGTAATATTGACGCGGTTAATGCGCACGCTGCTTCAACACGGGTGGGGGACAAGGTGGAATTTGATGCCCTGCACTCCGTGTTTGGCAAAGAGCTGTCGCCGGTCTGTGCCAACAAATCTCTTATCGGTCATTGCATGGGCGCCTCAAGTGTTATTGAATCTATTTTTGCCATCCAGGGTATGCAGGATAGCCTGCTCCCGCCCACCATCAACTATACGCCTGACCCTGAAATCGTGCTCGACTGTGTGGCTGAGGGCAGGCGCAGGCTTGAGCAGGAATTTGTGCTTAAAAACAGTTTCGGCTTTGGCGGCTGTAATTCCTGTGTGGTCTTCCGGAGGGTTGGCTGATCGGTTACAACTCGGAGGTAATGATAATGTCTAGTTATACACCATTTGATCGGTTACGCTGATGCGGGCACCGCAGAACAGGCGGGTCTTTGTTACCGGCTATGGTGCGGCAACGCCCCTGGGTAACACCTTTGCCCGCACCTGGCAGGCAGCAGAGGCGGGCCGGGCCGGTTTTCGCCGACTAAGCCGCTGTGAAACGACCTCAAGAAGCAACGTGGTAGGCGAAATCCCGGACTGGAACCCGCAGGATTTTGACTATGTTACTCGTAAAGAGGCTTCGATCTGGGATGCAGCCTACGTGTTCCTTACCATGGAGATCTGCCGTCAGGCGCTGGTCCATGCCGGTCTTGAAATTGACGCTCGAAGCGGACCAAGAACCGCCTGCCTGATTGGTTCGGCCCTAAACGGTGTTGATTCATACCGGATTGGTATGGATAACTATGTCAACCGGGGACCGTTCAAGGTCAGTCCCTACCTGCTTCCCAACCTCTGCGCCAACCTGCCCTCGGGCAAGGCAGGGATGCTGCTGGGTTTTACCGGACCGATTTTTTCTCCCCAGGGAGCCTGTGCATCCGGCAATCATGCCATTGCTCTCGGAGCCCGGATGATTCGGGACGGTGACTGTGATTTTGCCTTGGTCGGCGGCGTGGAAACCTGCCTGGTACCGGAGATCATCCAGGGGTTCGCCAATATGCTGGCCACCATCAAGGTCGGACCTGAAGACCGGGCCAATGATGATCCTGTCCAGGCCTCACGCCCATTTAGTAAGGACCGCAAAGGATTTGTATTGGCCGAGGGTGCCGGAGTACTGGTACTTGCGGCAGAGGAGATGATTGCTTCCCGTGGCATGCAACCCCTGGCAGAGGTCAAAGGGGTTGGTTGGACCTCGGATGCCAACCATTTTACCCGGCCTAACCGGGTTACCGTTATCCGGGCCATGCGGGAGGCTATTGATGATGCGGAACTAACGCCTGCTGATATCGGGGCAGTGAATGCCCATGGTACCTCCACCCCCACCGGTGACAGTACCGAGGTGGAGTGTCTGCGGGCTGTTTTCGGTGACCTTCTGAGCGGGATTCCGGTGAGCGCCAACAAGTCCCAGGTCGGGCACAGTTTGGGGGCTTCGGCAGCCATTGAGGCGATTCTGGGTATTGAGGCCATGCAGCGCGGTTTGGTCCTGCCCACGGTCAACCATCTTCCTGATCCCGCCTTTGCAGACCTGGACGTGGTGCCGGATACTGTCCGCAAGCATGACTATGAGTTCTTTCTCTCCAACTCGTTCGGCTTCGGTGGCACCAACTGCTGCATCGTGTTCAGAGGGGTTTGAAATCAGGTGGCCGGGAAATCTGTTATGCCGGTCAATTGATTCATGGGTGAGCATGGAGAGCTATTGGATTGGAACCAACATGTATTACACTCACTGGAATTTGTATCATGTAAGGTTAACAGGTTTCTTGTTATCGAGTCGATGGTGAATGATATCAGGTTGGGACCAGTTCTACCTAGCTGAAATTACGATGCCAACATTATTGACTTTGTGTAGTTATCAAGAAACTATATACTAACTTGTTATGTTTTGATAAAAATCTGGAGTCTTAAAAATGGTTAACAAAATTAGAAAACCTTGGATTGCTGGATTACTAACATTCCTTTCTATCGGTTTAGGGCATGTATATGCCGGGGAAGCGAGAAAAGGCATTCTTCTTTTCCTCGGCCAAGGAATTTTATTCATAATTCTTGGGCTGTTGCTCATCGCTTCCCCTCTTGTAATCCTTATCCTATTTATTGGATGTGCGGTTGGTTATTTCATTTTTTGCTTACTTAATGCAATTAAAATTGCACAACAGAACAAAGCAGAATATCAATTAAAAAAATTCAACCGTTGGTATATTTATCTCGCTTATTGGGTAGTTGCTTCTTTAATCATTCAACCTATCTTCGCGGCAGGATTCAAAGAACACGTAATCCAAGCTTATAAAATTCCAGCAGGGTCAATGCTGCCAACACTACAAATTGGGGACATGATTCTTGCGAATAAAACTATCTACAACTTTCAAGAACCAAAACGGGGTGATGTTGTAGTTTTCGAATTTCCCAAAGATCCATCTATAGATTATATTAAACGTATCGTTGCAATAGGAGGAGATACTGTCGAGATTATAAACAAAAAACTCTACTTGAATGGCGTCCAACAAAAAGAAATATCCGTCATTAATACAAGTAATAAAATGTTCTCTTCTACCGTAAATCCACGAGATAATTTGGGTCCGATTACCGTCCCGCAAAACGCAATTTTTCTCCTGGGAGACAATAGAGATAATAGCTATGATAGCCGTTTTTGGGGTCCTGTGAACCAAAATAAAATCAAAGGAAAGGCTATTTGCTTGTATTGGTCTTGGAACAGTATGGATTCCAAAATAAGATGGAACAGAATAGGAAAAACGATAAGATAACCATAAAAACAGGAACATAATCTGGTAGCCGCACAGATCATGGGGTCAGAGTACCAGGTCTTGAAATACAATCCCATCTTACATGGGATAGACTCTCCCATTCATGCATAGGTTCATACTCCAAATTACCCCGGTGGCGGGGCTATCCTCGGAGGATGAACCTACCTTATTACACCCCGGATCGGTTAGAACCTATACGGGTCCTCCACTGGAAGTGGAGGGTTTATGGATAATTAACTATTGGTATTGCTACCGGGGAAGACTACGGGAAATCATGAGGGATAATGCCAGACCCCTTCAATGGTTTCATTGCACAAGGGACAGACTCCGTCTTTGAGCTGGTTGCTGCGGATGGAAAAACCAAACCGGCTCACCAGTTCACTACCACAGGATGGACAGAACGTATTCTCTCCTCCCTCACCCGGAATATTACCCTCATAGACAAAGCGCAACCCCTGCTCCAGGCCGATTTTTCGGGCCAGCCGCAGGGAAGAAGC
>JAUWLT010000076.1 GCA_030613515.1 Desulfobulbaceae bacterium
TCTCTCCAGGGTTCATAGAAGGACATATCCACATTGAAAGCTCCATGTTAACTCCTGCCCAGTTTGCTGCAGCAGTTATGCCCCATGGCACCACAACCGTTATCTGTGATCCCCATGAGATCGCCAATGTATGCGGCAAAACCGGCATCAATTACATGCTTGAAGAGAACTCTCCCCTTTCCATTTATGCCATGGCCCCCTCCTGTGTTCCGGCAACCAACATGGAAACAAGTGGTGCGGTTCTTTCTACAAAAGATATTGCTGAAATCTTAGATCATCCCAGGGTTATCGGGTTGGCTGAAATGATGAACTTTCCCGGAACGGTTGCTGCGCTTCCTGAAGTTCTTGATAAAATACTGCTTGCCCGAAATCGAGGAATTCTTATAGACGGACACGCCCCCGGTCTCAGCGGCAAGGACCTTCAAGCCTATATTGCTGCAGGTATTAATTCAGACCATGAATGCACTACACTGGCAGAGGCCCTGGAAAAACTCCGTGCCGGAATGGCTGTTTTTATTCGTGAAGGTTCAACTGCACGCAACTTGGAAGCGTTGCTTCCTATTCTCAACTCCCCTGCGGCCCATCAATGCCTGCTGGTCACAGATGATCGTCATGCCGATGACCTGCTTGAACAGGGCCATCTGGATTATATTCTCCGGCGCACCGTACAACTTGGGGCGGATGCGGTCACTGGATTGCAGATGGTCACCATCAACCCGGCACGCCATTTTGGTTTTCAGCGACTTGGGGCCATTGTCCCCGGGTTCAGAGCTGATCTTGTCGTACTCGATGACCTGGAACAGTTCAAGGTAAGCCGGGTGTACAGCCATGGTCAGTGTATTGTAGAAAACAGGACCTTGGTAACGCCTATCCCGGAACAATCACTGGACACACTTAATCCTGTTATACGATCATCAGTCAGGATCAATCCTGAAACCATTGATCTTACAATCCCTGCTGCTCCGGGGTTAATCAGGGTTATTTGCTGCACCGACGGCCAGATAGTTACCGGCCAGTCTTTCCAGGAGCCGAATATCCAGAATGGACTGCTGGTTTCTGATGTTGAACGGGACATCCTCAAAATTGCTGTTATTGAACGGCATCACGGTAGCCATACGATTGGTCTTGGTTTTGTCCAGGGGCTGGGCTTAAGAAAAGGGGCGATTGGATCAACCGTTGCCCATGATTCACACAATCTGATAGTTGTCGGAACCAGTGACGCAGCCATGATGCAGGCGATAACAGAGATAACAAAAATGAAAGGCGGCCTGGCAGTGACTGGAGATGACCGGGTATATGCTGCTCTACCGCTGCCGGTTGCAGGCCTCATGTCAACTGAAACTGCTGATAAAGTACGTTTACGCCTGCGAGGACTTCGCAGGGCTCTTGACAGGGTGGGCACAGAGGTTGAAAACCCTATCATGCTCCTCAGTTTTCTTGCCTTGCCGGTAATTCCAGAGTTGAAAATTACCGATAAAGGCCTTGTTAATGTATGCAAATATTCTATCGTCTCCCTGCAGGATCTAGAGAAAAATAACAAAAAATGAGTAAAATCATTAAAAACAACTTCATATATATTTTTTTCTGACGTATACTTTATTGTAATTGGAAACATACCGGTTAGCATGGGCAAACCGGATAACAAGAGCAACGTTTACGAGGGAACCTGATGAATTACGGTGTAGTCAGCCAGGAACAGCTTGAAAAAATTGATGAAATTTTAGGTGATCAACTCATCAAAATAGGGATAGACTGTGTCATTATTATCGACATGGCGGGAAATATCATAACTGCCAAGGATAACGGCACCTCAAAATATGATGTCTATTCTTTTGCAGCTCTGGCTGCCGGTAACTTTGCCACAGTAGATGCCATGGCAAAACTGGTTGGTGAACAAGAATTCTCCCTGCTCTTCCACAAGGGTACGGATTGTAATATCCACTTTTCTAAAATCGACGAGGAACTCCTCCTGATCACCATGTTCGGTAAGCATATTTCTCTAGGTTTCCTCAGGCTTAACGTTGTCGAAGCCATAGAGCAGATCAGGAAACTCTGGTCAAGCAAATAGATGATGCTCTCTCATGATCGGTTTGTCTTATCTCCACTCTAAAAGTATTGATCGCTGCAGCAGGAGTGTGTCTTGAGCTTTATTAATCTACGAGAAAAAATTGTTCAGGTAAAAGTTGTTTACTATGGCCCGGGAAGGGGTGGTAAGACAACAAACCTTGAATATATTAACCGAAGGTACAGTAAACAAATCAAGTCTGAAATGGTCAGTCTTAAGACCCATGGTGACCGAACCCTGTTCTTTGATTTTCTGCCCTTTGATATGGGGAAAATCAAAGGCTATGAATTAAAAATCCAACTGTACACTGTGCCTGGACAGGTAAAATACAACGCCACTCGTAAACTGGTCCTCAAGGGAGTTGACGGCATTGTCTTTGTTGCCGATGCCCAGGTGGCAATGCGCGAGAAGAATATCAGGTCCTTAAACCAGTTGTACGAAAATCTTAAATCGTACAAGGAATCTATTTTTCATATTCCCCTGGTCATGCAGTATAATAAAATAGACCTTCGCGATCAGGGAATCCCCATTCTTCCTCGCAGTGTCCTGGAAAAAGACTTGAACAGCAAGTTGAAAGTACCCTCCTTTGAGGGCAGTGCATTGACAGGATATAATGTTCCGGAAACACTTAAAAAAATAATTTCATCCACTGTAGTGTCTATCCAGAAGAAGCTCCTGTAAAGAGCAAAACCGACGGTATTTTGTGCCGAACATCCCATGACGACCCCAGATAACAATATGGTCACATCATTTGACGAAATTGAAGACCTCACCCGGTTTGCTGACGAATCCTTTGATACCGATGAAATCGACCTGTTCGAATTTACAGGTATTGATGATTCACCGCTTACCCGTCTGAAATCAATCATTCTTTCTCTGGACTGGGAAATAAGTGACGACATCCTTGATGAACTTGTCCAGGAAGTAGCCAGCCTGCGTAGCATATGGAAAGAAGACAAGGTTGCTCAGATCTATCTACAGGCACTGGAAAAGGTTGGAAATTACTTGCGAATAGAAGGAGCTTATGCCCACCAAAATGCCATCAAACTGCTCCTCACTTTATTTTACAACTATGAAAAAATAATCTCTACACCGGATATCAGTGGAGAAGCCATCACCTCACTGCTTAAATCAGATATTCGAAAATTTAAAGTCCTCCAGTTCCAGATCGGCAAGATTGGGCCTACTCATGCAGGTTCTGCAGACCAGCTAATCAGTACAACTAAAGAAAAAGAAATCCCGGAAACTGAATACGAGCCCCTGGCAAATATAGAGGCGACTATCCTTGGCCTGGAATGGGAAGTAACCGATGAAGATCTTGAACAATTCAACCAGCAGGCCGATGAACTGCTTGAACTTCTGCATGACAACAAGCCTGCCGAGGTACTACTGCAAGGATTACAGGCCCTTGGGGCATATATTAGCGAAGAAAAGATCAATGCCCATCCTGATGCGTTCACCCTTCTCCATTCTTTCTATGATGGCTTAAAGATCCTGATTACCGACAAGGATATCGACACTGAAAAACGCCAGGAAATTCTTATTGACAGGGTCAGCCATCTGAACAGTCTCAAAGAAACCATTGCAGCTGCAAGTACTATAGAACCTGTTGACAAGGTTGCTGATGAAGTCGACCAGATGCTTGACTTTGCTGCTGATGACAACGTTGTCGAAGATCTGCCGGCAGGTAAGCAGGAAATTGAGGAAGAAATGGATGCGGTAGAGTTTCTTTCCGGTGATGACGAATTGGATTATGATGGTGATGATAAAAAAACCGCTGACAATATCAATGCTGCCATGGAAACGGCAGAGGAGCAATATCCTGATGACATTCTTGATCCGGACGCCATTCAGCCGGTTTCAGATGAACTAGCAGATGATTTCATTGAGGAAGAACTTAAACTCAGTACCGGTTTTGCTCCCGCTCTTGATACTGTATCGGATGAAGCAGCAGAGCATTCGATGGGAGATGAAGGTCTGAGCAAAGAAAACCTTGATGAAGAGCTTGAGCTTCTTTTCAGCGATGACAAGGCAGATGATGCAGAACTTGAAGGTCTTGAACTTAGCCTTGATGATGAAAGTGGAGAGCTGACACCTGATCTGGAAGTGGCGATTGCAGATGTAGATCAGAAGGATGAAGATTCACTTGATTTTGACGAGGATTTGTTTCTTGCTGAAGATGATGAAGATAAGGGCCCACCAGCCGGTGACGAAGATATTGTAACGCCTGCACTTGCTGAATCTGACGAGAAAGGAGGTTTTAGAGAAGACGTTGAGTCTGCAGGACTTGCTGAGGAACCAGCCACTGAACTTGAAGATAAGCTGGATTCCTTTTTCGATATTCCCGAGGAAGAGCAGGATATAGATCCAGCACATGCGGCTCCAGGCACACAACAGTTAGACCGTGAGACTGAGGATACGGTAGTGTCGGCACTTGCAGATGCTGATGAGGATGTCGAATCCGGTTTCCGCGAGGAAGAGGTTGCAGCCGAATTGGTCGAAGATTCCAGCGGTGATTTGCAGGATAAACTGGATTCCTTTTTCGGCAGTGATGATGAACCTGAAACCGAGGTTACCGCTGCTCAGAAAATTAAAGCCGGTGCAGAGGAACCCCTTGAAGAAGAAATTGACTCCTTTTTTACCGAAGATGAAACTTCTGAAGCTGATCAAGGGTTGGCTGAAACTGAACCAGCCCTTGCAGATGCCGATGAGATTTCCGGCTTTGATGAACAGGAGGCTGTTGCAGGCCTTGCCGACTCAGCTATGGAAGATATCGACGACAAGCTGGATTCATTCTTTGATGAAGACAAGGAGGAGAGTGCCCTAAAGGCTCCGACGTCTAGTACGGCCTTATCGTCCCTGGTTGCTGTTACTTCAACACTATCGTCCTCCCCGGCACCCGATGATTTCAAGCGGGTTGCAGAACTGGTTGCTGCTGGTAAAGAAGAGAATATAGGTGCTCCTCAGACCGTACTGCTGACCCTGATTGACTCGGCTGTAGCCCTGCTTTCGAAAAACCCGGAGGCTGCAGCAGAGAACAATACTATAGTTCAAGAGCTTGTTGCCGGACTTGAAGACGCAGAGAATCCGGCCACTCTAACTGAAACGGTCCGACTTTATACTTCCTGGCAACAGACTTTCTTTGATACGATTATCAGCAGTCAAAAGTCAACCGCAACTACGACTCCATCTCCTACTGTTGAAGGCGTTGATGATGATGTTACTCTCCAGGTGCAGGCAGGTTTTTCCCAACTCCGTGAAACCATGCTGAAAGAGTTTGACAACATCAGGAAAGAGTTGAAGCAGGAATAAGGTAAGCCGTCACAGGCACCCCATCTTCACACAGGTAAGTGAGCTTGCGAGACTCCGATTGCTTCCGCCCGCATAGAGGGTGACACCGCTTCGCTGTTATAGCGAACGGCAGGTAAGCGCAGACTCCGAGCGTGTGAACCTGAGGCACCTGTACCACCTTACATTTTAACTGTAGGTGATATTGTATAGTTACAAACCAGTGATGGGTTACGGAATAAGTTTTGCAGGATACACAGGAAAAGGGAACTGACCGTTCATGTCAGTTCCCTTTTTTTATTTGATACGATGTGCCAGGCAGCTTCCGCGTCAAAACTACTGTCTGCGAGGGTCAAACGCCTCTCGCAAGGCCTCGCCGATAAAAATCAGCAGGATCAGGGTCCCTACCAGAACAACAAAGGTGGACAGGGACAGCCACCAGGCATCGATATTGGCCTTGCCCTGGGCCAGTAGTTCACCAAGACTCGGTGTTGACGGCGGCACCCCCAGGCCCAGAAAATCCAGGCTAGTCAGGGCCAGGATCGCCCCTGACATCCTGAACGGAAGGAAAGTGATCACCGGGGTCATGCCGTTTGGCAGCAGATGCCGGTACATGATGGTCAAATTGCCCACACCCAGGGCCTTGGCAGCTTTCACATACTCCATGTTCCGTCCTTTCAGGAACTCTGCCCGTACGTAATCGGACAATCCCATCCAACCGAACATGGAGAGCAGGATCAGCAGCAGGAGCACACTGGGTTTAAAGATGGAGGCAAAGATAATCAGCAGGTACAACTCGGGCATGGCTCCCCAGATTTCAATAAAACGCTGAAAGACAAGGTCGATCCTGCCCCCGAAATATCCCTGCACCGCCCCTGCTATAATCCCAAGAACGGTCCCGAACAGGGTGAGAGCAAAACCGAAGAGCACGGACAGACGAAACCCGTAGATAAGCCTGGCCAGTACATCCCTGCCCCGGTCATCGGTACCCAGAAGATTTTTATCTGACGGTGGAGAAGGAACCGGCTGGTTCAATTCAAGATTTATTGAATTATAGCTATGCGGATTGGGTGGAAAATAAACGGTATTGCTGTTACTGGTCAGCTTTTCCAAAATATACGAATCCCGGTAATCGGTTTCGGTTTCAAAGTCTCCGCCAAACACGGTTTCCGGATATTTTTTCAGCAGAGGAAAATAATAGCTGCCTTGGTACCGGACCAGAAAGGGCTTGTCATTACTGATTACCTCGGCCACTAGAGAAAGAACAAACAGTATTCCAAAGAGAATCAGGCTGTAATACCCCCGTCGGTTTTTTCTGAAATTACGCCACCTGCGCCGGGCCAATGAATTTTTCAGCTTTTTTCCTGCCATGGTCCCTATGTACCTGATCGGTTGGCATATAACTATATGATTTAATTAATTTTAAATGTGTAATCTGTCACGGATGCCGTAGATTTGTGCTAACGTTCTTGTTCGCTATAGCCCGCTATGCGGGCAAGAGCGTTAGTGCAAAGATGCGGTGCCCGTGATCGATTACATCTTTACTGCAGCCGCTCAAAACTAATTCGCGGGTCGACCCAGACATAACTCAGGTCGGAGAGCAACCTTGAGACAAGTCCGATAATGGTAAAAAAATAAAGGGTTCCCAGCACTACAGGATAATCACGGTTCATGACGGATTCATAGGCCAAAAGCCCCATCCCATCCAGGGAAAAAATCGTTTCAATCAGCAGGCTGCCGGTAAAAAAAGCGGCAATAAAAGAACCAGGGAAACCGGTGATGATTGGAATAATGGCATTACGAAACACATGCTTATACAGAACCTGCCCATCAGAGAGCCCCTTGGCCCGGGCAGTCATCACGTACTGCTTGCGAATCTCTTCAAGAAAGGAGTTCTTGGTAAGCAATGTCATGACGGCAAGACTGCCCACCGTTGAAGCCGTTATGGGCAGTACCATGTGCCAGAGATAATCCAGCACCCTGGCAACCAGGCTCATCTGATGCCAGTTGTCGGAAATAAGACCACGCAGCGGAAAAATATTCCAGAAACTGCCGCCCCCGAACAGAACAATGAGAACAATACCCAGTACAAACCCAGGTATGGCATAACCCATCAGGATAACAGTGCTTGTAAAGACATCAAAACGGGAACCATCCCGAATGGCCTTACTGATACCCAAGGGAATACACACCGAATACACGATCAAAAACGACCACAAACCAAGGGACATGGAAACCGGCAGTTTGGAAATCACCAGACTGGCAACCTTCCGGTGATGGTAGTAGGACTCCCCGAAGTCAAATACCAGGTAAGAACCCATCATGGAAAAAAAACGCTGCATGGGTGGCTTGTCAAAACCATACAATTTTTTCAGCTGTTCAACCCGCTGCTGATCAAGCCCCTGTTTTGCCTGGTACAGTCCTGCTCCGCCACTGGCCGCCTCACCTGCAGCACCATGCCCTTCAATCTGGGCCATCATCTTTTCCACCGGCCCGCCCGGAACAAACTGGGTGATGACAAAGGTGATAAACATGACCCCGAACAGGGTCGGAATCATGAGCAGAAAACGTTTCAGGATGTACAGGCTCACACTTCCACCATTGCCACGGATCCACCACGCCTGGGATCGCCTGTGCCGGCAACTCCGGGAATAACCGAATGGACCCCGCCGAAATACACGTTAATATCATCCCAAATATTTATTGGCACGCGATCTGCCAGCGCAGCAACGGCCCGCTCATCAAAACCGGGTTCCAATTGCAGTACTTCACCGTCCCAGTGCAGTCGCGGCGCATGTACCGCATCAGTAAGATCACGTTTAAAATCAACCAGCTGGGTAAGAACCTGGGTAAGAGCAGGCCGGATGCGTTTGGAACCACCACTGCCGAAAACCAGCTTCACCTCGTTATCAAGGATCAGGGCCGAGGGTGACATCATTGAGCCGATCCGTTCTCCCTGAGGTGAGGAATGAAAACCATCAGGATGCAGATCATCCTCACCCATCATGTTATTGAGCATGATGCCGGTTCCAGGTACGAAATAACCGGAACCTTCGCCGTTGGAACAGGTCATGGATGCAATATTGCCTTCACTGTCGGCAATGGATACATGGGTCGTGCCGCGGCTGAACATGCGAATGGAGTCCACACTGCTTTGGATTGTGTTGCCGGCAACAAAATCCGCCAGGGCCTCGGGGTTGGATATCCCCTTGTCGCGTAACCGTTCAACTTCCTGCATCATGCCCAGAGTCCGTAACAAATGTTCAGGACTGCCCCACTGGTCCAGGGGTTCCATTTTCTCAAGCAGTGACAGGGACAGGGCAATTAGCGAACCACCAAGAGACGGTGGCGGACCGGTAAGTAATGTATAAGCGCGATACCTGGCCCGCAGGGGGGTGCGCTCAATGACTTGAAAAGATGCAAGGTCTTCAGAGGTGAGCAGACCACCGCCTTCCCGCATTTCCCGGTCAATGATCCGGGCAATATCACCTCTGTAAAAGCTCTCCCCCTTATCCTCCATCAGTTGATGCAGAAAATCAACAAACTCAGGGAATACCAGGGTATCTCCCTCGACCAGAGAATAACCATCAGGCTCGTACAGCCGTCGCCCTGTTTCGGTCATGGTCATGATCGGATGCAGCATATGAATAAATCCGGCTTGAAATGCATTGAGCTCGTGTCCCCGGGCCAGCTCGACAGCCGGTTCAAGGACTTCGGCCAGATCCATTCGGCCCAACCGGTCATGGACGTGGATGAGTCCCTTGAGTGTGCCGGGAACCGCAACTGATCCCAGCCCAATATTAAACTCCTGAACCGACCCGCCAAAATCAATGCCCACCGGAAAAAAATGTGGTTCTGCCTGGGACTCTTCCAGACCGAGGCCGGGTGTATCCACAAAAAAATCAAAAAATATTTCCTGCGACTCTGCAGTCCTGGCTAACAAAAAACCGCCGCCGCCCAAGCTGGTCAGGGTCTGCTCTGCTACGGCCCCGGCAAATCCTGCCGCAACAACGGCGTCAAAGGCATTACCGCCTGCTCTGAGTATTATTTCTGCTGCCCCAGATACGGCTTCATGGCCGGTTGCAGCAACTGCCCGTTTATATATTTTCTTCATGTATCCAATAATCGTCCCGCAGGCGGGAGATCATGTCCTTATATGTTTTACCCTGTGCAATCAGGGCCCGCTGATGGTCGGTACTGGTGCCGTACTTCAGGACATCCCGCATGACCTGCACATTCTCCATGGTTTGAAAACGTTCCACAAAGGGATGAAGCAGATCAAAGAGTTCCTCAGCTGCCAGACGAAGGGACTGGTTAGAGTGTTCAAGCAACCCGTAGGGATCATTGAACCTGCCCTCCAGTCCATGTCGGGCAGCCTGCCACTTGTTGCTGCGCAGCAACTGCAGACTGACCGGAAAAGGAGTTATTTTGCTCTCTACAATATATGCAACCAGTGCCTGAATAACAGCAGCCATGCCAAGGATTTCAGAAAACCTGGACGGCAGGTCACAGATACGTACTTCTACAGTACCAAAGCCGGGACTTGGCCGTACATCCCACCAGAGATCTTTTATCTGCCTGATTACCTGACACTTCCGCAGAAACGCAACCTCGTCTGCAAATCCCTGCCAGCTGCCTAAAAATCCGGCAATGCCTGCAAGCGGCAAGGACTCAAACAATTTGGTTCTGTACGAATGAAACCCTGTATCTTCACCTCTGAAATACGGGGATGAACTACTCAGGGCAAGCAGGATGGGCAAGTAGGCCTGCATTATATCACAGACACGGATAGCGGTATCTCCCTCCCCTACCCCGACATGGACATGCAGTCCCTGGGAAATAAACTGCCGGCCAACGTATTGGAGTTCTTCCATGATCCGTTTGTACCGTTCTCCATTGCTGACTTCCTGCTCAGCCGGTTCGGCAAAAGGATGCAGACTTGCCGAATAGAGTATACAGTCTTTTGTATCCGCAACATCTTCAACAATCTGTATTGTCCGGCTGAGATCGGCGGCAACCTCGGATACACAATCACAGACACCGGTCTGAATCTCAATAATAGACTGCAGGAATTCGGGTACGATCCTGTCGCTGCCACCAGGGACGAGATTATCCAGAATGGACCTGACCCGCGGTACCAGATCCAGGGTGTTGCGGTCAACGAGTTGAAACTCGAGTTCTACTCCAAGCGTGTACGCTTTGCTCTTACTAAAAACAAGCTCTTCCATCAAACCTGCGTCCTTGATCACTGTTCCTGTAAATGTATCAGCCCACGTGCGGCAACAGCTGCCAGCCAGGCGGCACCATAGGATAAAACCTGTTCATCAAAATCAAACCTGCTGGAATGGGCAGGACCAACTTTCTGTTCCACTGCCGCACCAAACCGGATCATACAGCCCGGTATCTGTTGCTGGTAAAA
>JAUWLT010000180.1 GCA_030613515.1 Desulfobulbaceae bacterium
CCATTCGGGCTCTTGATCTTAAACAAAAACAGCCCCTTAACCGCATTGGTTAAGGGGCTGAAAATTTCTGGCGCGCCTGGCAGGATTCGAACCTGCTACCCTCGAATTCGTAGTCCGATACTCTATCCAGATGAGCTACAGGCGCAAGAGACGGACGCGAATATACTCCAACCAGGTTTTTTGTACAAGTGGTTTATGAACAGATTCTCTCAATGGCTGATCAAACCTGTTCTTTACCATTTACCGGGGATGAAATGAGAAAGTCGATCTTGTTCTCATTGGGCTTCATATCCGGGCGCGGAATAATATCTATGCTTGCCCGGTGCCTGTTTTCCATCTCGGTAAGCTCGATCCGCTTTTTGTTGAGCAGATACTGGCCGACATCGAGAGGCAGCCTGGCCTCCACCCGTTTGATTTTGTTTCGACTGACCCCGGTCTGGATACGGCGCAGGTAATACAGAGCCAGAGTTTCAACAGAACGAACCACACCGCGACCTTCGCAGTATTCACAACGGCGATAGCTTCCCTTTTCAATGGGAGCACCCATTTTCTGACGGGAGATCTGCATCAGACCGAACCGTGAGATACGGCTGATATCCACCTTGGCCTTATCCCGTTTCATAGCGACCTTAACCTGTTTTTCCACATCCCTGATGTGTTTCTTAATGCGCATATCAATGAAGTCCACCACAATCAGGCCGCCCAAATCACGCAACCGAAGTTGACGAGCCAGCTCATCGGCGGCCTCCATGTTGGCCAGAAAGATAGACTTCTCAAAGTCGCCTTTTTGGGAAGTCCGGCCGGAGTTAACGTCAATGGCCACCAGCGCCTCGGTGGGGTCAATAACAATGGAACCACCCGAGGGCAACTGTACTTGCGGCTGATAGATCGACTCGATCTGCTCTTCAATATTATTCTGATTAAAAAGCGGTTTGGCACCACGGTACAGCTTGACCTGGACCTTCCGCTGCCTGGAGGGAAGCAGTCCGACAAACTTGGTCACCTGATCAAACGATTCTTGAGTATCCACAGTGATTTCCTGGATATCGGCAACAAAATGATCACGTAGAAAACGAACGACCGTATCCTGTTCCTCGTAGATCAGAGCCGGGGCCTCAGCGGTCTGACCGCGTTTTTTGATATCCTTCCATAAGCCAAGCAGATAGCGGAGATCCTGCTGCAGTGCAGTCTTGGTGATCTCTAAACTTGCCGTGCGAACGATATAGCCTATCCCCTCGGGCATACTGAATTTACTCATTATCTCCCGCAACTGACCACGTCGTTCCTCTCCGGAAATCTTGCGCGAGATACCCGCACTGTCACTGCCGGGCATCAGCACCAGGCAACGACCGGGCAGGGAAAGAAAGGTGGTCATATTAGCGCCCTTGTTACCGGTCACCTCTTTGACGACCTGAACAAGAACCTCCTGACCCCGCTTGACAACATCTTCAATTTTAAGTTTTTTCCACTGGTGCTGGCTGATCAGTTTTCGGCTCTGCTCGCTTACATCCTGTTTATAATACTCCGGATGGATATCGCTGAATGGCAGAAAGCCATTCCGCCCGGTACCTATCTCCACAAAAGCAGCCTGCAGGCTGGCCTCAACCGAGACGATACGTCCTTTGTAGATATTATTCTTGGTCCGCTCACGAACAACAGTATTGACATGGAATGATTCAAGGCGGCCGTTTTCCACTTGGGCAATACGGCACTCTTCAGGCTCTTCGGCATTTATCAGCAGCTTGGTAACAACTTTTTTGCTTCTGCTCTCTTTTTCTTCAGGTTCCCGATTCTTCTGCCGCTCCTGCGTACCTCTTTTACCGCGGCGACCGGACGGTTTTTGCTCCTGACGGGTTTTTTCTTTTACTTTATCCTTTTTTTCGCTCTTTTGAGCGGATTTTTTCTGCTCATCCGCTTTCCCGCCGGGATCTGCAGCTTTCGTTGTCCGGCCACTCCGGCCGGACTGTGGCTGCTGTTTTTTGCTCTTTGCAGCGACTGCGGTCTTTGCTGTTTGTGACTTTTTTTTCGCCGTACCTGCAGCAGCCTTGTTTTTCTTTTTTTCCTGAGCAGGGGTGGCATCTTCCTCTTTGGCCTTCAACTGACCACCACTCTTCCACCAGGCACCGGTGGTTACTTTACGCACCGTTTTCTTTGCCTGTTTTTTCCGAACAGGCTTTGTTGATTCATCTGTCATACATTTTCCTTAGCTGAAATAATCTTTTCAAAGCAGCTGTCTCTTCTCCAAGTGTCACTGATAGTAAAGCCTGTCACCATGAGACCGTTTCTGCAACGTGCCGGCATGGACAAGCGGATCGAGAAGTTGCTCAACCTTGTCCGGACCTCCCAAGTGGAAAGTCCGATTTATATCTGCAGCCGTACACGGCCGCCTTTTTAACATCTCTACGATCTCGTCCTGTAACGCTTGTCTATCCGCATTACTCTCAAGATCAAAATCTTTCTGTTGGTCATGGTCATCCTCCTGTGCCGCCCCCTGGGCCAGGAGGTCAACGGGCCGGGATGGATTGTCTAACCGGAACTGCTTAGCAATGGCCAGCATCTTCTGTTGGGCAAGGGGCCGGGCAAAGGACTCCAGCGGCGGCCGGGCAACAGTATTGAGCTGTATACGATCAATGCGCATCCGGTCGGCAACCCGGCGGAGTGCATCCACATCTTTATTAGAATCATTTATGCCCCTGGCAAACAAGATTTCCAGCCATAACTTTCCCTGGTACTGGTGGGAAAAGGTAACCAGACCTTCGATTATCTGCTGTAAATCCAGGCAGCTTGCCGGTCGATCAAGTTTTCTGAAGCTTGCCGGCAAAGCCGAGTCCAGGGACGGGATGACCACGTCTGCTGAGGCCAGTTCTTCGCAGACCCCGGCATCGTAAAGGGTCGTTCCATTGGTCAGTACGGCAACAGGTTTTGCCACGGTTTTCTTCAAATGGGTCAGTATCTTACCTAAGCCGGAATGCAGAGTCGGCTCCCCACTTGCGGTAACAGTTACAAAATCCAGCTCACTCACACGCTGTGGGTGCCGGCAGTACGCATCAATGTCCGCGATAATTTCTGCCGTGGGCACATACTCTGCACGTTCACAGGTCAAACGGGTCGTTGCCCCGACCTCACAGTATATACAGTTTAAATTACAGATCTTTTCCTGGAAGAGATCAACGCCGAGAGAGCGTCCGAGTCGCCTGGAATTCACCGGGCCGAAGATATGATTCATAGAAAACTACTTACAACTACGGGGACTCTGCTGTCGTTAACAGTGGGTGTTACGTAACACTTCCTTTCCGGAAAAAGGCAACATCAAGATATTACGCAAATAATATACGGTGTACATAAAACAATTTGATAGCCACCGCAAGTCTAATCTACGCATTTTTCCTTGACACAAACCGCGTGTACGCGTACATTTCAGACAATTGCAGCCCGGATTTTTTATAATTATTCCTTTCTCTTTTTAGTATATCACAGGAGTTGATCGAGGTGAACTACAACAACCCGCTTTCCCCGATCCTTACGCTTGTTGCCCTTGTTGTCACAACCTGCATGTTTTCCCCGACAGATGCTGCTGCTGAAGCCGTCAATGCTCAGCAATGGGAGATCACGGCGGATAAATTGACCCGCTATGAGGATCCACCCAGTGTTATTGCAGAGGGCAACGTTGTCCTGGAAAAATCTGAACAGATTACCAGGCAGCAGCAAGCTAAGGAAAAAACAGACTGGAGCGGGCTGCTGGAAGAAGGACCAGGGCCGGCAATCAAAGATGAAACAACGGAGACGGTTACAACGACAAAGGTTATCACCACCATTAAAGCAGACTGGATGGTGTATGATATGGATCTAGGCACGGTCAAGGTCCGTGGCAACGTGCTCATCGATATTGGACCTGACCAGTTGGCCGCCGAGGAAGGCGTGGTCAACTTAAACCGGGAGACCGGCACCTTTACCAATGCGACTATTATCCGCCAGTATAAAGATATGCATTTTGAAGGCAGGATTATTGAGAAAACCGGCGACCTTAGCTACCATATTGAAGACGGCTGGATGATCACCTGTAAACTGAAAGAGGGCGAGACACCTCCCTGGAGTTTCGGGGCTTCTGAGGCTGATATCACGGACGGTGGCTATGCCTTTCTTAAGCATGCGGTATTTCGGATCAAAAACGTACCCATACTGTACAGCCCGATTATGATCCTGCCTGCCAAACGAACCAGGCAAACCGGTTTTCTGTTCCCCTCCATTTCCCTGTCTGGTAGAGACGGATTCGGCACGGAATTCCCCTTCTTCATTAATCTCTCCCCCAACAGCGACATCACTCTGTATCCGCAATATATGTCTGAGCGTGGTTTCATGAGTGGTCTTGAGTTACGTTACGTTCTAGACCAGGAATCCAAGGGCGGCTTTATGGCCAACTTTCTCAATGATAATCTCAGCGATATTGATGATCCCGACAATGCCGACTATTTCAACGACGGCAACTATACCCACACAAATCAGAACCGCTACTGGGTCCGGGGTAAAGCTGACCAGGATATTGGTGAATGGACCACCAGGCTTGACGTAGATGTTGTTTCTGACCGGGATTACCTGACGGAATTCAACACCGGCCTGACAGGATTTACCATGACCGACAGGCGATTCTTTGATGTTTTTGGCCGCGGTTTCCAGAACAGAACTGCAGATGAACGGAAAAACACCTTACGCACTCTGCGTTCCTGGGACAATGGAATGTCCCTGCAGGCTAACCTGCTTGGAATCAATGACCTCAGGGAAGCAAAAAACAGCCCCACCCCGCTGTGGAAACTGCCGGAGATAAATTATAACGGTCTGTTGCCGCTCTATGATTCCGGCGTGGATCTTTCCTGGAATGCAGACTATGTCTACTTCTGGCGCGAAGAGGGTGTAGGCGCTCACCGGGTTGACCTGTTCCCCAGGTTGACTATGCCGGTGCCTCTCAGCGACTACCTGGAGACAGTCGTTTCCGCAGGCGTTCGCAATACATCTTATGCCATCCAGACCAATGATAATTCTGATTGGCAGGACGGTGATACGGAAAATCGATTCCTTGCAGATTTTCGGGCTGAAATCGGCACAACCATGATCCGGGATTTCGATATTAATGCCGGTTCCGCCACCGGCTTCAGCCATACCTTCCGTCCTTTTGTCAACTACAAGTACATTTCTGATGTGGATCAGGATAATCTGCCCCAGTTTGACTCTGTTGATGATGTTGGTGACCAGAATCTGATTACCT
>JAUWLT010000120.1 GCA_030613515.1 Desulfobulbaceae bacterium
GTTATGGCCAGGGATCGTTTATAACTCTTTTCAGCTTCCTCGTACTTGCCGCAAATCCTGCTCGCCTCGGCAAAATTATTATAAGCCATAGCCAGGGTGGCATTATCCGGATTAGGCGACTCTTCCTTGAACGAACAAAGGCGTTCAAAGAGTGGCATTGCCTCGTCCTCCCTTTCCAACTCCATGTACAGTCCGGCAAGTTTGTCCAGGATGTCACCAAGAACCGCATTGCTCCCAGCCTTGTTCATAATGGCAAGGGCCTTTCTGTACGGGTCCTCGGCTTTTTCATACTGTCCCAAAGCTTCCTGCAGGTTACCGATCTGGAACCAGCAGATACCCATTTCCGGATCTTCTTTACCAAGCAGACCCGTCAGGCTGACCATGGCCTGTTTATACAACGCCCCGGCCTGTTTATGGCGGCCGACGAGGGCGGAAGTATAGGCCAGTTCCCGCCTGTCCAGAGCCAGTTCTACGGAGTCCTCTCCTTTTTCCTCACCCAGTTTCACAAGGGAGGTAAACCAGGTCAGGGCCTTTTTGTGAAGGAACAGTTTGCGAGCCAGCAGTGCTGCTGAACGAAGGTAGTCAGGATTATTGTCGTCAAAAGTGACCGCCTTTTCAAATCGTTCCGTGGCCCTGTTAAGATCCATTCGACATTCGGCAAGACGACCACTCTGAAATGCTGCTAAAGCAGACAGCGGCCCATCCTGGTTGGCAAAACTATCAAAAATCTGTTCTGCTTCCTCGGTATCACTGTCAGCGACACTCTCGCATGCCTGTTCATAATCCGAAGTGTCCAGCTCCGGCTGCATTTGCTCCAGGGCGGCCAGTGCACCGTTGCGGCAGGCTATCTCCTGCGCATAACCCTGGTCGAGAAAGGTCAGAGCCTCGGTAATAGCGACAAGCTCAATCTGAAGCTGTTCCCGCCTGCTCTCCTCATTGTTCTCAATTGCCTCTGTGAGCGCTGTTAGTTGTTCATCTTTGAGGGCAAGCAACCGCTGCTCATAGGACTCAAGTGATAGAGCTGCAACCAGCTTTTCTTCAGCCTCCTCAACCACTTCCTCCTCAACAGCCTCTTCCAAAAGTTCAGCGGCTTCTTCTTTTTCAGCTGGTGCTGCTTCTTCTACACCTTCATCAACCGTTGGCTCCTTTATTTCTGAGATCGACTCCGGTTCGAGTTCGGTTACAGGCTCTAGTTCTACCTCCTCAGCGATTTTCGGCTCGGGGACAGCTTCAGGCTCTATGATGATTTCAGTTTCTGTGACTGCTTCCGCTGTCTCCTCAACAACCTCTTCCGGAAGTGGAGCGATTTCTTCTTTTTCAGCTTCCGCCGCCTCTTCTACACCTTCCTCAACCGTTGGCTCCCCGATTTCAGAAATCGGTTCAGGTTCAGGTTCGGTTACAGGCTCTGGTTCAGCTTCTGCCTCCTCCAACGGCGGGGCCGAAATTTCCTCATCAAGCGGCTCGACCGGGGGAACTTTTTTGGCAGAAGACTTTTTCAAAACCAGGACGAGAATAACCAGGGCAACCGCTACCAGGACTGCAATCAAATAATTATTCATCATTGCTCTACGTTTATAGGGTTTAAGGGTATGCGATCAATGATACCGCATAGTTACAAACCACGTGATGGATTACATTTACTGAACAGTGAAAAGCCTGCACGTCTATTGTTCAATCAGTTTTCTAAACCATCTCTAATTTTTATATCAAACCACTCGCCCGGGAACAAGAAAATTTACTTATTTTGCTGAAATATTATCATTTTTTACCTGGAATAACAGGAAACCGGACACATTTTTTATCTACAGTAAGGAGATCTGGAAGTCCCCTTTCCGGCTCCTTTTTTATTGACGCCTCTTTCTGCACGGGATAAGCCATTCAGAATAGACACTACCAGCATGGCTGAAGCATGATGCTTCCGACCGGTTTTCTGGTGAAAAACATGCAATAATAGTATAAGAGCAGCCATGCATCCCAGCTCACCATACCAACTCCTGCACCAATCGTCGGAATGTCCTGCCCGTTGCGGCCGGGTGTCCACCCTGCACGGGACCTTTGACACTCCGGTATTCATGCCCGTGGGTACCTTGGGAACGGTCAAAGCCGTTACACCGGAAAACTTGGTGGAACTCGGCGCCCAGATCATCTTGGGCAACACCTACCACCTTTTTATCCGGCCGGGCCATGAACTGATCCGCACATTCGGCGGCCTGCACGGGTTCATGCACTGGGATCGACCCATTCTTACCGATTCAGGCGGCTTTCAAATCTTCAGCCTCCGGGAGCTGGCCAAGATCACTGAAAAAGGGGCCGAGTTCAGATCACACCTTGATGGAACAAAGCTCTGCTTAAGTCCCGAAGACGCTGTCCATGTTCAGGAGGCACTGGGTTCGGATATTATGATGGTGCTCGACACCTGCATCCCCTACCCGGCCACCCTTGACGAAGCAGCCAGGGCCACAGCGCTCACCGCCCGCTGGGCCAGGCGCTGCCGCAGGGCGCAATCGGATTCCGGTCAGCTCCTGTTCGGTATTCTCCAGGGAGGAATGTACCCGGAACTGCGCCGGGAGGCAGCAGCTGAACTGATTGATATTGGTTTTGACGGCTATGCCATGGGCGGCCTGTCTGTGGGCGAGCCCAAGGAGCTGATGCATGAAATGCTTGATGCATCGGTACACCTCCTTCCGGACAGCCATGCCAAGTATCTCATGGGAGTCGGCACGCCCGAGGACCTGGTGGAGGGAGTGTACAGGGGCGTGGACATGTTTGACTGCGTGATGCCCACCCGTAATGCGCGCAATGGAATGCTCTTTACTTCACGCGGCAGAGTTGTTATAAAAAATAGTTGCAACCGGGAAGAGCAGCGACCGGTAGACGAACAGTGCTACTGCTACACCTGCCGCAACTACTCCCGTGCTTATCTGCGGCATCTCTTTCAGAGCCGCGAGATTCTTGCATACCAGCTGAATAGTATTCATAACCTGCATTGCTACTGTTCGCTGATGGCAGACATGCGCAGAGCCATTGCGGAAGATCGCTTTATGGCTTTTCGCAAGACTTTTTATGAACAGCGGGAAATCCCGCACCAGGAATAATTACAATTCGGAGGATATATCAATGACTGGAATCGCATATGCAGCTGGAGGAGCAGGATCGGGCGGGGCATCAGGTCTCGCATCGTTTGTACCCCTTATTCTGATCTTTGTGGTCTTTTACTTCCTGCTCATCCGCCCGCAGCAGAGAAAGGCAAAACTACACCAGCAGTTTCTGGGCAACCTGAAAAAAGGCGAGCGGGTAGTAACCAACGGCGGCATCCATGGTCGGATCACCGGCCTGACCGATACCGTCGTAACCCTGGAAATTGCCGAAAACATTAAGGTCAAGGTGAACCGCGGTTCCATCCTGACCACGGCGGTAGACGCTGAAAAGCAGGCGGCAGCGCCGGCCAAGGGTGGGGGTTGAAGTATCGGCGGTTGCTGATCTTCATCGTGCATGAAGTATAAAAAAGGCCGTTGTCTTGTGTTATACACATGACAACGGCCTTTTTTATTGCTGACAACTATGCCGGGTTTTCAGGCTGTTGGCTGAAGGCCATTAGTTTTCCCCGTAAAACGAAGAGCGGGATTAACCCTCTCCAGATCAGGGAATCAAGTTATTTTTTCGCAGGTCCTTGACAAACAGTTCAGTCAGGGATGTGTAATATTTTTTCGTCATCTCCGGGTTCACGGCGTCGGAGCGACCGATCCAGATCAACTGACCATTGCCGGCATCGTAGAGGCCTGTTTCCAGAGTCACAATCTCCTTGCTGTACGTCTGGGCAGGCATGTATACATAGTTATAGACCCGGGGATAATAGCTGTACAGGCCGCCGTAATATCCCGGGTCCACAAAAGTTGCGCCAATTGCTGGAAAGTACTGACTCTTCTCAACAGAACCAGCAGCATGGGTCACCAAAACGAATGACGCACCAGATTGTTTTAACACCGCCCTGATGGCCGCCTCTGTCGGTTCCACCCCGTCATCGTCAATTGTATAACTGGAAACACCGTCCACGTTCTCGGCTTTCAGATTAGCCACCAGGCTGTCCTCAAAAATACGCCGGGTGGTATCATTATGGGCAACCCCGACCACCAGCACCTTCCCCTTGACCGGACCGGTAAAGGAAGGATCCGTCCAGGATCCGGTCATCTTATTGCCGGCACCACAGCCGAAAAGAAAAAACGCCAATACATAAACCAGGGTCGTGGATAATACCTGTACCTTCATGGGCACACTCCTTGAAATAGCGTAAACGATTACGAAATATCTAAAAAATTTAAAGCGGCGTATAATAGCGCTGCCCGGCACAGGCGCGGCAGAGGATTTTACCATCCTGCTCAACCTCGCGGCAATCCTGGACGTAATCACCGCACCCATCACACTGGACACGACGCAGGGGACGGCCTGGCATATCACATTCCGGGATATCCGCTTTCACATCCTGGAAGGAGAACAACTCCTCCTCGGGCATGATCTTGTAGGCTTCAAGCTGTTGCTGGTACTTGTTCGCCAGAGCGGGATAGTATTTTTTGGACAGCTCCCGGGACTCTTCCCGGGCAGTGATGCGAACGGCTTTGCCGGTCTCCAGGTTGACAAAGGTGGCAGCCATAATCCCGAAATCCATCCAGCGCATGGAACGCTTGCCCAGGCTGCAGCCGGTTACCGACTGAATAGCATCGGTGGCGCAGCGATCGATCTCAACCAGTACGTACAATTTCTTACGATCCGCGCCCTTTGGATCATCAATGGAGATCCGTTCCAGGCCCAGCATGGACATTCGCACCCCTATCACCTGACCGGCACAGATATGTCCATGAATTTTAGTAGAAATTTCGAGTAAATTATCAAAAGAGTCCATAGGATGCCTCCGAATCGGATTACGACTCACGGTTCACAGTCAAACAAAATTTGCAAAACTACCGTAAACCGTAAACCGTAAACCGTAAACCGTAATCAATCCACGGCAACCCGATTATCCCTGATTTCCATGGGCAGGGGATGGGAGATCGAGTCAAACAGCTCTTTGCAAAACCCGCAGGAATCACAATGATTGTCACACATGGACAGCATGTTTGCAAAATCAAAGGAGAGTGAAGGGTTATCAACATACAGGCTTGGGGCCAACCACTGCAGGGTGTCTAACAGGTCAAGCAGGTTGCCGTCGTAACAACGGTCAATGTAAGCACTGATGGTCCGCTGCAGAAAGCCGCTGCCCAGAGTGCGGCCGCAGAGCTTGATGGTGTCGATGTGATGCAGGTAGAGCTCCATATCCTCGGGCCGTATAAAGGGAGACTGCAGGATACGGTGCGGCAGTTCGTCCACCAGTCGCATGCAGCCCAGTTCTTTGTTCAACAGGTAGGTGCAGTCCTGTCCCTCATGATTGGCCAGGGCAATGTAGGCATCATGGGAGAGTTTAAACGGGCAGTAGGCAAGGCAGCCTTCATTGGCCAGCAGTTCCAGTTTCAGATCCGGGAAACTCTGTCGGCACTTGCGAGCCGTGTCTGCCAATCGGTCAAGGTCCCGATTCAGGGAGCGGTCAAGAATGATCTTGCCCGGCTGCAGGAAACGGGTTTCTCCGATAAAGCCTAACTGTGCTTCAATCTTGGCATGGGAGTCAAGCATGGTGTTGATCCCCGGCACAGCTTCCAGCACCCCAGCCAGATCCGGGGCCTCATCAGACAGTAGCTGCAGCAGGTAATGGTCACAGTAGATAATACCATCGATCACCCCTTTTTCTGCGCACTGATCCAGGGCATCGACCACCGAGCTCAGGTTCCGTCGATCAGCGAACAGGGTCGTTCCATAAAACCTGCTGTTGAGCAGTACATACTTGCGAGGGCCGGAAAGGTCGCCAAGCAACTCTATAAAGGTATCATGGAGATCCAAGGATTCCAGTTGAATACGATTATCAAGCCTTCGCCCGCCCAGCAGGCTGAACTGCACACAGTCAAGCTCCTCACTACAGTCGTTTAAAAACTCCACATATGTTTCTTCCGGCAGAAATGGGACATCAAGAGAAGGTGTCATGACATGCTCAGTTGTTTACGCAGAATTGAATTGATTTCCGGTACCCGCAACTCGGGATCGGTTTCAATCAGCACCAGATTGCCCGGGTTAGCCCGGTCAATGGTAACACCGTCAACCGTTGCCATGGAAGTCACGATACATGTGAACGGCTCCAATTCACGACCCAGGTATTCCACCTGGTCCCCGGTTTCCAGCACGTTGCGCGTCTCGATCAACAGTGGTCTTGTTTCGCGGACAATACCAACCGGAGCATAGGGCTGATTTGTCCTCATTATATCATAAAGCATGTCCTCAGATGAAGGGGGGGCATCAAAAAAATTTTCCGTCTGTCCTCTTGTGCCGATCTTGTTTATTTCGTTACGAAAAGGTTGCGGCAGTACAATTTTTTGTATGGGTTTTCCTGAAAAAAGTTGCTCTTCAATATAATCAAGTGCGGCCCGATACACCCTGACAACCGCTCCAACATAGCCCATGGATTTCATCCTGCCCTCGATCTTGATCGAGTCTGCACCGGCACCAATGAGCTCGGGCAGACGTCCCAGCAGGCAGAGATCGCGCGAGTTAAAAATATAGGTGCCCCGCTCATCCTCTTCCACAGGAAAATACTGACCCGGCCGTTTTTCTTCTACTATTGTATAGGAGTAGCGGCAAGGGTGGGCGCAGTCGCCCTGATTGGCATCACGATTGGTGAAGTAGTTGGACAGCATACAGCGGCCGGAATAGGAAATACAGAGTGCCCCGTGCACAAAGATCTCCAGCTGGATATCCGTTGCCTGCCGGATCTCCCTGATCTCAACAAGGCCGAGCTCACGGGCCAGGTTTAGCCGGGCTACCCCCTGCGCTGCCCAGAAACGGGCGCTGGCCTCATTGGTCACATTGGCCTGGGTGGAAAGATGGATGGGCATCTTCGGTACCGTCTGATTACAAATAAACAGGATGCCGGGATCGGCCACGATAAGCCCATCCACATCGGCATTTTCCAGCACAAGCAGATATTCTTCCAAACCATCCAGGTCCCGGTTATGGGCAAAGATATTAATGGTGATGTAGACCTTTACCCCGCGATCATGGGCGTAATCAACTGCCCGGCGGATCTCCCGGTCATCAAAATTACCGGCCCGTGCCCGCAGGCTGTATTTTCTGCCGCCAAGATAAACCGCGTCTGCTCCGTAATGGATAGCGGTTTTCAACTTTTCCATATTTCCTGCCGGGGCCAGCAGTTCAGGAATTATTGGGTTTATTTCACTGTCTGTAACGACCATTTGTCTTTGTTAGGATATGATTATTTTCTCATTAACAGCAGAAATTTTCCGATTCAATATTGACTGCTCAAAGACTGCGCGTTATTCTATACGCTATAATAGCAACATGAAGTAAAGCCGGCTGATTTTTCACGGGTATGACCTATACCTGTTGAAGGCTACCTTGAATAATTGCTTTTTCGCCCGATCTCTGCGTCACAGGAAAATGCTCACATATGGCTAATAAGATGCGCTTTTCGCAGAACAGTCAAGCTGTCCGGCTAATTTTCCTGTTCCTCGGAGTCTGCGCTTACCTGACCTCGAACGAAAAATCTAATTATTCAAGGCACCCTGGAAAAAATAATTTTCCTGTAGCTTTAATGTTCATTGTACACTAAGTACTCCCTTTTCAATTTATTCGACATAAATACCAAGGAGCAGATCATGCTGAAAAAGAATTATACTAAA
>JAUWLT010000145.1 GCA_030613515.1 Desulfobulbaceae bacterium
GACACCGTCGGCCTGGTCCGATTACGGACATTGTTAATAAACTCCTTGAGTTCCAGCTCCAGCACATCCTGCTCGGTAAAACCGTGTTTGGATATATCCGGCAGAAGTAAACTACTGGTGCTGCCCTTTTTGAGCTTGATAGCCATGACTTCTTTTTTGCTGAAATCAACAGACAGGTATTTACCCGGCTGGAAGATGCGCATGCGGCGCATGTTGTCCATGGAGATCCTGCTTACAGTGACATTGGCTGTGCAGCCGTTCTCAAAAACGATACGGGCATTGGCAATGTCGGTGAGCGGCGTGATGACCGGAGCCCCCACCGTATGAATGTCTCGTATGGGTGAGTCGATAATGGAGAGGATGATGTCGATGTCATGGATCATCAGGTCCAGGATAACGTCCACATCCGTGCCTCGGTTTTTAAAGACCGACAAGCGGTGTGCCTCGATAAAAAGCGGGTTGTTGAGGAGAGGCTGCATGGCCAGGACTGCTGGATTGAAACGCTCCAGATGTCCTACCTGCAGGATAAGTTTTTTTTCTTCTGCCCAGCCGATTAAATCATCAGCTTCTTCCAGGGTGGTAGTCATGGGTTTTTCGAGCAGGATGTCGATGCCCTGTTCCAGGCAGGAGGCGGCAACCTCGTGGTGAAAGATAGTGGGAACAACAATGGATACCGCGTCCACTTTATCAAGAAGTGGCCGGTAATCAGTAAACGGTGCAGTACCATACTCCCCGGCAATAGATTCAGCCCGTTGCTGATTTACATCTGCAACACCGACCAGTTCAACATCGTCCATGGCCGCGTATTTCTGGGCATGGAAACGCCCTAAATAACCGACCCCGATGACTCCGATTTTTATTTTTTTCACAGGTTTCATTTTTTTTTAGAGGCACTGAGTGTGGTTCAATGTCGTCTATCAGTGCCTCAGGGGCTTGTTCAAATTCCTAAGTATGCCTTCTGAATATCTTCATTACTGAGCAGGTTTTCCGCCTTGTCATGCATAGTAATTCTGCCGGTTTCAAGCACATAGCCACGATCCGCCGTCTTCAGCGCCAGGTTGGCATTCTGTTCCACCAGGAAAATGGTTGTATTCTGCTCGGTATTAATCTTCTTGATAATATCAAAAATCTGTCGTGTCACCAGCGGTGCCAGTCCCATGGACGGTTCATCCAACAGCAGCAGTTGCGGCTTGGCCATCAAGGCTCGGGAAATGGCCAGCATCTGCTGTTCACCACCGGAAAGGTTGCCGCCGGGCTGGTTGCGGCGATTAGCAAGGAGGGGAAACAGGGTATATATATACTCAAGGTCCTGCTTGATCTGTCGGTTGTCACGGCGCAGAAAGGCGCCCATATCCAGGTTTTCGGCCACGGTCAGCACCGGAAAGATATGCCGTCCTTCAGGTACCTGGCAAATTCCCAGGGCCACGATTTTATCAGGAGACATCTGGTGGATGGGCTTGCCCTTGAACAGAATCTCTCCGCTCCGGGGTGGAATAACACCGGAAATGGACATCAGGGTGGTGGATTTACCGGCACCGTTGGCACCGATCAGGGTGATTATTTCACCCTCTTCCACCTTCAGGCTGATGTCGTGCAGGGCCTGGATATTACCGTAATAGGAGTTAACACTACGCAGTTCAAGCATCCTCAACATCCTCCCCGAGATAGGCCTTGATCACTGCCGGATTGTTACGGACATTATTCGGGGAGCCTTCAGCAATTTTTTTGCCGTAATCCATAACAAAAATATGGTCGGACAGACTCATGACCAGTTTCATGTCATGCTCAATAAGCAGAATGGAGAGCCCGTCATCACGAATTCCGGTAATCAGCTCGTCAAGCTCGGCGGTCTCGTGCGGGTTCATGCCGGCAGCCGGTTCATCCAGCAGCAGGATGGTCGGATCGGTTGCCAGGGCGCGGGCAATTTCAAGCCTGCGCTGGGCACCGTAGGGCAGGTTCTTGGCAAACTCGTTGATCATGTCGGCCAAGCCGATCTTTTTCAGGATGGAATAGGCCAGGGCAACGATTTTTTTTTCTTCCCGTACCGTTTTTCTGTCACGGAAAATAGCCCCCAGCACCGTGGCCCTGGTTCGGCAGTGACGGCCGATCATCACGTTTTCCAACACGGTCATGTTGGGAAAGAGGCGAATGTTCTGAAAGGTCCTGGCAAGACCTTGCTGGGTCACCTTGTTGGGTTTAAGCCCGTTCAGTCGCCGGGTGGCAAGACCTGTTGGAGTGCGCAGCAGCTCGCCGGAGGTTGGTTTATAGATACCGGTCAGACAGTTGAAAACGGTGGTCTTGCCTGCGCCGTTAGGGCCGATAAGGGCAACAATCTCGCCCTGCCTGATGCGCAGATCCAGGTGGTCAAGAGCCCTGATGCCACCGAAGTCCATTGTCAGCCCGCTTACTTCAAGGATGGGTGTATCAGGTGTAGTCTTCTCTGTCATTGGACGTTTTCAGGTTTTTGTCAATGGTATAGGTGCGCCGGACAGTAGAGATAATGCCCAGGGGGCAGAAGACCATCATAAGGACCAGGGTAGCTCCAAAGACCAGCATCCGGTAATCGGAAAAGGCCCGCAGATATTCAGGCAGCAGCATGAGTATCAGGGCTGCGATGATAACGCCGATAATGGAACCCATACCGCCTAATACAACAATACAGAGGATGATGGCCGACTCCAGGAAGGTAAAGGAGGCCGGGTTGACAAAGGTGGTCTTGGCCGCGAAAATAACCCCCACCATGCCTGCCCAGAAGGCGCCAAGAGAAAAGGCGGACAGCTTAGTCCGGGTCTTATCAATCCCCATGGCCTGGCAGGCAATCTCATCTTCGCGCAGGGCAAACCAGGCCCGTCCGATGCGCGAGTTTTGCAACCGGTTGACCACGAAAATAGTAAAGATGACAAGGGCGATCATCAGGTAGTAGAGATAGCTGATAGATTGGTTCAGAGTCATCTCCATACCGAAAAAGCCGGGTCGGGGAATGTTGGAAATACCGCTTGGCCCGCGCGAAAAATCGTTCCAGTTCTCAAGGATCAGGCGGATAATTTCACCAAAACCCAGGGTGACAATGGCCAGGTAATCGCCACGCAGCCGCAGTACCGGAAAACCGAGTATAATGCCGAAACCGGCTGCCAGCAGTCCGCCGATGGGAAGTACAGCCCAGAAGCCAAGTCCGAAATGGAGGTTGAGCAGGGCATAGGAATAGGCTCCCACCGCATAAAAAGCCACATACCCTAAATCAAGCAGACCCGCCACGCCGACAACAATATTTAAGCCCAACCCCAGCACCACGTACATAAGGGCGGTGATCATGATATTAATCTGGTAGGTGGAGAAGATCTGCGGGAAGATGAGCAGAATAGCCAGGATCACGCCAAGCACCGGCAGGTAGAGCCGGGGTTCACTTAAGAGCCGTTGCTGCCAGTCGCTCTTTGGTTTGTCCGGGATATCAAGCAGCTTTTGTTTTTTCTGCTTTGCAGCCTTGCTTGCCAGGAAAAAACGGCTGGCCAGATAGCAGATAAAGCTGCCTGCTGCCACATAGCCCATGTTTTGCCAGCGCCAGTCAATGGTCCGTTCAAAGGGGTTCACCTTGATCACCATGAGGGGGAAGGTGAGGAAGACGAACCAGAGTGAAACCAGGAACGCATTTTTGAGATCTTTAAGAGAGATCATGGTTATCTTCAGAGTTATTTTTGTAATCGAAAATACGCACTTCGTATCAAAATTGTTATAACAGGGAAAAGGGAAAAGGGAAGAGGAAAGAGGGAAAAGGGAATCAGACGTTTTCTTTCCTGTTCCCTTTTTCCTTTTCCCTGCCCTTACACCTTCTCTATAGTCGCTTTACCCAGCAGTCCTGACGGCCTGAAGATCAGAATCAGGACCAGCAGGGAAAAGGCAAAAACGTCTTCATAATCACTGGACACATAACCGGTGGCAAACGCTTCGGTCAAACCCAGTATAAAGCTGCCCAACACGGCTCCTGGAATGGAGCCGATTCCACCGAGTACTGCTGCGGTAAAGGCCTTGATGCCTGCAATAAATCCTATGAAGAAATTTATCTGACCCACATGGGAGGCGATCAGTAAGCCGCCGATGGCGGCAAGTGCCGAGCCGATGATAAAGGTTACTGAAATAACGTGATTTACGTTGATGCCCACCAGCATGGCCATTGTACGATCCTGGGCTGTTGCCCGCATGGCTTTGCCGATACGGGTAAATTTAATCAGCCAGGTGAGGATGACCATGACCACTGCCGTGGTGAGCAGGATAACAAGATCCGATGAACCGATAATACCGGCAATGGGCTCCATAAACCCAAACTCCGGGATCAGTTGGGGAAAGGGCATAAAGTCGGATGTCTGGGCCAGCAGTACATAGTTTTGCAAAAAAATCGACATACCGATTGCCGAAATAAGCGGCGACAGCCTGGGAGCATTGCGCAGCGGTTTATAGGCGAGTTTTTCGACGGTGAAACCGTAGGCGCTGGACCAGACCGCTGCTGCAAGCGCAGCAATGACAAAGATGGCCAGCAGAGGAAATCCCAGGATAGAGAGCACCGTGGCAACTATAAAGGAGGTGAAAGCACCTATCATGTAGATTTCGCCATGGGCGAAGTTAATCAGGCCGATGATGCCGTAGACCATGGTATACCCAAGGGCAATGAGGGCGTAGATGGAACCCCGGGTCAGTCCGCTGAAAAACAGCTCGATAAAGTATTCCATGGATGATCGATGTCTGAGGGATTAAGGTTTATTAGCTGTTAGGCTAAAGGTAGGAGATTGTGGGCTGGTGCTTCAATGTTCCGTAAAAAAATAATGCCCGGAACCGCATGGTTGGTTCCGGGCATCTGGTTATAAAGAAAACAAAGATTATTTTACCTGAACGTATTTGCCGTCCTTGACCTGGTACATGGAGAAGCCGACGCCGATGGCATCGCCTTTTTCATCAAACATGATTTCGCCGAACGGAGTTTCAGCAATCTGGGTGTGCAGGACCTTGGCAATGGCCTTTGGGTCGGTGGAACCGGCCTTTTCAATAGCATTGGTCAGGACGATGGCAGCTGCAACGGCGTTATCAAAGAATGCGCCCGGCTCGGAACCGTATACCTTCATATGCTCTTCACGGTACTGCTTGGTGATGGGATTGCTGGATACATCAGCAGGTCCGGTGGCGTAGACGCCTTCTGCGTATTTACCGGCAACCTTGATAAAGGTATTGTCCTTAACACCATCATCGGAGATGAATATGGTGTCCATTTTTTTCTTGCGTATCTGAGTGATGATCTTGGATGCTTCCGGATGGTAGCCGCCAAAGATAATCGCATCAGCACGGGAACGTTTGATCTTTTGAACAACTGCGGAGTAATCAACAGCACCCGGGGTGATGCCCTCATAGAGAACCACCTCGGCCTTGGCACCCTGCTCAATGAAGAGTTTGGCAAACTCGGCAAGGCCTTTGCCGTAATCACCCTTGTCATGGATAACGGCTATTTTTTTTGCTTTCAGTACATTTACAGCAAAGTCGACCTCGGTGCGGGCCTGGGCATCATCAGAGGCGATGGTGCGGTAGAAGTTGGGATAATCGCCGCTCTGTGTCAGCGCCGGGTTGGTAGCCGAAGGTGACATGACAATAACATCAGCCTCGTTGTAAATAGGCAGCGCAGCCTTGGTGGCACCGGAGCAGATGTGGCCGATGACTACGTTAACACCGCCGGAAACTAGCTTGGTGGCGGTGTTGGTGGCAACTTCGGGTTTACAGACATCATCTTCAACCATCAGCTCTACCTTAGAGCCGTTAATGCCGCCTTTCTCGTTGATGTGCTTGACAACCAGTTCTGCAGCCTTGACGGTAGGCAGGCCATAAGATGCCAGATCGCCGCTGTGGGCTCCGGCAATACCGATTTTGATGACATCGCCCGCCATGGCACCGGTGGAAAATGCTACAGTCAGGGCTACAGCAGAGAGAAGTGAAAACATTTTAGTGGAAAAATTCACCTTGGTTCCTCCTTGGAGTTTTAATGTTTGGGGTTAAATTTGCGAACTATTTTCCTTCTTGTCGCATTTCATACCGCATAATAAAAAAAATGCACAGAAAATTGCACCTAAAAAATTGAGGCATAAGGTATAAGGTGGAAGGAAAAAGCTATTAGTTGTCAAGTATGATGGTCTCGTGAAAAGTCTCCTGCTCTGTCATTCCCGCGGAGACAGGAATTCATAACTTTTTGAAATAACTATATTTTCTCCTTTGAGGGAATGGCGAAAAATTGGCAAAATGTAGTTTTTACGAGTTCATCAAGTGAGGCATAAGCTATAAGGTGTAACATCTGGAAATGAATAAAAATTTTTATTACAGTCTGGGGCGGCCATTTTCGCCTCTGTACAGCCTGGCCATGCGTGTTCGGGAGCGCTGGTACCAAAAGGGTATTTTTCGCAGCTCTTCATTTGAGGTGCCGGTGATAAGCATCGGCAACCTGACCATGGGTGGAACAGGCAAGACACCCATGGTGAAATATCTTGCCGGTTTATTGCAGGAACAGGGATTTCAGCCGGCAGTTATCAGTCGTGGTTATGGTGGGGCAACACGAGAGCGGGTCAATATAGTATCCAACGGGAAAGATCTCCTGCTGGATGCCGCTTATGTCGGCGATGAGCCGAGGATGTTAGCTGAATCCCTGCCCGGTGTCTTCGTCTTAACCGGTGTTATCCGTAAACTGCCGGCTGCCAGGGCCGTGCAGATGGGGGCCGACATCCTGCTTCTTGATGATGGTTTCCAGCATCTGGCAATCCATCGGGACCTGGATCTG
>JAUWLT010000027.1 GCA_030613515.1 Desulfobulbaceae bacterium
CGCTGGGTGGCAGCTTGGGAAATCTGGCGGATAATGACCCGTTTCATCTTCGGGACTCCATCCCAGTAGTTCGTGTTTGCATCCAGGCTGAGTAGCTCAGCAGCTTTCCAGGTGTTTAACGTAAAGGGGCCTGAGCCGGCATAGTTGGTCTTGAGCCAGCCATAGCCGAGATCGCCTTCTTTTTCATGCTCAAGCACTACCTTTTTATCAACAACCGATCCCACTGTGGAGGTCAGGCAGTAGAGAACAAAGGTCGGCGCATAGGGCTTGTCCGGTCTCAAAAACCACGGTCTCGGCATCAACGGCACGAATCTTGTCTTTAACGTTTTCTGCAGTAAAACCAAATTGACCCAGAATAAAGGCAGGAGATTTGTTCAGAACAATGACCCGCTGCAGCGAAAAAGCAACATCGTCAGCAGTCATGGGATTGCCGGAAGCAAAGGTGACGCCTTTCCTGATTGTAAAGGTAAAGGTTTTACCGTCTTCAGAAACGGTCCAGCTTTCGGCCAGGATACCGTAGATTTTTGAGACATCTTTGACATCATAACCGATGAGTCGATCGTAAGCATTGGCGGCATACTCAGCACCGGAAAATTCAAAATATCCGCTGGATCAAGGGTGATGATATCATCGATCTAGCCGGCCATCACCAACATATCCCTTGGTGTTTTCGCAAGCGCCGGGCTGCAGGCACACAACACCAATACCAACATCAAAAAACAAACTCCTGGGTGAGACTACTCATTGTCGTTACTTACTTGCCAATGAAATGTCAATGGAATACTCTGGGGAGCAGAACTTGCACATGGACAAGCAGGTTATCTCAAGCCGGAAAGTCGAAGTCTCAGCTCTTTATGGACTTACCGGCTGGAACGCATTTTTCTGTTCAACTCCTCCTGCTCCCGGGCTGCCTGTAACAGACGAAAAATTTCCCGACTGTGTTTCTTACTGCGGGTCATGGCAAAGAGAAAGGCCAACCGGGTAAGTGCCTGTCTGTCGATTGACGGAAGTTCTGAAACAATATCCTGTACCACTGTGGACTGCCAGTCTTCTTCCAAATCCTGATGTATTTCCCGAGCCCGTCGCCTCTCTACAATGGCTTCTTCAACCAGAGTATTACGCAGGTATTCAATCTCGTGAAACTGTTTGTTGTGCAAGAGCACATTCCCCTTACGTTTGGCCAGAAAGTCGTACAGGGACTCAACCGATTCCTGACGCAGAAGCTTGGTGATGTACTTTATCTGTCTTTTGCGTGCGCCCCCTTTAAGACCTTGGACCTCTTTGGCCAGCTCACGAACATCTTCAACAGCCGGCAGTTCATCAAGCAGGGAAGCAGGCAATTTCACCAGTTCAACCACCAGTTTTTCCAGTTGCTTTATCCTGCGCTTCTGCTCAGATCTGCTCAGTTCCATGCCCATGTCCGGTTTGTTTTGCGAAAATTGACCAGTACGATATAGTAAAACTTTATTTAATCATAAAGAGCCAAAGGCACAAAGAAAAGATTCTATGTTGCAATAACTTCATTGGAGACTCCCATGACAGTATCGACCTTTACCATTACCCAGCCGACCCAAATCCATTTTGGCCAGGGCATCATCAGCACCCTACCCACGGTTATTAGAGACCTCGGCGGCTCCAAACCCCTTGTCGTCATGGACCCCGGCCTGGTCAAAGCGGGTCAGGATGTCCTGGTTACCACTGTCCTGACAGAGGCCGGAATTGACTTTATCCTCTATGACAATGTTGACCCGGAACCGGGCCTGCGGCTGGCAGACAAGGGTACTGAAATTGCACGGGAAAACAGCTGCGACTGCGTAATCGGGGTCGGCGGCGGCTCTGCCATGGATGTGGCCAAAGCCATTGCCATCCTGCTGACCAACGGCGGCAAAGCGGTTGACTATATAGGGCTTGGTAAAATTCAAAAACCGGGGGTACCTAAAATCATGGTGCCCACTTCAGCGGGCACCGGAGCCGAGGTCACTTTTACAGCTGTATTCATCAACGAAGAAACCGGTTCCAAGGCGGGCATGAACGGAGATCCACTTTATCCGGAAGCAGCGGTGCTGGATCCGGCCCTGACCCTGAGCCTGCCTCCCCATGTCACTGCAGCCACCGGCATTGACGCCATGACTCATGCCCTGGAGGCTTACACTTCCATTCAGGCGCACCAGGTATCAGAGATCTATTCCCTGGAGGCCATTGACCTAATCGTAAATAATATCCGTAGCGCCTATGCCGACGGCCGCAACATGGAGGCACGCTCCAACATGCTACTGGCAAGTCTGCTTGGCGGCAAGGCACTTGCCATAGCCGGGGTCGGCCTGGTCCATGCCATGGCCTATCCACTTGGCGGCATGTTCGGCATCAGTCACGGACTTGCAAATGCTGTCCTGCTCCCTTACGTGACGGAATACAACCTAATTGGTAACCTGAAAAAGCATGGACTGCTGGCGGAACTGTTCGGAGTGGATACCAGTGAACTCTCCCTGCGCGATGCAGCAGCTGAACTGGTGGAAGAACTCCACTTGCTCAACAGTGATCTTAATATTCCGGCAACGCTCAAGGAACTGGACATACCGGCAGACAAGATTCCGGAAATGGCGGAAATCGCCCTGACTGTAGTCCGGCCGGTGGAGAACAATCCCCGCCAGCCAAATATTGAGGAAGTCATGGCGCTCTACGAATATGCAATGCTGGGCCGGGACGAATATTAGAAAAAGGCTGTAGCTGTTTAGGCTGTAGGCTATTAGTTTTTTTCTAACTGCCTACAGCCGCAGGCTAAAGCAGAGAAATCACACAATCCCAGATACGGTTTGCTGTTTCTTCCTTGGAAATCAATGCCAACTGCTCTACGCCATCATGGCTGATCAGCGTTACCTGGTTGGTATCCACGTCAAAACCGGTTTTTTCCCCCAGGATGTCGTTGACCACCATAAGGTCGACATTCTTGTCTTTAAGTTTTCGCAACCCTTCAGCCTCGTGGTTGTTACTCTCAGCAGCAAACCCCACCAGGATCTGATTATCCTTTCTTTTTCTACCCAGATCAGCCAGGATATCAGGATTGGCTGTCAGTTCAAGATACAGATCGGCACCTGCTTTCTTAATCTTCTGTTCGCTGGCATTTTTCGGCCGAAAATCAGCCACCGCAGCAGCCTTAACAATAACAGAAGCCATGCCGGCATGCTCTCTGACAGCCTCCTCCATTTCCCGGGCCGTTAACACCTGCACGATATCAACCTCCGGCGGAGGATCAAGCTGTACAGGACCGGAGATCAAGATAACATGTGCTCCACGCCGCCGAGCTGTCCGGGCCAATGCATAGCCCATCTTACCGCTTGAGCGGTTACTCAGGTAACGAACCGGGTCCAGCGGTTCCCTTGTCGGTCCGGCAGTGATCAACACCTTTTGTCCTGCCAGGTCATTGTCTGCAAACAAGCCGAGCAAAATTTCGCGAACCCCATCCCATTCCGGCAACCGTCCGGCTCCCTCATCACCACAGGCCAGCAGACCGGAAGCCGGCTCAACCACGAGGTAATGTAATTCTTTCAGGATATCTAAATTCCGCTGAGTGGCGGGATGCGCCAGCATGTTGGAATTCATGGCCGGACAGATCACCACCGGCGCAGTGCAGGCAAGCACAGCTGTTGAGAGCAGATCATCAGCCATTCCATGGGCCAGGCGGGCGATAGTCTGCGCAGTAGCCGGGGCAACCAGGAGGACATCTGTAGACCGTGGCAGGGTGATATGGGCCATGGCCTCGCCCTCACCCTCAGCAAACATGTCTGTGTAGACCTGTTTTCCGGACAGAGCTCCAAAGGTAAGCGAAGAAATAAAACGGGTGGCGGACCGAGTCATCACGACACTCACCTGCGCCTCTTCTTTAGCAAGAGCATGTACCCAGCCGGCTGCCTTAAAAGCAGCAATGGAACCGGTTACGCCGAAAAGAATATTCCGTCCCTGCATGGTACAGGGAACCCCTGTTTGCCCGGTCATGAAAGACTCTTTACTGAGGTGTCACAGCTTCCCCAAAAGGATTCAGGCCGGCAGCAGCCGACTTGTCGATGGTCACATACAGGGTAAGTTGGGTTTTACCAAAGCTGGCATCGGTGATGACCATCATACAGGTTTTGTTTGGTTTAACAAAGGCAAGCATAATATTTTCAGATGCAGCTTCACCAACGAGTTTCCACTTGTTGTCCTTCATGGAACTGGTCATAAAATCTTTCAAAGAAATTGTCTCTACCTTGCCGGAATAATGCCAGAGACCACCACGGAATGACTCCGTCTTAATAGTCATGGATTTTTTTCGATTCCATTCCATTTCCGTGGGCAGAACGATGTCCTGGATATCATCGGCAAAACCGGACACGGGGGGTAAAGCCGCATCCCCAGACTGCACTGTATCCTGCTGGGCAAAGGGACCGCTTGCACAGCCCACCAGCAACAGAGTGACGGTTACCAGGACAAACATCAGAGAGTTCAGGGTCAGGGTGCATCTCTTCATGGGGTGTCTCCTCCAAATTCGTGAAGAATGAAATCCGTCAGCGGTTGTCGCCGGGACTGCTGGTTCCTGTGTTTCGGGTATCCTAGGGCCAGAAGGGCCATAAGATCAAACTGGTCACTGAGTTGCAACACATCATTTACACGGTCCCTGTTTTTGAGGATCTGGCCAAGCCAGACCGCACCAAGGCCAAGCTCATGGGCGGCAAGCAGCATGTTCTGGATACATGCACCTGCAGCCTGGTGATCTTTTACAGGATCATACATTTTCTTCTGATCCAGGTAAACGGCAATAAGTGCAGGAGCTGCTTGAACAATATGTGCGTAATGGGTCAGGGAAGCTAATTTAGCGTTTATTTCATGGTCGCGGATGATAACAAAACGCCAAGGCTGGTTGTTGAGACCTGACGGCGCCCAGATACCGGCGGTAATTATCTGCTGCAGGAGATCACGTGCCACCGGTTGACCGGTAAACTCCCGAATACTACGCCTGTTCCTGATCGCATCAAAAACTTGTCGTTCCATCTACACCCATTACTCTTATATTCTCAGCTTGTAACTGTTGTAAATAAATACTCTTTCGTTGTCAACAAACATTGCACTCAAGCGTAAATATTCAGCAGCACTCCCCAGGAAGGCGATCAGGCTGGCCGACATACCGATGTATAGCCGATCAGCCTGCTTACCTCCCTGTGAAGCACTGCCAAACATTTACAGTTTGCTGGTTTTAGCCCGCATATTTCACAGGAATCTGCTGCAAAGCCGCTAAGCACCATGTCTACTTCGTTACAACCCCAAAAGCATTCTCGACATACTGCCAGTATGCCTGCGAGTACTTTTGGGGTTATGCCTCGTATCCACGGCACTTCCCGGCTTTTCGCGACGACCCCTGTGAAATATGCGGGTTAGCTATTTCTCGGTATCAAGCCGAATAGTTACACTTAAGCTCCCATAAATGCTTTGATTCTTGCTCTCTACACCTCTTTCTGGTATTACAGGGCCAAAAAGGAACTTGGTTACATGAAAAAAAGATCTGCCCCACCTAAACTCGCATCTGACAGCAGACTAATTGACTCACACTGTCATCTTGACATGGAAGCCTATCATGGTGACCTTGACGAGATCGTCAACTCAGCTGACAAACGTGGAGTCAACAGAATAATTACCATTGGTATTGACTTGAGCAGTTCCTGCAAAGCAGTGGAACTTGCAGATCAATATCCCGGTGTTTATGCAACTGTTGGTATCCATCCACACAGTGCCGAAGATGCAAGTGATGATGTTTACCGGGAACTAAAAAAGCTGGCTGCCGGGCCAAAGGTGGTCGGCTATGGCGAGATTGGCCTGGATTATGCCAAGCAGTACGCACCAATAAGTATTCAACGTCGTGAATTTGCCAGGCAACTCGATCTTGCCGAAGAGCTTCACCTGCCGGTGGTTATCCATGACCGGGAAGCGCATGAGGACACCTTGAATCTGCTCAGAGAAAGGGGACCGTTTCCGGCTGGTGGTGTGCTGCACTGTTTTTCCGGTGATGTCTTATTTGCCCACCAGGTACTTGAACTGGGCTTTTATGTTTCCATACCCGGCATCGTTACCTTTAAAAACGCTGTCGAGCTGCAGCAGGTTGTTCGGGAAGTGCCGCTGGAGCGTATGCTCCTTGAAACCGACGGTCCTTTCCTGGCACCGGCCCCTTGGCGAGGAAAGACCAACAGGCCCGAATACCTGCTCTACACTGCAGGTAAGGTGGCGGAGTTAAGAAATATTTCTATTGATGAAGTCGCCAGGCAGACAATGCTTAATACGGAAAAGGTATTTTCCCTGCCTAAGGAAGTGAGTATACAATGATCTGTGACAATCTTGACGAAATACGGACCCGTATTCAAGAAGCGGCTGAATATTGTGGACGAGATCCACAAGAAATCAGACTTGTCGCTGTCTCCAAACGTATACCGGCTAAGGTCGTAGCAGAGGCATACCACTGCGGCCAGGTAATCTTTGGTGAAAATTATCTGCAGGATGCCAGGGAAAAAATCAAGCAGCTGGAACCGTCTCTTCAGTGGCATTTCATCGGTCACCTGCAAACCAATAAGGCTAGAATGGCAACTGAACTTTTTCAGGTTATTGAAACCGTTGACCGACTGAAAATTGCTCGGGCTTTGGACAGGTATGCCGGTGAACTCGAAAAAACCCTTGAGGTGTTTATCCAAGTTAATGTAGGCAGAGAACAGCAGAAATACGGGGTGTTACCAGAAGAAACTAAGGGACTGCTCCAGGACATCCAGTCTTTGACCAACCTGAAGGTTCGAGGCCTTATGACCATGCCGCCCTATGGACGTGAACCAGAGGCAAGTCGCCCCTGGTTCAGAGAACTGAAACAGTTAGCCGTTCAGCTTGCCTCCAAAGGACTTTTTGAGGATAATGACGCTGTGGAGTTATCCATGGGCATGTCGGGTGATTTTACTGTTGCTATTAAGGAAGGTGCCACCCTGGTCCGGGTCGGTACCGCTATATTCGGTCCACGACCTAACTGAAAGGAGTGTAAGGGTCTGTAAGGAAATAAGTGTTACAAGATTGGAGTCTCGTGCCTCGCTTACCTGCGCAGGATTTTTGTTCATATTCAAGGCGCGAAAACAGGCGCATAGTAACAGCGAAGCGGTGTCTGCTATGTAACCGTCTTCGCAACGCAGAAGATGGAGAAAAAGACAAGCAAGGTTGTGACACATATTTTTGCACAGACCCTAAGGAGAATAAATGAAAATCACGATGATAGGAACAGGCTATGTCGGTCTGGTAACCGGCACCTGTTTTGCCGAATTTGGTCATCACGTCACCTGTATAGACAAGATTGAAGATAAAATCTCCCGGCTTAAAGAGGGCAAGATACCTATCTACGAGCCTGGACTTGATACACTTGTTGCCAAAAACGTCGGTGAAGGCAGGCTGAAGTTTACCACCAGCCTGGATGACGCAATCCCTGAGGCAGAAGCTGTATTTATTGCCGTGGGAACACCATCATCAAGACGGGGTGACGGCTATGCCGACCTGACCTATATATATGCTGCGGCAAAAGAAATCGCCCATTATTTGCAGGACTACACTATCATTGTCGACAAGAGTACCGTGCCGGTGGGTACTGCCCGACAGGTGGCAAGGATTATCAGTGAAGAAAATCCAAAAGCCGATTTCGATGTAGCATCAAATCCTGAATTCCTCAGGGAAGGAGCTGCTATCTCTGATTTCATGCGTCCGGACCGGGTAGTCATCGGGGTAGAATCTGAGAGATCGGAACAGGTACTCAGGGAAGTTTACAAGCCTCTGTTCCTGCGTGACACTCCCATTGTCAGCACCTCTATTGAAACTGCGGAACTGACCAAATATGCAGCCAATGCTTTTCTGGCCGTAAAAATAAGCTTTATCAACGAGATAGCAGCAGTCTGCGAGGCGATTGGAGCCGATGTTTCCGCTCTTGCCAAAGGAATCGGCATGGACGGCAGAATCGGCAACAAATTTCTCCACCCAGGACCCGGTTACGGAGGATCCTGCTTCCCCAAGGATACCCTGGCCCTGATGCGTATTGTCCAGGAGCATGGAGAAAGCGTGCGAATTGTTGAAGCGGCAGTGGAGGTTAATGCCGCCCAGAAGGCACGGATGGTCAAAAAAATAAGGGATATGCTGGGAGGATCAGAGGTCGGCAAAACAGTTGCAGTCCTCGGCCTGACCTTTAAACCGGAAACCGATGATATGCGAGAGGCACCGGCGGCCACAATCCTGCCGGCACTGCTGGAAAAAGGAGCCCGCATCAAGGCTCATGACCCTAAAGGCATGGAAGAGGCAAAGAAGTACCTGCCCGACGGTATAGAATATGTAGAAAATGGTTATCAGGCCTGCGACGGTGCCGACGCCGTAATCCTGATGACGGAGTGGAACCAGTACAGGGCGCTTGATCTGGAAAAAATAAAGAAAATAATGAAAGAGCCGGTTTTTATTGACCTTCGCAATGTGTATGATCCGGCAACCATGAAGAAACTGGGCTTTCGCTACACCGGAGTGGGCAGAAAATAACAGCCGGCTACTTCCAAGCTCTCTTTTCAGGTGGCAAAAAAAAAGCTTGGATAAACCTAACCTCTACGGGAAGATGATGCTCGCTTGGCAGCCTTAAGAGGGTTGATACGAACCTTGACGACCTTGATTTCCGGCTTGGCATGGGTGGCAAAATTGCAAATTCCCAGCCGCCATTTTGCTGCCGGATTCACATACGTTTTACAGTAGTTGGTGCTGTTTTCTTCAACAATACGATCACACCCGTCACACTTATCGACGACCGGCTGAAACGATCCCGCGCTATATGATTTTACCTCGTTGGTCTGCATTTTGCCAACCTCCTGAAAAAATATATTTTTTTCTTGAATCAGAAAAATTTCTTCCATACAATAGAATAAATTGTGTCGGTCAATTCCGCCACAACAGAGAAATTGATTTTATAAATAGTATTGAAGCTGCTGTCAACTACTTATCCGGTATTCTCTGTTTTCAAAAATATTTTATTTGGAGTTTAAACCATGCCCGTCTATGTATGGAAGGGAAAAAACAGTTATGGCGAAAAACGCAAAGGCGATATTGAAGCTGTCAATGAAGCTGCAGCTCTAGGACAGCTGAAACGTTTACGCATAGAAAATCCGAAGATCAAAGAAAAACCAAAAGTTCTTTTTGGAAACATAGCGTTCTTTCAGCCAAAAGTCACAGGAAAGGACATCGTCATTTTTACCCGTCAGATGTCGACCATGATCGATGCCGGCCTTCCCCTTGTTCAATGTCTGCAAATCCTGGCCAAGCAACAGGATAACTCGACATTCAAAAGGGTACTTACAGAAGTTCAGACCGATGTCGAGTCCGGTACGACCTTGGCGGATGCCATGCGTAAACACCCAAAAGTTTTTGACAACTTGTTTTCAAATATGATTGAAGCAGGGGAGCTTGGCGGTATCCTTGATACTATTTTATCCCGCCTTGCTGCTTTTAAAGAAAAAGCCATGGCCCTGCAGAAGAAAATAAAAGGTGCCATGACTTATCCCGCTATCTGCCTTGCCATTGCCCTGATTATCCTGGTTGTCATTCTGGTTTTTGTTATCCCTGTTTTTGCCGACATGTTTAAAGAATTCGGCTCTGCTCTGCCGGCCCCAACTCAATTTGTTGTTAGCATGAGTGAGTTTTTTAAAAGCAACATCATCTTTATTTTTATCGGAGCATTTATTGTCTCTTTCATTATAAAGAAAATTTATAATACAGAAAAAGGTCGATTAAAAATAGATGGCTTCCTCATAAGAGCACCGGTTGTAGGGCCTCTTATCCGTAAAGTGGCTGTATCAAAATTTACCAGAACACTCAGTACCATGCTCCAGAGCGGCGTCCCTATCCTTGAGGCCTTACAGGTGGTAGCTAAAACATCAGGCAACAAAATTATTGAACGAGCTGTTTATCATGTTTCCGACTCCATTGCTGAAGGTCGCCCTATTGCTGAACCCCTTGAGGAATCCGGAGTATTCCCAAATATGGTTGTCCAGATGATAAATGTTGGTGAATCGGTTGGTGCCCTGGATACCATGCTTGAAAAAATAGCTGATTTTTATGACGAAGAAGTTGACCAGGCGGTAGATAATCTGACAGCCATGATTGAGCCGTTTATGATGGTTTTCCTTGGCGGCATGATCGGCGGACTTGTTGTAGCCATGTATCTGCCTATCTTTAAAATGGCAGGTGTCGTTGATGGCTGATCTTCTTAATAACCACAGGAAAAAACCATTATGAGTGAGATCATTGATATTTTAGCCAGAGAAATTCTTGATTCACGGGGCAACCCCACTGTCGAGGTCGAAGTATACCTTGAAACCGGGGCCGTCGGACGAGCCGCAGTACCGTCCGGGGCGTCGACCGGTAAACGTGAGGCCCTTGAACTGCGTGATACACGCAAAAAACGATATGGCGGTAAGGGTGTTCTCCTGGCGGTCAAAAATGTGAATGAGCAAATTGCACCTAAGTTGCTGGGCTTTGAATCCTCTCTGCAGGTGCTCATTGACCAGACCATGATCGCTCTCGACAGCACAGCAAACAAGAAAAAACTTGGTGCCAATGCAATTTTAGGCGTGTCCATGGCTGTGGCCAAAGCTACAGCCATGGAACTGGACTTACCGCTGTACAACTATCTGGGCGGAATCAATGCCAAGGTGCTGCCGGTGCCGATGATGAACATCCTTAACGGTGGTGCGCATGCCGACAATAACGTGGACATCCAGGAGTTCATGATTCTACCTGCCGGTGCATCCTCCTTTGCCAAGGCTTTGCGGATGGGAACCGAGACCTTTCATGCCTTGAAGGCAGTCCTCAAAAAACGCGGCCTGCAGACAGCGGTCGGAGATGAAGGCGGTTTTGCCCCCAACCTCGGTTCCAACGAAGAGGCCATGGAAGCTATCCTGGAGGGTATAAACCTGGCGGGTTACAAACCGGGCAAAGACATCTTCATCGGAATTGACGCAGCTGCCAGTGAATTTTACTCTGCCAAGGAAAAAAGATATATCCTGTCCGCAGAAAAAAAGCCAAAAAAGACAGCTGAAGAGATGATTGCCCTTTATGCGGACTGGGTGAAAAAATACCCGCTTATCTCTATAGAAGACGGTTTAGATGAATCCGACTGGAAGGGCTGGAAAAAGCTGACCAAGGAGCTGGGCAACACGATCCAGCTGGTTGGTGATGATATTTTTGTCACCAACACCAAAATCCTTGCAAAGGGGATAGATCGCAAGGTGGCAAATTCGATCCTGATAAAACTCAACCAGATCGGATCGGTCACCGAGACCATTGATGCTGTGGACATGGCCCAGCGGGCAGGTTACACGTCGGTTATTTCTCACCGGTCAGGAGAAACTGAGGACGTTACCATTGCTGATCTTGCCGTTGCACTGAATACCGGACAGATCAAAACCGGGGCTCCCTCGCGTAGCGACCGGGTTGCAAAATATAACCAGTTGCTGCGCATCGAAGAGGAGCTCGGTGCTGCAGCAAATTATGCAGGCACAGGAGCATTTTTCTTTCTCTCCTGATAATAATTGACAAACCGTTCAAATTTCGTATCATTTATACATAATAATCGGACCAGTAAAGAAAGACATAACTTTTTCCAATAACTCCATGGAGGCTTAAACCCATGACCCTGACAAAAGCAGACCTGATTCAGCGGGTATACAAAAAACATCCTAGCCTGACAAAGGCTCAGGCAACTGACTCAGTGGAAACCTTCCTGGCACTGTCCAAGGACTCGCTTATTGGCGGAGAAGATCTCCTGCTCAGCGGATTCGGCAAGTTCAATGTGAAGGATAAAAAGGCAAGACGCGGCCGCAATCCGCAGACCGGTGACGAGCTTACTCTCGATGCCAGACGGGTCGTTACCTTTAAACCGTCCGGCATCCTGCGTGCTAAAATTAACGGGTAAGTACCGAAAGCTGTGATGTTCAATAACCGGGGCACTAACGGCCCCGGTTTACTATTGCCACACTCCCAGGACACTCTCCTGTTTATCTCTATAGCCCTCTCTTTACCGTGAACACGCCCGCTCAATACCGTCAGGTACTGGTGGAAGATATTGATCTGTCTGATACCCGATATGCACTTAATCCATTTCCTCCTGCACGACCGAATACACAGCTGTCGGAAAGCATTGACACATTCGGAATTCTCCACCCTCCCCTCCTGTTAGAGCTGGACACGAACAACTACATTGTGCTCTCCGGGAGAAAGCGCATTCAGGTTGTTGCAGAAGAGGTTGATTCCTTCATCACGGCCATTGTCATCAACCGCAGCTATATCAATCAACCCCGGGTCATCCTCTCTACATTGCTGCAGCACCAGCTTATCGGTTCCCATCTGGGAATCATTGAACAGGCCATATTTTTCAAAAAGGCCATGGCCTGCCTGCCCACAGAGGAAGTCATACGTTTTCTTCCTATAATGGGATATAAGGCAAAACCACATATCCCTCGTGAACTCATTTCCCTGCTTAACCTTAATTCCACTGCGCAGTTTGGGCTGCACAAGGGCGTTCTTTCGCTACGGGCAGGAAAAAAACTGCTTCAGTTTCCTTTTGAGGATCAACGAGTACTCGCTGAACTGATCAATGAATTACAATTAGGCGGTTCCAAACAGCAGAAACTCATCGACTTAGTTCTCGAGCTAACGAAACGGTCGCAGATCAGTACCGACGAACTGCTGAACAGATGGCAAGAGAAAGAAAAAGACAAACAACACAACGGACCACAGAAGGCAGCATCACTGCTGAGCTGGCTGCAACGCAAATGCTGTCCAAGATCCGTTGCAGAAGAAGATAATTTCAAGAAGTTCAGTCGACGACTTGAGCTGCCGGCAGGGGTACGGATCAGCCACACCCTTTCTTTTGAAGATGAACGGGTAACCCTGAGCCTGGAGTTTAGTTCAAGAAGAATCCTGGAAAAACAATGGCCGCGGATACGATCGTTACTTATGAACCAGGACTTAGGGGCTGTTACGAAATAACCATATTACATTTATGCATCTCTGCTTCGGGTCATATTTGAACGATTCTCAATCGCAAAATCCTCAACGTAGCCCTGCTACGCCTGCGGTTTCGGAGTCTGCGCTTACCTGTTCAATCGTCTCGTCCAGGTAAGCGTAGACTCCGAATCTAACCCAAATCAGAGCACCTAAACATAACACTTATTTTGTAACAGCCCCTTATGATTGCCGGGATACCAATCCCTGCACCAACAGATCGTGCCCGAGCTGTTCTGTTGATATCTCTGTAAGTGTCACCGGCGTTCCCTGTTCAGCGACACTGTATCCGTCAACAAGCGGAGTTCCCTTATCGCCGACAAAGTACGGGGCTGTAAAGAGAAAAACCTGGTCCACAAGGTTTGCTCGCAAAAATGAGCCATGAATGGTTGCTCCGCCCTCAACCAGAACCGAGGTGATATCCGATCTTCCCATCAGCTGCAGGACCTGAGGCAGCTCAAGACGTCCTTCCGGATCGGTTTCAATCCTGTGGATAACTGCTCCTGCCCGTTCCAGCTGTTCCTGCCGTTCCCCGGATGCGAGGAGGCCACAAATAATCCAGGTGGCTGCCCTTGATTCCTGCTGCAGCATTGCGGCTTCAGGCGAAAGCTGGAGACGGTTGTCCAGGATAACACGAAGCGGATCCCGCCCGCCATCGGGCAGTCTGGTGGTCAGGGAAGGATCATCAATCAAGGCAGTGCCGATGCCTATGAGGATGGCGTCCATCCTGTCCCTGAGTTCATGAACCCGTTGTTTTGATTCAGGCCCTGTGATTGCACCACCATGGCCGCGTCTGCGACTGATCATGCCATCTAAGCTCATGCCTGCTTTCATCGCCACCCAGGGCAGCCCGGTGGAAGAATATTTGAGAAAGGGATAGTTGAGACGGGTGCACTCATCTTCAAGAACGCCCAGTATCACGTCAAGACCCTGAGCTCGCAAAAAATCAGCGCCGCCGCCGGCAACGGGATTGGGATCGGCCATGCCGATGACCACACGTTTCAGTCCGGCTGCAAGAACAGCACGGCTACAGGGTGGAGTTCTGCCGGTATGGTTACAGGGCTCAAGAGTCACATAGATGGTTGCCCCGGCACAGGACTCACCGGCATCGGTTATGGCATTGATCTCGGCATGGGGCGTACCGGCCCGACGATGATATCCATGCCCGGCCACAACACCATCCCTGACAATAACAGCACCAACACAGGGATTGGGCGATGTCCTGCCCTGCCCTCTTTTTGCCTGATCAACGGCAAGCTGCATGTATTTAATGTCATCATCACTCTTCATAGCAGCCAAAACGTAAGCCACCAGGGGTGCCCCGTCTTCACGCAGGTAAGCGAGCTTGCGAGACTCCGATTGCCTCTGTCCGCATAGGAAGGGCTATAGCGAACAGAAGCAACTGCGCAGGTAAGCGTAAGACTCCGAATCTGGGGTACCTCTGATGGCTTACAATCCTGAGACATGTAATAACACATAGTTATGAATCCCGTGAACAGTAACGCCAAAACTACTCAATCCCCGTTGCGCTCGCCTAGAAATTGTTTCAGTTCGTCCATAAACTCATTCACATCCCTAAACTGACGGTACACTGATGCAAAACGAACGTATGCCACCTCATCAAGCCCGGGTAGGGCCTCCATGACCCACTCCCCGACCTGAGTGGTAGGTATTTCCTTGCCACCAACATCCTGCAGTCTACGTTCAATATCATCAACAAATGTATCGATATCCGCCATGCTCACCGCCAGCTTTTCGCAAGCCTTTTCCAGGCCGACAATCATCTTGCCCCTGTCCCAGGGCTCACGCCGGCCATCCTTTTTCACCAGCATGGGCATCATCATTTCGATACGCTCATAGGTTGTAAACCGCTGTTGACAGGAGGCACAGGCACGCCGTCGCCTGGTTATGGTCTTATCCTTGTTCAGTCGTGAGTCAATAACCCGGTTGTCAAGATGACTACAGTACGGACACTTCATAGCGACTCCTAAACCAGGGATTCATCCCGTTCAATTTCCGGATACAGGGGCAGATCCCCGCAGAGTTCTCGGACCTGCCTTCGAACCCGGCCTATCTCAGCAGGTTGCTTGGAAGTGAGCACCAGATTCACCCAGTCAGCGACCTTGATCATCTCCGGTTCCATCAACCCCCTGGTGGTAACGGCAGGGGTTCCCAGACGGATGCCACCGGCGACAAAACGTGACTGAGTGTCAAAGGGAATTGCATTTTTGTTGACGGTAAGACCGGCATCTTCAAGCATTCGCTCTGCCTCCTTACCGGTTATATCCCTGCTCTTAAGGTCAATGAGCATCAGATGGTTATCCGTTCCCCCGGACACGATCCGGAATCCATGTTCACTCAACCGGTCTGCCAGCACCGAGGCATTAGTTACCACCTGCTGCTGATACTCTCTGTATTCCTGGGTCATAGCCTCTTTAAAGGCTACAGCCTTGGCAGCAATCACATGGATCAGTGGACCACCCTGAATACCGGGAAAAATGCTTGAATCAAGTGCCTTAGCATATTTTTCCTTGGCCAGAATCAAGCCGCCCCGGGGCCCACGCATGGTTTTATGGGTTGTGGTGGTGACAAAATCGGCATAGGGTACGGGTGAGGGATGTACTCCGGCAGCGACAAGCCCGGCGATATGGGCCATATCCACCATGAACAGAGCACCGATCTGGTCGGCAATTCGACGAAATCCTTCAAAATCTATGATTCTCGGATAGGAGCTGGCCCCGGCAATGATCATCTTAGGCCGGTTTTCAAAGGCGATGCGCTCCACCTCTTCCATATCAATGATTTCGCTATCACGTCTGACCCCGTAGGAGACGAAATTATATAACTTACCGGAAAAAGAAACCGTCGCACCATGGGTCAGGTGGCCACCATGGGCAAGATCCATGCCCAGTACCTTGTCGCCGGGTTTGAGAGTGGCAAAGTAGACTGCCATATTGGCCTGACTTCCGGAATGCGGTTGGACATTGGCATATTCAGCATTAAAAATCTCTTTGGCACGTCTACAGGCCAGGGATTCGACCTTATCGGCAAAATCGCAGCCGCCATAGTAGCGTCTGTTGGGGTACCCTTCAGCGTACTTGTTGGTAAATATAGATCCCTGCGCCTCCAGCACTGCCCGGGATACAACATTTTCCGAGGCAATGAGTTCCAACTGATTGGTCTGGCGGTCAAGCTCATACTGAATATACCGGTACACATCCGGGTCTGTCTCTTTTAATGCAGCCATGACATTTACCTTGTGTTATTTACAACAACTAAAAGCTATGAGTTACAAATATGAAAAAAAACCGGCAGCACCCGCTACAGGTCTGCCGGTCAGAGTACCGAAGAAGATTGTCAGATTTTCTTCTACCTGTTGCCTGACAACGAATTCAGATTAACTCAACTTATCCAGTCTGCGCTGGTGCCGTCCTCCGGCAAATTCTGTTTCCAGCCAGGTTCCGACCACATCCAGAGCTATTTCCTGTCCAAGCACCCGTCCACCAAGGCAGAGCACGTTGGCATTATTATGCTCCCGACTCATTCTGGCTGTATAGGATTCGTGACAGAGAGCAGCTCTAATATCGCGGTGCCGGTTAGCGGAAATGGACATGCCGATGCCGGTACCACAAATCAGAATACCCCGTTCACATACTCCATTCTGCACCTTGGCACAGACCTTGTCGGCAAAGTCAGGATAATCAACTGATTGGTTATCATAACAGCCCACATCGTCAACATCCTGCCCGATCTCCTGCAGGAATTTGATGATAAGCTGCTTATACTCAAAACCACCATGGTCACTGCCCACTGCTATTTTCACGTTTTTCTCCAGGGTTACCTACTATTCGAAACGCTTCATAATAATGACACCGTTGGTACCGCCAAAACCAAAGGAATTGGACATAGCGGCCCGGATATTCATCTCGCGTGCCGTATTGGGCACATAATCAAGATCACAGGCCGGATCAGGATTTTCAAGATTCATGGTCGGTGCAATACACTGGTGATGCAGCGTAAGTGCAGTAAAAGCAGATTCAATACCTCCGGCCCCGCCCAACATATGTCCGGTCATGGACTTGGTGGAACTGATTGCAAGACGGCCGGCATGATCCCCGAATACCGTCTTAATGGCGGTGGTTTCACAGCGATCATTGAGCGGAGTTGAGGTGCCGTGAGCATTGATATAGTCAATGTCTTCCGGATTCAACTGCGCACTCTTGAGCGCCATGGTCATACAGCGGGCTGCCCCCTCCCCGTTCTCAGGGGGAGCTGCGATATGATAGGCATCACTGGACTGACCGTAACCAATCATCTCAGCATAAATCTTTGCGCCACGGGCTCGAGCTGCCTCAAGCTCTTCCAGCACGATCATGCCCGCTCCTTCGGCAATAATAAAACCGTCCCGCTCCAGATCAAAGGGCCGCGAAGCATGCTCGGGATCATCATTACGAGTGGAAAGCGCCTTCATGGAAGAAAAACCGCCTACAGCCAGAGGACAGATAACCGACTCGGTGCCACCGGTGATGGCAACGTCACAATCCCCATACTCTATATGACGAAAGGCTTCACCTACAGCATGGGTACCGGCAGCACAGGCTGTGGAAAGCGAAAGGTTCGGTCCCTTGGCACCAAAACGCATGGAGATATGGCCGGACGGCATATTGGGGATTACCCGGGGAATGAAAAAGGGCGTTATCCTGCGCGGCCCCCTGTCCATCAATACCCCGTGGTATTCCTCAATGGTTGGCAGTCCGCCCATGCCGCAACCGGTAATCACCCCTACCCGCTCAGACAGCTCTTCGGTGACCGTAAGTCCGCTGTCCTGTATTGCAAGCTCAGCAGCAGCGATCCCATACTGGACAAAATGATCCAGGTTCTTGGCCTGTTTCTTCTCAAACCAGTCACTGGGCTCAAAGTCCTTGACCTCGGCTGCAATCTGCGAGGCATGGGCTGAGGCATCAAAGCGGGTGATGGGACCGATCCCACTGCGCCCGTTCACCAGCCCCTCCCAGGTTTTTTCCGTCCCGGTTCCAAGCGGGGTAACCAGTCCAACTCCTGTTACAACAACCCGTCGTTTCACGTGTGCAGGTCCTGTATAAAAAAAGTGAAGAAATTATGCCTGGAGGTTATTAACAAAGTCAATGGCATCCTGGACCGTGGCGATTTTCTCTGCCTCTTCGTCCGGAATCTCTACGTCAAACTCTTCTTCCATGGCCATGATCAGTTCAACCAAATCAAGGGAGTCAGCACCCAAATCATCAACAAAAGATGCTCCGGAAACAACCTTGTCTTTATCAACGCTGAGCTGTTCTACAATAATATCGACCATTTTGTCTTCAACTGCCATTGTCTTTCTCCTGAAAAAATATTTATCAAAACACATCCGGAACCATTTTTCATTTCCGGAACTTTAATCTTCCGCCAAAGGCGGCTGACATCAAACCAGGAACCCAAAATCCGGAACCCGGAACCAAATTTAGTTACCCATATACATGCCGCCGTTGACGTGCAGGGTCTGACCAGTCATATAGCTGCTCTCAACAGAGGCCAGATAACCAACGGCAGCAGCCACATCTTCAGGTGTTCCCAGTGTCCCAAGGGGGATCCGGGCCTTGATCATCTCCTGGATATCCTCAGACAGATCACTGGTCATATCCGTTACAATATATCCGGGTGCCACACAGTTAACCGTAATCTGGCGTGCTGCCAGCTCCCTTGCCATGGACTTGGAAAAACCGACCAGTCCGGCCTTGGCAGCAGCATAATTCACTTGGCCGCCATTGCCAAGAAATCCGATGACTGAAGTGATATTAATAATCCGACCCCACCGTTTTTTCATCATACCACGCATCACGGCCTTGCTGCAGGTAAAAGCGCCCTTAAGATTGGTATCCAGCACTGCATCCCAGTCTGATTCTTTCATGCGGACCATAAGCCCATCCCGGGTGATACCGGCGTTATTCACCAGAATATCCACACCGCCATGATCAGCAGTTATATCCTTAATCGCCTGCTGTACCGCAGCACTGTCTGCCACATCAAAGCCGACAACAAAACCAGTTCCTCCGGCTGCCGTAATCGCGGCCAGTGTTTCATCGGCTGCGGCTGAATTGCTTACATAATTGATTCCAACCGTTGCCCCCTGTGCAGCTAACTCCAGGCAGACGGCCCGGCCGATACCACGACTGCCTCCGGTAACCAGTGCTGTTTTTCCATCCAGACTCATGAACCTCGCTGCTCCTGAATTTTCTTGGTTAACAGAGGGACGATTTCAAACAGGTCGCCAACCAGGCCATAAGTGGCAATATCAAAAATCGACGCATTTTCGTCCCGATTAATGGCAACCACGGTTTCAGCGGACTGCATGCCCACTGCATGCTGGATAGCCCCGGAAATACCGCAGGCAATATAGAGCTTCGGACAGACCGTTTTTCCGGTCTGGCCAACCTGGTGGGGATAACTTATCCAACCGGCATCCACAGCTGCCCTTGAGGCAGCAACTGCACCATTCAATTCAGCAGCAAGTTCCCGAATAAGATCAAAACCCTTCTCACTCTCAACACCGCGCCCCCCGGCAATCAGGACTTCAATCTCCTGAATATTAACCTGTTCCCCTTCACTGATTACGGTTTCCAGGACTTCCACCCTGGAGGCAAGCAGATCAGCTGTCAGTTCGACCTCAATTACTTCTCCTCTGTGGTCAGGGTCAATCTCGGCCGGGGCCATGACATTGGGCCGCACCGTTGCCATCTGAGGCCGTGAATGAGGACATTCAATGGTGGCCATGATATTGCCGCCAAAGGCCGGCCTGGTCTGCAGCAGCATGCCATCCTCTTCCCTGATGGAAAGACCTGTACAGTCTGCAGTAAGGCCTGCTCCCAGCACTGTAGCCACCTGAGGAATAACGGAACGACCAATGGCGGT
>JAUWLT010000283.1 GCA_030613515.1 Desulfobulbaceae bacterium
TTTTTATTGATGGTTATCGGGTCCTCATTCATCACTTCACTGACGTGCACGCTCTGCATGACATCCATATCCCGTCCTTCGGAGAACCGGATACCGCGACGAGTAAGTTTTACTGTATAGATGGACTCCGGATACAGAGCCTGAGCAAGATAAGAGGCGGTTACCGCCGCAACCATCAACGGCAGGATCAGGGAATAATCATTACTCATTTCAAAGACGATAAGCATAGCCGTGAGAGGGGCACGGGCACAGGCTGCAAAAACCGCTGCCATACCTACCAGGGCATAGGCACCCGATGGACCTGCAATCTCGGGCTTCCAGGCCGTAAACAGGGACCCCATGGCGCCGCCAAGCATAGCACCTGTAAAAAGAGACGGAGCAAAGACACCGCCGGAATTGCCCGACCCCAAAGTAAAAGAGGTGGCAAGAGGTTTTAGAATAATCAGAAGGGCTAGGAGCCAGAAGTTGTAAGATCCGTGCAGGGCGTGCTCGATAAACGTAAATCCTGAACCATACATGTGAGGGATATTTTCAATCAGCGGCATGCCAAGCTGAAATTCGGTCAGGTCGGAAAATCCGATCCCGGGCAGCTGCAGATAAAAAAAGCCAAGCAGGCCAAGCAAAAGTGCTCCCACGGCAGGTTTCAAGGCCAGAGGAAACTTCCAGCGATCAAAAGTTTCCTCAAACCAGGCCAGCATACGAATAAACATGACACCGACCACGGCTGCTGCAAGCCCAAGCAGCAGGTAAAATAAAAGAGTAAGTGGTGAGTGCATGGTATAGGCCGGCACGGTAAAGGCAGGCCGGTCACCGAGAAATGCCTGGCTGACTATAGCGGCAGACACTGCAGCAATAACCACATTGCCGAACATCCGCACCTGAAGTCCGCTCATCAACACTTCTATGGCAAAAGCAACACCGGCTATGGGGGCGTTAAAGGTGGCGGCAATACCGGCAGCAGCACCGCAGGAGACAAGATTTTTAATCCGTTCATCGGAAAGATGCAAAACCTGGCCCATGGCGGAACCAAGTGCGGAACCGACCTGAACAATCGGACCTTCACGGCCTGCCGAACCGCCGGTACCGATACACAGAGCCGAGGCAACGATCTTGGCGATTGCGACCCTGGGACGTATCCGGCCTCCCCTGAGAACAAGCGCCTGCATGACCTCAGGAACCCCATGTCCTTTGGCTTCACGGGCAAACCAGGCAATGAGCGGCCCTACCAGCAGAGCTCCAGCCACAGGCACTATCACAAAACTCCAGAGACCAAGATGGGGAAACAGGAATTGGATCGTACTGTAGGACCGGTTCTGAATCAGAACAATAAGATGAATGAAAAAAACAGCAGCAAGCCCGGTGGATGCACCGATAAGCATTGCCAGGACAAGCAGTAGTAGTCCCTCAGGCGGTGAGAGCTTGTCAAGCAGGACACCGTAGTATTTACGTTTTTTGTTCATAAATAGTCACTGTGCTGCTTTTTGGGATAGTCAAAAAAAAGCAGCTCAGCCTGTGCCTGTTGCACATCCTGCCAGCTGTTAACTGCAAGACTGAAGGCCACAATACCACAGGTTGGAACATTATAAATATTGACCGGCGCCAGATGGTTGACCAGCAGGGTAAGTTCAGGGTTGTGACCGATCAACATGAGCCGGTAATAGCGGTCATCGGTTTTGCTGATAACGTTGAGCAATCCCCGGCTGTCCGTGTCATAAATGGCATCATTTATCGAAATCAGTTTCCTGGACACCTTCATTCCCTTACACAGGCGAACAGCAGTTTTTCCAGCCCTCTTTGCCGGACTGCTCAGGGTAAAATCAGGAATCATTCCACGCGCAGCAAGCCGTTCACCCATGAGCAGTGCATTTCTTTTTCCTCTTCTGTTCAGCGGGCGGGCGATATCAGCCAGTTCCGGATTCTTCCAGCTCGACTTGGCATGTCGGCAGATAAGCAGCTGTTTCATACAATCACTCTATATATAGGAGCAGGCAGAAGGATCAAAGGAAAGGTAACGATGCTCAGTGTCCAGTTAAAAATTCTAACAAATGAAACCGGAACGTAACCTGTCACGGAATTTGCAGGCTATACTGTATCACATATCTTCAAAAAACAAGCCGTTTCACACCCACTATAAATCGTACACTCTCAGCTCCTGTAATCCGCATTAATTTTGACATAATCGTAGGTATAATCGCAGGTAAGGACTTCCGCTGTTTCCATGCCGTCACGCAGGTCGACTGTAACGGTAAACTCCTTGTGCTTCAGGATTTCCGACGCTGCAGCTTCCACCTCTTTACCAAGACCAAGGCCGTTTTCAACCATGACAACATCGTCAAAGGCAATAGAAACCCTGTCCGGCCGAAAATAGCATTCCGACCGACCAAGAGCGGCGATAATACGACCCCAGTTGGCATCTTCACCGAAAAAGGCAGTCTTCACAAGCGCGGAGTTAGCAATGGTCCGGGCGGCATTTTGGGCCCCTTCCCCGTCCCGGGCGCCTACAACCCGAACAGTGACCAGCTTTGTAGCCCCTTCACCATCCTCCACTATCTTTATGGCAAGGTCTTTGAAAATCGTATGGAGTGCGTCTGCAAAAGCTGTCCGGGCCTTAGGATTCTCCTCATCAATACACTTATTTTCGGCAGCGCCGTTTGACATTACCAACACCATGTCATTGGTGGAGGTGTCCCCATCAACAGTGATTCGGTTGAACGACTGTTCAACACCGGTTTTGATGGCATCCTTGAGGGCTGGAAAAACGATTTGGGCATCCGTCACTACAAAACAAAGCATGGT
>JAUWLT010000249.1 GCA_030613515.1 Desulfobulbaceae bacterium
TGGGAAACAATTGTTTTGCAGCGGTGGGCAGTCTCTCCAGCTCCACGGGATTCAATACGGCGTAATACTTTCAATATCTCCGGGGCGGTGATTCCCTCTATTGGCCTGGGTCCAAGCCACGGCAAAATGTCTCTCTTCAGCCTGCTGTTTACAGTACTGGCATGGCCCTCGGTCCAGGTTTGGCACTGTAATGCAACCCACCCTGATGATACCGCCTCAAAGCTATTGGCTGCCGCCTCTTTGCGCTGACCCTTTGTAGCCTGTCTATGCTGGACAGGATCGATGCCGTCGGCTACCAGGGACTTCGCCTTGTCACGGTCAGTTCGTGCTTGAGCCAAGCTTTTTTCCGGGTACTTGCCAATAGCAAAGGTCTTGCGTTTGCCGTGAAGGATATAATCCAGCCGCCAGTATCTCTTACCAGAAGGTTTAATCAGCAAATACATACCCTGCCCATCGGTTATCCGGTATTGCTTTTCACGGGCTTTTGCGTTACTTACAGCGGTATTGGTGAGCGGCATTTACAGTACCTCTCTGCAAAATATTGATTGGTACTGTAATAAATACTGAAATTTTAGCGTATGTCAATGGTAGGCAATGGACAACAAGGGAAAGAAAAACCCCGATAACCGTTGCTGGTTGCGGGTATAATGGGCTACAATGGACGTTCTTGAACCTGGAGATGGCGGAGAGGGAGGGATTCGAACCCTCGGTGGAGTATGACCCCCACACTCGCTTAGCAGGCGAGCACCATCGGCCAGCTCGGTCACCTCTCCGTTTGTTACTATGTGGCGGAGGAAGTAGGATTCGAACCCACGGTACTTTCGTACAACGGTTTTCAAGACCGCCGCCTTCAACCACTCGGCCATTCCTCCAGCGTTTGCGTTTGGAGTAATTACCATTTCAAACAGGTGCTGTCAATAAACTCCTGTCTCTTGATCGTTTATGGAACTGGATTCAAACATATCACCGGAACACCAGGATATTGGACTACAGGATCTCAGCTGCCTGTACGAGATAACAAAAAATCTTGCATCAATCGCCCATCTCCAGGACCGCCTGCAGAAAGTAGTCTCCATCCTGGCCGATATGAAAAGGATGGAAAACGGGACGGTAACCATTGTCAATCCGACGAGCAGAGAGCTTGAAATCGAGGTAGCCCACTCCATTACTGCTGAGGCGCGGCGCAGGGGAAAGTATAAACTTGGCGAGGGAATCACCGGACGGGTCGTCGCAACCGGTGAACCCATTATCGTTCCACAGATCGGGGAAGAACCGCTTTTTCTGAACCGGACCAGAACCCGGGGCGATGAACAGAAAAAGAAAAGTTCCTTTCTCTGTGTGCCTGTCAAGGCAGGAAACCAGTCCATTGGCGCGCTTTCCGTCGACCGGGTTTATGAACAGGGATTCGGCTCCCAGTCTGAACAAGACATGCGTTTTCTCACTGTTGTCAGCGGCCTGATCTCCCAGGCCGTGCAGCGGGTCCAGGCAGTAAACAGGGAAAAAGAGGCGCTGCACCAGGAAAACCAGCAGCTCAAACGCGAACTCGCGGCCAGGAGCCGTATCAAGGATATCATCGGCAACTCCTCGCGCATGCAGGAGGTTTTTGAGATGGTTCACAGGGTGGCGGATTCAAATGCCACCGTCCTGCTGCGGGGCGAATCAGGCACCGGTAAGACCCTGGTGGCAAAGGCACTGCATCACAACTCGGTCAGGTCCAAGGGGCCCTTTATCGTAGTGAACTGCTCGGCCCTGCCGGAAACCCTGCTGGAGAGTGAACTGTTCGGCCATGAAAAAGGTGCCTTTACAGGGGCCGTCGAACGTAAATCAGGACGTTTTGAGCAGGCGGAAGGGGGTACGTTGTTCCTGGATGAAATCGGAGAAATAAGCCCTGCTGTCCAGGTTAAGCTGCTCAACGTCATCCAGGAACGTACCTTTCAACGGCTGGGCGGGACTACAATCCTGAAAAGCAATATACGTCTGGTGGCGGCAACCAACCGTGACCTGGAGACAGCTGTTAAAGAAGGTCATTTCAGGGAAGATCTCTACTACCGACTTAACGTCTTTCCCGTCTACCTGCCCCCGCTTCGTGAGCGGCGCACCGATATCCTGCTGCTTGCCGAATTTTTTCTTGATGCGTACAGCAGGGAAAACGCCAAAAAAATCGACCGTATTTCAACCTCGGCCATTGACCTGCTTATCCAGTACCATTGGCCGGGTAATGTGCGCGAACTACAGAACTGCATGGAACGGGCCGTGCTCATCTGTGACGGCAGCGCCATAAAGTCTATTCACCTGCCACCCACCCTGCAGAGCTCTGAAACCGTTGACTCCGACAATCCTCTCTCCCTGGCCACAGCAGTTGAAAATTTTGAGCGGGAATTGATCATTGAAGCGCTCAAGCAGAGCAACGGCAACCAGACCAAGGCGGCTAAGTATCTGGATACAAGTTTGCGGATCATTAACTATAAAATCCATAATTACGGGATTGATCCCAGGCAGTTTAAGGTGAAATAGGTATAAGGTATCAGGTGTCAGCAGTCAGCTTACAGACGGGCTATTGTCTTTTTGCTCATACCTGATAGCTGATAGCTCCAAATGCTCTAAGGCATACGTCATATGTGGATAAGTCATGATCGAAAGTGGTGTTTGAGGGAGCCATGAAAATATTACTGCACGTCTGCTGTGGACCTTGTGCTGTGTATCCGCTGGAGTATCTAGAAAAAAAAGGGCACGAGGTGAGCGGCTATTTTTATAACCCGAATATCCACCCCTATCGCGAGTTCAAGCGGCGGATCGGAGCCCTGGTTGAATTTTCAGAGCAAAAAAAGTTCACGGTTGAAATCGACCGCAACTATGGTTTGACCGAGTACATGCGCCAGGTGGTGTTTAACGAAAAAAAACGATGCTCCATCTGCTATGACATGCGCCTTGAGGCGACAGCTAGGTTTGCAGCCGAACAGGGTGCCGATGCCTTTACCTCGACCCTGCTGTACTCAAGATACCAGAATCATCAGTTGCTGATCGATAAAAGTGAAAAAATAGCAGATCAATATGGCGTCAAATTCTTCTATCAGGATTTTCGTGAAGGCTGGCAGCAGGGTATAGACGGCTCCATTGCTATGGACCTGTACCGGCAGCCGTACTGCGGCTGTATTTACAGTGAGCAGGAGCGGTACGATAAAAAATTACGGAAAAAGATGAGACAACAGCAAAAAAATGAATAAGGTATTCCCGGCAGACAGAGGTACTTACTTAGTTGCTCACATATCATAACACATCACAGGGATCACAAATCATGCATAACATCATAGTACTGGCGACTAACAATACAAACAAGGTTAAGGAATTCCAGGAACTGGTCAAGGATTTTCCGATTGAAGTTAAATGTCTCAAGGACTACGGCCCTCTGCCTGGAGTGGCTGAGGACGGCGAAACTTTTGACGACAATGCTTATAAAAAGGCGCTCCATTACGCTAAAGTCCTTGGCATACCGGCACTGGCAGACGATTCAGGACTTGTGGTGGACGCACTGGGCGGAGCCCCCGGAGTCTACTCAGCCCGCTATTCCGGTGAGAATGCAACCGACTGGGACAACTGCGAGAAACTGCTTAAGGAGATGGAAGGGAAAGAAGACCGTTCAGCCCATTTTGAATGCGTGCTCTCCCTGGCAACACCCGGCGGACCGGCCCTGACCTGGGAAG
>JAUWLT010000002.1 GCA_030613515.1 Desulfobulbaceae bacterium
CTGAATCTGCAAAAGATCCATTTTTGATTGTGATGCCATTACAGAAGTTATCAGAAAAATATCTTGCCATGAAGAGAAATGTAAGCGGCGGCAAGATGATTTTTATTGATGATGAAAAATGGCGCAAAAAGAATCTGCCAACAAATATCCGGTTGCCTTTATTTGTCCGGGTAGATTCTGATAATGTGGTGCGCCGGCTCGAACGGTGTGATGGGCGGCGGTAGCTGGAACAACTTCGCCTGGTTCGCGCGGAGTCGTACCAGAGCAATGATACTACTACTCCGAGTGGTAAATGTTGAACAACTTATAGGGTGCGTGTAGCGGAGCAAAACGCACCCTATTTCTACTCAAAAGCACCACGTGAGAGGAAAGGCCCATGTTCCGTTTCCACACAACTTGGATTCTGGTTTGACTCAACACGAGAACAAGATCAACTCTAACAGGTATTGGTGTGTGCGTGGACCATATTTATACAAACCATAAGGTGAGGAGGGGGGTATGAAAAAGATGTTTCCTATTGGCTGGTTACTGACTGGAATGGCTGGCACATTTTTTATGATGTCCTCACTTGCTACGGCAGCAGACAAGGTGGTGGTCATACCCCTTGGCGGGAAAAAGTGTACCAGCCCTGTTGAAAACAGTTTCACCAACAGTATCGGCATGACCTTTAACCTCATTCCCTCCGGTACCTTTACCATGGGTAGCCCCGACGGTAGCAGTATATGGCAACCAGCAGAACCGGGCCGTTATGACAATGAAACTCAGCACAGGGTAACGCTAACCAAGTCATTCTATATGCAGATCACGGAGGTAACCAACGAGCAATGGAATACCCTGATCGTTGATACCGGTCTTGGCGCCAAACCATCAACGAGTCACACGGAAGATGAATACCCCGTGGAAACCGTGACCTGGTATGAGGCGGCCTATTTTGCCAACAGGTTGTCAGTGGTGGAGGGATTGTATCCCTGCTATACCCTGCTTGCTTGTAATGGTAAAGTACCCGGAGCTGGTATGGAATGTACTTCAGTGGCTATCAGCAACACCTGTAGCGGCTATCGTCTGCCTACCGAGGCCCAGTGGGAGTACGCTGCCCGTGCCAGCAACATCGTCGCCTATGCCAACCCAGTTTATTTTGACTGGAGCAACAAGGAAACCGGGTCAGGTTTTAATTCCAACCTCGCTGCCATGGGTTGGTATGTATGGAATCGCTTCAATAGTGGTTATGGAGACGGAACCAAGCCGATGGCCCAAAAGCAACCCAACCGTTGGGGCCTGTACGATATGCATGGCAATGTCAGTGAATGGTGCCTGGACTGGTGGGATGGCAGTGATTATTCCTCCGCTCCAGTGACAGATCCAACAGGTGATGTCACCGGCTCATACCACGTGATTCGCGGCGGCGGCTGGGGCCACAGCGCCAGGGACGCGCGCTCGGCAAACCGAGGCATGAACTCGCCGGGTGACCGCGACGACGACCTGGGGTTCCGGCTTTCCCTGCCTTTAGGTCAATGAGTCAGGTCAAGTAGGAGCTGCGCGTGAGAACAGGCAGGTGCAGACTGATACATCCCGGAGGGACGGAGGGTGTCCAGGCTGTGCAGGTCTGGTTTCATGTGGAGCATTCGCGATTTTTTTTACACAAATCAGTTGAAGTGTCACGGTTGAGCTTCGACCTGCCAGTCTCAACATTTTACCTGTCTGACCAAACAAAAGGTTGCTACTGTATCTATGTAGCAACCAGTCACTCTGCCAACTATCACTGCGTGGCGTTTCTGTCCGTTTTGTAAGACTTGAGATTATATGAGGTAAGTGTAAGGTTAACTGGTGGTAGGCAAACGCTCGTTCGGGATGCTACATGAATCTGTCAGACTTAATCAAAACTGATTTCAAGAGCTGTCAGATCAAATATGAGCCACTATAAATTACACTCACGAACGACTTTTCCCTATAACCCCAGTTCACGTAAAATCTGCTCATTACTCGTCCACTTCTTTTTTACCTTGACCCAGAGCTTGAGCTGTGTCTTGCAACCCAGTAATTTTTCAATGTCCTTTGTTGCTGCCCTGCGGATATCGCCGAGCATTTTACCCTGCTTGCCGATAATGATCCCCTTCTGTGAACCACGCTCTACCAGGATAGTGGCATGAATGACCACCGGGCCTCCCTGTTCATTTTCCTTGAATGAATCAATGAGCACTGCCGTTGAATAGGGAATCTCCTGGTGTGTGCGCAGGAAAATCTTTTCCCGAATAAGCTCTGCCACAATAAACCTTTCCGTGGAGTCTGTCGGGATGTCATCGGGATAATACTGCGGCCCTCTGGGCAGGCGGCTGACCAGTTCTTTTAACAAGATCTCGGTGCCTTCTCCTTTCAGGGCCGACACCGGCACTACTGCTGTAAAGGGGTGCAGAGAACTGTACCAGTCAATAATGGGCAGTAACTGCTCTTTATCCAGCAGGTCCACCTTGTTCAAAGCCAGGATGGCCGGACATTGGATTTTCTTGAGATAACCGCTGTACTCTGAGCGTCGTTTTTCCAGTTTTTTTCCTGCCATGGCCGAGGCATCAGCTAAAAAAAGCACAATATCCGCCTCGGTCAGGGTCTCCATGGCAATGCGAACCATCTCTTTATTCAGCAGTTCCCTGGCCTTGTGCAGACCCGGGGTATCCAGCATGATCATCTGGTAATCCGGCCCGGTGACAATGCCAAGAATCCGGTTGCGGGTGGTCTGGGGCAGTGGTGTGACAATGGCGATCTTTTGCTGTAAATACCTGTTGAGCAGGGTGGATTTGCCGGCATTGGGCGGTCCAACGACTGCGACTACACCGGAATGATATTGGGCAGGCTTCATTTGTTTTCCTTTAAATAAGCTAACAGTTGCAGAAAGGGGCCACAAAATACACAAAAATATTTTGGCGTATTATGCGTAGCTCATGACCCTTTTTCCACCTCAGCTTACCATGAGATCCCGCTGATGCAACATTTTCCCCTGTCTGCCGGATGGAGAGTTAAAACCTTTGTGCCTTTGTTTCTTTGCGGGTATACTCGTCCAACATTTTCTAATTCCTGATACCAGTAACAAATGACAACTCCCGGAAGCATAATTGAATACCTGGATGGCGGGCGATTTATCTGCGGCCTTGCTCTGCAGAGTGTCGGCAACCGGTTGCGACTGCTCAACCAGAATGGTCGCGAAATGAACCTGCCCGCCTCACGTGTGGTCACAATCTCCAGGACTAAATACCCGGTTGATATCAGCCGTGACGACTGTATTACCATGCTTAAGGATGCGGCAGGCAAACGCGCAGCCCTGACGCAAAATATTCCGTTACTGGAAATATGGGAACTGGCAAGTGTTGAGGAGCAGACATCTTTTCCTCCTGATTTTCTTGCTGAACTGTATTTTGGCGGCGACCTGACCGATGACCAGTCAGCTGCCTTCCTGCGCGGTGTGTTTACGGATCGTTTTTTCTTTAAATATAGAAACGAGATGGTCAACGTCCATACTCCTGAGCAGGTAGAACAACTGCGTCACCAGCGGCAGAAGGAAAAAGAAAAAGAGGAAATCCTGACAACCGGGGCCGGGAATCTACAGACCATCATGGACGGCGGCAGTGTTTCTGTAGAACAGTGGCCGGATCGTGACCGGATTCTTTCCTGGATAGCAGATTTTGTTCTGTTTGGCAGTGATGCACCCGAAAGCGACATGGTGCGCCAACTGCTAAAAAAAGCGGATTTAAACCGCCCTAATGACGGTTGCAAGCTCCTGATCCAGGCCGGTGTCTGGCAACGGGATGAAAACATTCCCCTGCTCAAGGCGGAACAGCCGGTGAACTTTAATCCGGACCTGATGGCCCATGCAACATCAATTGCAGAGCCCACTGCTGACGAGTTGCTTGCTGATCCAAGGCGCAAGGACTTTCGCCATCTGGACATTTTCACCATTGATGGCGCATCAACCCGTGACTATGACGATGCCCTGCATGTGGAGCGTCTTGATAACGGCGAAACACTGGTGGGCATTCACATCTCGGATGTCAGCTCTTTTATTACACCCAAAGATCCCCTGTTCAGCGAGGCCATGGAACGGTCCACATCGCTCTACTTCCCTGAAGGACAGATTCCCATGCTGCCCAGGGAACTTTCCCAGGGTGTCTTCAGCCTGATCAAGGATCGGGTGCGACCGGCTATCAGTTTTCTGTTAAAACTCTCCGCTGACGGGGAAATCCTCAGCAGCAGAATCGTGCCCAGTGTTATCCAGGTGAAACGGCAACTCAGTTATACTGAGGTGGACCGAATCATGGACCAGGACAAGGAACTGAGTCTGCTCAATACAGTCCGGCAACAGCTGAGATTACAACGTGCTGAGCGGGGCGCACTGCTCCTTTCCTTTCCTGATATCAACATTTACGTGAATAATCAGGGTGTGGTCACTATCCACCTCTCTCAGTCTGACAGCGCGTCCAGGAACCTGGTATCGGAACTGATGATACTGGCAAACGGAGTGGCAGCGGATTATCTCACCGCCCAGGAGGCACCAGGCCTGTTCCGCTCCCAGCCGCCGCCGCGGAAGCGATTGATTTCCGGAGTCCGGAACAGCCTGCAGGATATTGCCTGTCAGCGTCGGTTTCTATCCCGGGGTGAACTGACCGTTCATCCCAAGCCCCATTCCGGTCTCGGCCTGAACAGTTACACCACTGTTACCTCACCCATCCGTCGTTTCCTGGACATGGTCATCCAGATGCAGATCTCCAACATGATCCATGGCAAGGGGATTCTATTTTCAGCAGATGAGTGTAAAAACTTTGCCGGCACTATCCAGCAAAAGCTTGGTCGGGCCAACACGGTGCGCCAGCAGCGTCACCGTTACTGGATCCTGCGCTATCTGGAAGGACAGGTAGGGAATATGGTCAGTGCACTGGTAGTCAGCCATGGCCCGAAACGTATCAACCTGATTCTGCTGGACTGTCTGTTTGATATTGATCTGCCCCCCAATCCCGCCTTTCCGGTGGAACCGGGAGATACCGTCAAAGTTCGCATTGCCAGGGCCAACGCCCTGGACAATACCCTGCGGGTGGAGTGGTAGGGGCCTGTGCAAAAATAAGTGTCACACACCTTACTTGTCTTTTCGGAGTCTCGCAAGCTCACTTACCTGCCCATTTCCCGCGTTGCGAAAATAGTTACATAGCAAACACCGCTACGCTGTTACTATGCGCCCATTTTTGCGCCTTGGAAATGAACAAAAATCCTGCGCAGGTAAGCGAGGCACGAGACTCCGATCTTGTAACCCTTATTTCCTTACAGGCCCTAAGAAAGCTATTTCCTTTTTCGTTTTACTATCTTCTTCTTATTTTTCTTTTTAGACATTCGCTGGGCATCGGCCAATCGCTTGCCGGCCTGCTGGATAAGGATTTCCTGTGATCCGGCCTGTTCAGCACGCCCTGAAGCCTTACGCTGGATATAGGTTCCATCGGCTTGCATGTCCCAACCACTGCGCTGGTTAGAGAGCTGGACATCAAGTATTTCCCGCAATTTTGTCCTCAAATCTTCCGGCTCAACCGGGGTGATAACCTCCACCCGTTCTTCCAAATTTCGTTTCATAATATCGGCAGAACCGATAAAGTATTCTTCCCGGCCACCATTATAAAAATAATAAATACGGCTGTGCTCCAGAAACCTGCCGACGATGGAAACAACCCGTACATTATCAGACAACCCCCGGATGCCCGGCCTGAGACGACAGGTATCACGCACAATAAGATCCACCTTGACTCCTGCCATTGAGGCCCTGTACAGGGCAGCGGTAATATCCTTATCTTCAAGGGCGTTGGTCTTTAACTGGATATGTCCCGGTATCTTTGCGGTCTGGTTTCGTATTTCACGATCGATTTTTTCAAGCAGAGCCTTTTTCAATACCCTGGGAGACGGAAGCAGCTTCTGGTAATTTCGATCCGGAGCATAGCCGGTAGTCAGGTAATTAAACAACTCGGTCAGATCTTCTCCGATAATCGGGTCACAGGTCAGCAATCCCAGGTCTGAGTAAAGACGGGCGGTACCGGCATGGTAATTACCGGTTCCGATATGGGCATAACGACGTAGCCCGTCATAATCCCTGCGAATTACAAAAATCACCTTGGAATGAGTCTTGAGACCGACAACGCCATAGGTTACATGCACTCCGGCCTGCTCAAGGTATCCGGCCCAGTGGATATTGGCGGACTCATCAAAACGTGCCTGGAGTTCCACCACCACGGCCACCTGTTTGCCATTATGAGCAGCATCCAACAGATACTGGATAACACGAGAATCTGAGGAGGTGCGGTACAGGGTCATCTTGATGGCCAATACCTTGGGGTCCTCACTGGCCTCGCGCAGGAACCGCTCTACGGAACTGTTAAAAGACTCGTAGGGATGCTGCAGGAGAAGAGCCCCCTCTTCCCGGATGACATGAAAAATGTTTGGCGAATCACCCGAGAGCCTTGCATGGTCAAGGGGCTGGTGGAGCGGAAAATGAAGTTCCGGTTTATCAATTGCTGCAATTTCAAACAGATCACTTTTTCCAATTATTCCCTCAACCGTAAAAACATCCTTGTCTTCATCAATACCAAGTTCTGCAGCCAACATCCCCCGATGACTCGCAATCATACAGGATTCGACCTCCAGCCGGACAATCTCGGCAAATTTACGGTCTCGCAGTGCTGATTCAATGTCGGACAGGAGATCGTTGGCCTTGTCTCCGGCATTTTCCGTAATCGCATTGCGGGTGACCCTGAACAGCTCACAGGATTCAATCAACAACCCGGGAAAAACAGAAGCCAGGTTATTGGCAATCAGGTCTTCAAAACGAAGATAGAGATGTTGGTCACCAACCCTGATAAATCTCGGAATCCCAACCCCGGTCGGCACCTTGATCCGATTTAAAAAGGTATGCTCATCATGCTTATACCGGGTCACGACAAGTAGGTTAAGGGAAAGGTTGGATATAAAGGGAAAGGGATGGGCCGGATCCATTCCCTGGGGTGTCAGCAGGGGATAAATATTTTCATGAAAATAACGATCTACTTCCTTTTTATCCTCTTTATTCAACCCCCGATAGCGAACAATCCTGATTTTCTGTCGGGACAGCAGCCTGAGCAGAGCCTCTTCAAGTTCTTCCTGCTGTGTCAGGAGATCACGGACCACCTCACAGCACTGCTCGATCTGCTCTCCGGGAGTGCGTCCGTCCACGGTCAACTTGCGTACTCCGGCCCCAACCTGCTGTTTCAGGCCGCCAATACGTTTCATGAAAAATTCATCAAGATTGGAGCCGACAATGGCCAGAAACATGATACGTTCCAGCAGCGGCGTACGGTTATCCTGCCCCTCATGCAGAACCCGGCGATTGAATTCCAGCCAGGTCAGCTCACGATTCAGGTACCATTGGGGAGAGGAGAGATCAAAACTCGTCCCCTGCCCCTTGTTGCCGGCAGTCTTTTTTTCCTTTTTTTCCTTTACCGCAGCAGTTACAACTTCAGCTCTTTGATTCATACCCGTCTCTCATTGATTACCAGGCAACCACTTATTTTGATTTCTTTTCATTACCAGGCGGAAAATGATTCAAAATCTCTTGCACATATTCATCAATCGCCGCTCGCTGTTTCTCCTGATCGGATTGGCGGGAAACAATGCCGGTACCGAGTCCACGCCAGATCAATTCCTTCTTCGCATTATCAACAATGTCGATCACCAGCGTTCCCTCCTGGTAATAACCGACATCAACCCTGCCTCCATAAGCACTGCCCCCCCACCAGGGATCATACCAGGGATCTCGGTAATAGCCGCCGGGCCCACCCCAGTTGGTTACCCGCATTTTTTCTTTTACTACTGCCTGGGTAACGACAAGGACATCAGCCTGCGCAGAATCAACCATGCGATAGCCCCTGGACTGCAGATACCTGTCAATGGAGTCTACGATACGGTTTTTCAGTAACTGATTTTTGGCAAGTTCATCATCAGCGCCATTGGCCTGCCCCCAGTTATAGGTGTGGATTGCCGAAAAATCAGCCTTATTGTCGTAGTCATAATTAACACTGACGGTGCTGCAACCGCTTAAAAAATAAACTACCAGCAGTGGTATGAGAAGTGAAAAACGATTCATAAAACCTCCTGAAAATGTCTATCTGATCGATTTGTAGCACAAATTACTACCCGCAACTACTCATGGCCATGCCCCAAAAAACAAGATCAAACATAAGAACTAATACTATAATATCAAAGAGGTGCCTATTTGTACAGTGTTACCGGGAGACAGATTAAATTTTCCCACCAGGCTGAGGGACTGAATTTTTTTGGTGTTTTTTGCAAAAATCATTCTGTCCCAGATTGTGCTAGATAAAGGCTGCTCCATAAGTTCATCATTATCTTCCAGGGGAAGAGGTTATTCTTTTTTCTTTAAATGACAGGCTGCATTGGAGTACTCCACCAGTTCCGCAACCAGGGAACCGATCAGGATTTTGGATTCAATTTCAACCGGTATCCGGCAGGCATCTTCGGACAACCAGAAAACGGTGTCGCCATCCTTGTCATATAAACCCTTAAAGCTCATCTTCGGCATCACCTTGATGGTGTTAATGACACCAAAAATGGTTTTCCGGGGTTCAACACCAAAAACCTTAACCGCCACCTTATGCCGCTTTTTATCCACAAAGGTAGGAACAATCTCCTGACGCCCAGGGTCAAGCTGCAGGGCACGGGTAATAAAAAAGGAAGAAAATTCATTATATGCTGCTCCATCCATGGAGTAGACAACTTGGGGATTGTTATTTTTCCGGTACAGTACTGAAAACTTCTGCTGGTCATACAGGGTAAGCCGTCGGACATCCATCTTCCTGCCCTCTTTCTGGTGCACCTCGTAGCGGTATGGCAGTTTCAGGGGACCGCGTACGTAAGTGATAAAGGTGTCATCGACCGGATAAAAAAATTTAAACAGACCATAATCAGTAACCCGGGCAGTAATAACAAAGCCGTCTCCCGAATCTTCTGGAGCAACGGTCATGTACAAATCACCGATCTTGATACCGCCGGACCAGGAGATGGAAAAATGCATTTTTTCCCGGCCGGAATAGATAGTGACAAAGGCCTCCTGGTCAATGAGGAGGGATGCTTCCTCTGTCAGGGCCACAACGGGAAAAAAGAAAAAGAAAAAAAGAAGAAACAAGAAAAAATCGTACTTATCCTGAGTTATCAGCAATTGTTTAAACCCGTATCCGAAGTTTCCAGTGTTCACCCTCACCCGTTCAGTCTACACATTGTGAATTAGTTTGATAAACAGGACAGTGCTCTAACTGTTTTGGTGGTTAGGTAAGGTACTATTGCATCTGGACAGAAGCAAGGTACTAATACACTCGGTACCAAAATGGATAAGATTAAATTTTTCAATCTTATTGGTGTACCCTGAACCGGAGTCTCAAGTGTTTTTGGAAATATGTTGACTTAAGAATGACGAAATTAAAATGTGATGTTTCAAGACCTGATAATCATCTAAAAGGCCTCATACCGAGAGAGTCCGATAAAGGCTCCTTGCTGTTTTGAGTCGGCAACTTTTCGTCTTATTGCCGTAAAGTGACATGGGGCCTTTTAATGGGTGACTCCATTCCTTAATCACATCGAGGAGAAATCGATCATGAATGCAGGACAGCCGCTCAAAGAGAACATCAGCTCTCTGGCTCGGATAGGGCATTAAAAAGATATGGTCGGCAATTTAATCCCCTTGTACCTAAACGACTTTATCAAAAAAAATGTCCCGGAAGGGATCTGACCCAACCGGGACTAAGGTGAGAAGAAGAAAGGAGGTACTCACATTAATAAATTACCAAATCGTAACAGGAGAAGTCAAGTAAATAATATCTCAGCGTGGTTCAGGTCATGTCAGAGGGCAGTACTCGTCTCGAAGTGCTCAGAGATGGATACGACTACTGTGTTTCATACTATATCAGCTCCTGGATGTGGTAATCTTAACGTCCAGCATCACCAACCCGGGACAGAAATTATTTTTTCCAGTAAGGATACCGGTCGAGAGTCATCTGTGTTTTTTTCTTCTGTATAATCAATTTTCTTTTGCCAATGATGGTCAGAAGAATTCCTGAGCCAGAGCTCCAAAGAGCAGCGTCGCTCCCGATTTTTCCCAACCATAAAAAAGAAATGGTTAAAATCAGAATCAAAATACCTAATACAACCATTGCCCGGCCGGAATAGAGTTCCGAGCTACGTACAGAAAAGCTCATCATCCAGCCATTATTTTCTTTTATGGTACTGCCGCCGGACTTCAGCAGCTCTCCGGCAGGCATGTACCTCATTTCTGTTCCACAATTTTGGCAGAGATGGGACGTTTCACCCTTTGAATAACTTTTACTCCCGGACTCGCCGCAAGTTGCACAAATTGGTGTTGGTATTTCGCTTTTTGTCATTTCTTTTTTCAACAGTACATCAAGTATTCTTTCACCGTAAAACTATGGCGTGCCATCAACTGATAATGAAAATATCGTAAGTCTGACATCCACCTTAATTCGTGACGGTTAATTCTACTTTGTCACATTAAAGACATGAGCTATCCAGTTGTAATTATACATAGTTATCGTATAGATACATGTATATATACAGCAAGAAAATTGAATAATTTTCACATTCAATCATAAGAAATATTATTATTGAAAGGATCCCCCGGCAATCTGAACTATTTAAGCACAATTGCAAGTTAAGATAGTTCCATAAAATACGTCAGATTTATAGTCTATTGGTTCTGTTGCATATTTTTCATCATTTCCTGCATTTGCTCCATCATTTTTTCCATGTTTTCCGGGGATGGCATTTGATTGCCTGCAGGAGAATTATTATCCTCTGTGCCAAAACCTTTCATCAATGATCCCATATCGGGTATACCCATGGCTTCCTGCATGGTTTCAGCTTCAACGTATCCGACAGGAATTGAAAATAATGATTTGGGCTGTTTATCAATTACTATATTGTCAAGAGATGTGGTTATTTTTCCCATAGGAGCAGGAAGTGTTACTTCTGATTTAATCGGGTAATTCAGTTTTTTTGAAAGCCATAACTTCATATGAGGCGAGAACTGTGCGTTTTGTGACTTGATATTTCCTTCATATATTATACATTTATAACCTGCAATGGTCTCTTTACCGACTTTCTTCATTTTGTTTTTCTTAATCCATGATTTAAAATCACCTGCACCAGCCATGGCGTTCTTTTTTTCCAGATCGGATATATTGGATACGTAATATTTTTTCGTAACAGGAAAAATTTGATACATTAATGGTCGTTTCATAATGGAAATCATGTCCATTATTTCGTTACGGGATATGTCTTCATTTTTATAGTATAATTTTCCCGTATCTTTTCCTGTGGGTAATTGTGATATCACATCTGCGGAAAACTCAACGGCAAACGTACTTGTAGCCAGTGAAATGATTGATAGGATCAGTAAAGTCAAAATTGTTTTTTTCATTTTCCTTCTCTCCATTTTTTTAAAAAAAGCTGAAGTTTCCCATTTATAAAAAGATCAAATTGAGACCGACGTGGAGCTATACATACACATATTACCTTCATTGCTCACTGAACTCAAACGAGAATTCACATCGCTTGAAAAAGATGAGGGATGGAAGCCGGAAAGTACGAGATACCAGGCTTGACAAGTGGGTGTTGAGTTTTGCCCGTGTGAACTGTTGCTGCTCATAGGTCTGGCAGCTATGGACAGGTAACCCCGTTTTGTTCACAACTTATATTCGTTAATTTTATTAAGTAAGGTTTGAAGGGCAATGCCAAGAAGCTTGGCTGTTTTACTTTTGTTGCCTCCAGTCTGTGCCAGGGTTGTACGGATAAACTTTCGTTCCATGTCGCGCAGAGTGGGACCTGAATCCATTGCCGGGGTAACCGGTGCCGCTACTCCTTCCGGCAGTAGATGGACGGGTATTTCATGCGGAGTAATCTGTTCACCAACAGAGGATGACCACCCGTTCAATAGTGTTTTCCAACTCGCGTATATTACCGGGCCAATTATAGCGCATGAAAATATTCAAAACCTCTGGGTGAAACCTCTTGATGTCCTTGCGGTTCTTGATGGCATGTTTTTGAAAAAAATGACGGCTTAAATCCGGAATGTCGGTGCTCCGTTCCCTCAATGGCGGCAGGTGGACCGGCACTACGGAGAGACGAAAAAAGAGGTCTTGGCGAAAGGTGCTTTCTTGAATCATAGCCTGCAGGTCCTTGTGCGTGGCAGCCACCAACCGTACGTCAACCGAGATAGTCTGATTGCCGCCGAGTCTTTCCAGTTCTCCCTCCTGCAAGACCCGGAGAATCTTGGCCTGAGTGGTTAGGCTCAGGTCACCTATTTCGTCCAGAAAAAGGGTCCCTTGATGAGCCGGCTCGAAACGACCTTTGCGCTGTGAGGTGGCACCGGTAAAGGCCCCCTGTTCATGACCGAACAGTTCGCTTTCCAGCAGATTTTCATGGAGTGCGGCGCAGTTGATCTTGATGAAGGGAAAGTCATGTCTCTTGCTGTTTTCATGCAGGGCATTAGCGATCAGTTCTTTACCGGTGCCCGACTCACCGGTGACAAGAACAGTGGCATCGCTGGGAGCCACCAGGGCCAGGGTGTTAAACATCTCCTGCATTACTGGGCTGTTGCCGATTATCTTGTCAAAAGAAAAACGCTCCTGTAAACGGTTCCTGAGTTGTTCGTTTTCCTCACGCAGTTGACGAAGATCCAGCGCCTTGTCTATAATCAGTTTGAGTTCTTCAATATCGACAGGTTTGGTGATGTAGTCGATGACCAATACCAACCGAGAAAGACATTGACAAAGGGATGGTCGTCCGGCAGCGCGGGCTTCCTGGCTTGGTAGCTCATCAGACTGCGCAACTCGTTGCGATTGGGCAAGCGCCAGTCACTGTAGCCTCCGAAATGTTTCCGGTTTAACTTTGCAATCTGTTGAAAGGATTCCTGCCAGGTACATGGAAATGTATTGATATTGGCATCCCGGGTCCAGACAAGCTTGGTTAAACGGTCGAGAATCGTTTTTTCCTGCTCAAAACGGTCAATCAGCCAGGAGTACCTGTCTGCAAGTCACCATCATGACCACTGCCGGGACAATAATTTTCCTGGCCCGTGCTATTATAACAACGGGTTTGTCCAGTGTGCAGTACGTATTGCATATCATCTCACCTGCCGATCAAAAACGCAGCCGCAACACCACACCTGCATCATAATCGGAATCATGCTTGGCACCTGGGAGATCTGTTTGGTGACGACCCATTCCAGACTGTACAACCACTCTTCATCAGTGTTGACATACCACTCAAAAAAACCGAGAAATAAGCTGATAGCGGCAAAGAATACGAGCATGACCAAAACAATAGAAATTTAGCCAACTGACATTAAAAAAAAGATTGACCTGATTTTCATACTGTCCTCATTCCTGTTCTTGTTTGGTGATAATGTACGGGTTTTTGTCAATATGTTTCAAGGAATAAAGGGCAACTTAACGCGTCCCTCATTTGCTCATGGTCACTGCTGGAAGAATAATCCTGAATACCATACCTTTTTCATCCCGCTGCTCATATTGTAGGATTCCACCATGTGCTTCCGCTATTTTTTTTACAATCGGCAGACCGAGACCAGTACCTTCTTTTTTGCTGGAGACAAATGGTTGTAGAATTTCATCCATTTTATCGGTAGAGATTCCTTCACCATAATCTTCTACTTCTATAAATAAATTATTTGTGTCCATTTTACTGCGAATAATTACCTCTCCTCCAGCAGGAGATGCCTCCACGGCATTATTGATTAAATTAAGCAAGGCCTGTTGTAAACGATGGGAATCGTAGGAACAGACCGGCAGATCATCTTGCAATTGCAAGGAAAGTTGTACATGATGTTTCCTGGCTTTTTCTTCGGCAATAAGTATTGTTTCCTGCAAGAGCTTATTGAAATCATCATCCTGACAATTCAGATCAAGGGGTTTGGCAAAGCCCAACATATCTTTTACCATTAGTTCAAGTCGTTCCGTTTGCTGCAATACGATATCCAGTTTCTTACCGGTCCTGTCCTCTTCCGGTAGTTTTCGCCGGATCTGCTGGGCAAAGCCTCCAATTGCTATTAATGGCGTTTTCATATCGTGGGCAACGCAGGCAACAGCCTTTCCCATAGCAGCCAGCCCTTCCTCTTTTCTTCTCATCTGCTGGTGAATAATCTCCCGATCCTGCAACCAACCGACCAGAATCCCAATAATATTGAACAGCAGGATTTCCAATAAATTTCCTAGATCGTGACCAGTAAGACCCCTTGGCTTTCCGATGACTATTGGCACATACAAAACTGTAATCACAAGGGCTGTAGCCAATCCACCGTGCAGACCGAACCAAAAACCTGCTAAGATGATGGGCAGGAAGTAAAGCTCACGATATATTACATGTAAAATTGTTTCTTCCTGCCTGGTTAGAAAATGGAGCATGGTTACAAAAAAAACCAAAACAAAAATAACTACAATCTGGAAAGATGTTTTCTTGTTTATTTGCATCATGTAACCAATATTTTCAAATTAGCGTCGAAGCATAATCGACTGGTGTTCTCTCCTGCTTACATAATTTTTGACCACGGCTAATTTTCAAGTATCTGGAAAATTGTATCAAGAGAGGGGCGATCCGCCGGACCATCACCAACATAGTGAAAACGCACAATGCCATCCGGATCGATTAATACATCGCCACCCCGTTGATAGATATCACCCGTTGCCTTTTTTGGTTTATGTCCTTGCAAGATTTCCTTAAAATAGGCCCACCATGTCTTCGGCCCCCAGATGTCCCAAAAGGAGGCGGAAAACATACCATACCCTTGGTATACCTCTTTTGACTCGTCGATCAAAAATGGCCGGCTGATGCCGGTTTCTTTACAGTATTCATGAGCAATTTCTTGAGACGCAAAGGTGATGACGACAATCTTTACATTATATGTGTTGAATTTTTCTTCATTCTCCCGCAACTGCGAAAGATGCGCACGGCAAGGCAGTCAGCCAAGGTGACGGAGAAAAACCATGAGCAGCCAATTCCCTGTATAATCGGAAAGCCTATGAACTTTACTTTCACTATCTGAAAGATTGAAAGAAATTGCAGAATGTCCGGTTAGATTTACCATTGTCGTCCCCCCAGATTATTTGTGAAAAGAAACAGGCGCTTGACGATCATACTGTCTAAGACGGGCTACTCGATTCCTCCGGGGTACCTTTCACAGACAAGACAGGTATGGAAGCTTCTCGAAGCAATCGAATAGGTACATCTCCGAACAGAAATTCCTGGGCCTTGGTCTGCTGGTGTTTGGAAAGAAGGAGCAAATCATAGTTGCCATCTTTCAACTCCTCGAGAATTTTATCCGATACTGGAACTTTGCCCGTTACAGCAACATTTTTAATCAAAACACTTTCCCGGGGAATGCCTGAATCTATCAGCATATCACGTAGTTCATCCAGGAATGCTGCTGTCTCATTCCCCTGTTGCGATACATACTCATCTGCCGGTTCTTGGGAGGCAAACTTCTCGCTCTCATCCTCATTGTAAACCCATAAAAGGGTAACCGCTATATCTCTGCCACCAAAATATGCACCAAACCATTCAGCTGAAGCAATACTTAATGGGGAGTTGTCTATGTAAAATAAAATGTTACATCCCTCTCCCGTAGAGGGAACAACGACATGCTGCTGTTGTTGATTGATGACAACGCGTTCCGATGAATCACGGAAAGAGCCGACAAAAAAGCCTGTTATATGGAATAAGATCACAGCCGCTATATTTCCTGCTGTAAAATCCTGCGTCGTTCTGTCCATGAAAAAATGTGGTAGAAAAATAATTGTCATGGTTATCGCAGCTAAAACTCCTCCTTTTCGCCCCGAGTAGAGAGCAATATAAGCAATGGGTACTAAGTAAAGCAGGCGAAAGAGTATGTGCAGACTCAAAAAGTCGCGAGGAATAAAAAAATGAAAAACAGCGACGCCAAACATCATTATTATTGCTATGCTAATTTGTTTTCTGTTCATCTTCATGCTCCTTTAGTTAGTGTTAGAAACACCTTCAAGATCCCCCAAAGCGTCACGGAGGTCATTGAGAACTTCATCCACAGACTCGTAAAATACGGTGGCGTATCCTGAAAAATGAAGGAGAACGTTGTTTAGGCGCTCAGGAATGTATGGGTATATTTTTCTTAAATTCATAAGGCGGTTTTGTTCCAGGATAGAAAAATCTTCCGGTTGTAACTGATCCACTACACCTTTGAACATTGGATTTGCCTTGACATCAGAATAAAAACACCCTCCCATTCCAACAATACAGGTTATGATTTCTCCCAAGCCAATAAGATCCATGCCAAATGGGTTTTCAGGGAAATCGTAGTTATAGTCAAAATCGATCCAACGATATCTTTTTTGATCTCGGTCATACAGGATGTGGTCCCATCGAACGTCACCATGAACGAGACCATTTTCATGGAGATAGGATAGAGATTGCAGGCAATCGCAAACACCTGTTAAAATTTCCAGAAGCCGGCTGTGAAAGTAGTGCTCATGGGACATGTTACAGTTGCCCACCAGTTTGTTGAGAGAAGGTCCCCGAATAAAATCAATAATTCGGACATTATTGCCAACGTTATCATTTACATCAAATCCGTGCATAAAGAGAGAATGTCCTCGGACAGCTTCAAGTACTCGTGCTTCTTTGATAGGACTTCTGTAAAAATGAATCTTATACCCACCAACTTCCTGAACAAACTCCTCGAAGAAAACAAGCTTGACAATCTTGATCTCCCCGGTCAGCAGACTGATGGTTCGTTTCACCCAAAATTTGGGATCATCATCCTGACCAAATCCTGACTCTTTCTCGTTTCGGGTAATCAGGTAAGGATTGTCGTTCAGAACCATTACATCGCCGGGGTTAAGGGCCATAAAGTCAGAGGTATCATCAACAATACGCATACGAGCTGAGGATTTCCTGCCCCGCTCCGTAATCAGTGCCTCTACTTCATTTTTGTTCATGTGACCTCCCCCTCCACAAATAAATGCCCTTTACTGGATGTGTACGGTCTTGAGCCTCAACGCATTGCTCACAACCGAAACGGAACTTAAACTCATGGCCGCTGCAGCAATTATCGGGCTGAGCAGAATACCGAAGGCCGGATACAGAATACCGGCAGCCACCGGTACTCCAAGGGAGTTATAAACAAAAGCAAAAAAGAGATTCTGCTTGATATTGGCCATGGTGGCCCGTGACAGTTTCCTGGCCCGGACTATGCCGGTGAGATCACCTTTCACCAGAGTGACTCCGGCGCTTTCCATGGCCACATCAGTACCGGTGCCCATGGCAATACCAACCTGGGCTTGAGCCAGGGCAGGGGCATCATTTATGCCGTCACCAGCCATGGCAACGACTTTTCCTTCGTCCTGAAAGCGTTTGACTGCAGCAGCTTTCTCCTCGGGAAGCACCTCGGCCACCACCTCGTCAATATCAAGTTTTGCTGCCACTGCTTCGGCAGTCGCCTGGTTGTCACCGGTGAGCATCACGACCCGTAATCCTTCATCATGCAGTTCTTTGATAGCAGCCGGGGTAGATTCCTTGATTGGGTCAGAGACAGCAACAATACCGGCCAATTTGTCCCGGGCAGCGACAAACATAACGGTCTGTCCCTCTTTTCGCATTGCTTCAGCCTTTTCTGCCAGCTCATCGGTGTTGATACCTCCATCTTCCATCAGCTTACTGTTGCCGAGAAGAGTAACCACACCATCAACAATTCCCCTTACTCCCTTGCCGGTAACGGAATCAAATTCATCCACGGTGACGGTGCTGATCTCCTTGTCTTCCGCCCCGGACACAATTGCAGCAGCCAGAGGATGTTCGCTTGTTTTTTCAAGACTTGCAGCAAGCTTAAGCAGAGTGTCTTTATTCGTACCCTGCGCTGCAACCAGGCCGGTAAGTTTAGGTTTCCCCAAAGTCAGGGTGCCCGTCTTATCCACCACCAGGGTATCAACCTTGCGCATGGTCTCAATGGTCTCAGCATTTTTAAACAGCACACCCATTGTCGCCCCCTTGCCGGTGGCAACCATGATGGACATGGGGGTAGCCAGCCCAAGAGCGCATGGGCAGGCGATAATCAAAACAGACACTGCTGCAATAAGGGCATAGGCAAGCCTTGGATCGGGGCCGAAGAAATACCAGATAGCAAAGGCCAGCAAAGCGATAGCTATAACCACCGGGACAAAATAGCCGGCCACAAGATCTGCCAGTTTTTGAATAGGAGCGCGGCTGCGCTGGGCATCGACCACCATTTGAACGATTTGGGCCAGCAAAGTATCACTGCCGACCTTTTCAGCACGCATGGAAAGTGAACCGGTTGTGTTGACTGTGGCCCCGATCACCTTATCTCCTGCATTTTTTTGTACAGGAATAGGTTCCCCGGAAATCATCGACTCATCCACCGAGCTTGAGCCGTCAAGGACTTCACCGTCTACGGGCACCTTCTCGCCCGGCCTGATCCGCAACACATCTCCTGTCTGGACATGTTCCAGGGGAATATCTTCTTCTGAACCGTCACTATTAATTTTTCTGGCCGTTTTGGGTGCCAGACCCAGTAATGCCTTAATAGCCGCACCTGTCTGACTTCGAGCCCGCAGTTCCATGACTTGCCCAAGAAGAATCAGGGTGACAATGACGGCCGCCGCCTCAAAATACACACTCACAGCACCTTCAGGTCCGCGCATGCTTGCCGGAAAAAGACCAGGAAGCAGCACCGCAATAAGGCTGTAGATATACGCCACAGAAACCCCCAGGCTGATGAGTGTGAACATGTTCAGGCTTTTATTGATTACAGATTGGACGCCTCGAACATAAAATGGCCAGCCGGCCCAGAGTACGACAGGGGTTGCCAGAATCAGTTCAAGCCGGCCCAGGGTCCTGTCGGATGCCAGTTGTTCCAGCAGCTGTCCTCCCGGCAACATGTCGCGCATGGCAATGATCACCAGCGGCACGGTCAGGATTGCACCGAAAATAAACCGCTTGCGCATGTAGTCGTATTCAGGATTCTGCTCATCTTCCTCAAGTATAATGGTCCGAGCTTCCAGGGCCATGCCGCATTTTGGACAGTTTCCCGGCTCATCCTGAACTATTTCCGGGTGCATGGGACAGGTATATTCAGTCTTGACCGAACCAACTGGAACAAGTGGTTCCAAAGCCATACCGCACTTGGGACAACTACCCGGCCCATCCTGCTCCACCTCCGGGTGCATGGGGCAGGTGTAGAGCGTGCCGGTTTGCTGGTGCTCCTCCACCACAGGTTTCGGGGTTGTGTCGGTTTTGATGAACGCGGCAGGATTTTTGCTAAACGCAGTCAGGCAATGGTCACTGCAAAAATAGTAGGTTTCGCCCTCATGAACATGGGGCGTAAATCCATTCTTATCGTCAGTGCTCATACCGCAGACCGGGTCAACATAGCTCACTGTTGCCTGGTGATGACCGCGTTGATGTGGTGTTGGAGTTGTCATGGGATCACCTCCTGTGCAGCAGGAAAGAGTAAGTGGATGCCTCTGACTTAATCCAGACGCTTTCTCTACTATATGTCATGCATAGAGTGAGCCGGAATTATTTCATTTTGTTATGCTATTGATAACTAAGTGAAATAGTAGCTGAAAAAAAAGTTTGACAAAGTGGTTCTAAAAAATAAGGTAGGATAGTGTCTCAAAATCAGGCAGTTTAAGCTTTCTGAGACATGAAGAGTGTCTACAAACAAGACACCATTGTTCAAGATGGTAGTGCATTATTCTGATAGTGGGAGGGTTTGCTGGAACACCGGATAAGAGATGGGTGCAGTGTTCCGGTATCCGATTCTTTGACGACGTGCTTCATCCAGGAGATGATAGCGCACGGTTACGGTAAGTGTACTGCCACCGAGTAAGTTATCATGTTTCCAGCTGAAGGAAAATGTTTCAGGCATATTCTTTTTCAGTCTTGTGTCCCACAGATCGACAATAAAGGGCCGCCACATGATGGTCCGTTTAAGCGTGTAAGTTTTCTCTTTGAAAACCTTACCCGAAGGCTCGCTCAGGGAAAAGAGGATGGTCAGGTGGCGGTCCGGAGTACCGGTGGGCAGGAAATGATCTGCTCCGATGTTGGTTAAGCTAAGATTTGCCTTCCTGCTTTTTCCTTTTTTGATAATTTCAAGATCGGCCTGGAGCGCTTTTTGTACTGTTTTTCTATCGTGTCCGCCTTGCCAGAGATGACGACTGGACTGCCTGTTTTCCCCGTCATCTGCTGCCGGCCTGTTGATTTTTGGCATATGACAACCGTTGCAGTCAATAGTTGCAGCTTGTCCTTTTCTGATCTCACTGACTGTTCCGCAGGGCGGTATACGAAAAAAGGTGTCCCAGCGTTTACCGGAAACCACGTGACACTGGCGGCAAACCCCAATCCCGGCGGTCATCAGCGGATCAAAACGGGTGGGATGAGGGGCCTCGACGTCTGCATACGGGCCGATAATTACACCGTCCCGGAGATGGCAGACCACGCAGGTTACGCCTTCCTGCTGAAGCTCCTGGTCAAAATCCGGGTTTTTCTCAAGAATCGGCTTGAAACGTTCCTTGTCCTTGAATCCGAGAACAAGGTTTTCCTGCTGATTCTGCAAGGGAATATGGCAGTTGAGGCAGATCTGCTGGTTACCGTCAAAGACCAGGTCTACCTGATAATATGGATCTGTCCAGGCTTTGGCATGCATACTGGTTGACCATTCCCGGTAGATCTGTTGGTGACATTCACCGCAGGATGCGGCTTTCAGGGATTCTATCCCCTCCGGGGGAATGGTGATGAGCATGGGCACGGCAAAATCATCGCTGACCACGAAGATATTCATGGGCCGAACCATTCTCCAGGTCAGGAATACTGTGCCGGCCAGGATTATGATTGACCAGATAATCTTTTTTGGTGTTGCTCTTCCCATCATAGGGTTCAGCACCATCCCGCTGTTAAAAACTGATTACCTTGTCACTCGTTTTAATCAGTTGATAGAGATCAATCTGTTTAGCACGGCTGTGATATCCATCCTCCACTCCATGGAGGTCAAGAAGTTTACCTCAGGCCTGCAGCACTCCTTCGGACAGGGTAAAGAGTTTAGCCTGATCCAGAACGGGGTATTTCTCTGATGACAGGGCAGCATAGTTGACGCACGGACCATCCAAAAAAATAGTCACCTCGTCCATTTGTTCCAGCATGAGGTTTCCCAGCCTGAAACAGTTCCAGAGGATTTCAGGATTGTCGCTACAGGCGACCAGGGCGATGTTCACGATCAATCTCCTTGTGTCTGTTTTGAAAAATGTGGTGCAGTTCCGGAATGTACATCGACGGAGTCAAGGTCAACAATTTTTGAAGTACCATAGTAGTCCTTGATTACCACATCTTCAAGCTGTGAAATTTTCTGTATCAGTATTTTCAACTCATTCAGGTTGTTCTTGATACCATCCATCTCCCGGTACGGTTCGGAATTCCGGTCAAAATCGTCCTGGAGGAGTTCCAGGTTACCCATGGCCACAAATAGAGGACTGTTCATCTCATGGGCCACGGTTCCGGCCAGCGCCTTTATCGATTCCAACCTTTCCCTTGCACGGGCCTTTTGCCTGTCCTGCAAGAAACCCGTAGTGACTGCCACGATGTTAAACAGGCCGATCTCCAGCAACCGATCCAGATCACCAGGGGTAAACCCTCGCCAGTGAAAAGTTGCATAGGTAAGATAAAACGCTGTGATGGACAGGGCGGTGATAACTGCCCCGCGAAGACCAAACCAGAACCCACTGAGAATGATCGGCAGAAAGTAGAGTTCCCTGGCAACAATGTGCCCTTTTTCAAAAACATGAGGAACCACCAGGTGCAGTGCACTGATGCCGATGACCATACAAACAATGGCCAGCAACTTCTGTTTGCCTAAGGATTGCTGAATTTCAGTAGAAGCCATTATGCATCTCCTTTGATGTATTCTACGGTAACGATTTTTTTTAGTCTCTTATTGGATAGATTCCATAAATCGTGCCAGTACTAAGATCATCTGCGTTAAATCAATAAATATATATCATATCGAACTGTTATCATGACAGATCCTTGGCTGGGCCTTGCCTAAAAATGAGACACCTGAACCTTTTTTCAAAGCATAGGTGTCTTGTTTTTAGACAGAAGAGAAAATTTTTTGCTCCGGGTTATTTGTCCGTTGCCTGGTTATCCCACTGGAATCTATTACATTGTAAAAAATATGGTTGTTCTCATGAAACGGGCACGATGTCTGCTTAATAAGAGGCAAGTCAGAACCACAAGGCAACATAAACAAACACCCAGGAGAAAAACAATGAAACGAATCGCTCTTATCACTTTCGCAGGTCTGGCCCTTTTTGCAACCGCTGCTGCTGCTCATCAGAATGGCTGGGGCAACAACTATAAGCGCGGCAATGGTCACATGCAGCAGGCAGGATATACTGGTGGCGGCTGTGCCATGAATACGAATATGATGGGTCGGGGTATCATGAACAGCAATCAGGGTTTGATGGGACCGGGAATGCGTGGCAATGCTACTCCAGGAGCTCAAACGAATACCTGGGGAACGCATCCTGCTTACCAGGGTCAGGTCGGTGATGCGACCACTACCGGCAAGTAATCTCGAAAAAAAATCGAGGAGGCGGGCTGATTGTTCGTCTCCTCAGAAGTTCTTTAACTGTACCTTTCTTTTTCTTCTGCAGATACTATACTGAGCTAAAAACGATGTTTTTTTCTCAGTAAATTTAGCTCACCACCATTGATTTCATGTTTGCACTTCCTGACAAGACCGCATTTCAGGTTTCCAAGCCTCTCCTTGCCATCCTGTTGACCACCCTCCTGCTGACTGGTCTGCTTGTGACTAATACAATGCGTAATCTGAGCAGGGAACAAAAAATCATGGAAAGTTTTCTCCTTGATGAAGGGCTGACCCTGATCCGCAGCTTTGAGGCCGGCGCCCGCACCACCATGATGCATGAGATGATGGGCGGCAGCCTGCCCATCGAAACGCTGGTTCAGGAGACTGCCAAGGCTGAGCGCATAGCCTATATTGCCATTATCACTGAAGATGGAACAGTGGTGGCCAGTACAGGGAAACACGATATGACCGCCGATATCGCCCTCACCCGCAAGGTGCTTGAAAGCCGGGAACCTGCAACCACCATTGTCAACGAGAAAGGTCATGAGCCCATTTTCGAGGTGGCTGCAATTTTTCAGATCCTGCCGGCTGTTCAGCCTCCCGGGATGGGGATGATGGGAATGCGTCGCCGGCCAAGTAAATCCCCGGAAACAGCGATGCTGGAGAAAGGGCAGGCGGTTATTCATCTCGGCCTGAACACCGAAGAGTTGGTCCAGGTCAGACAACAGGACATCAACCACTCGTTATTTATGGGGGGACTTCTTTTACTTCTGGGAACTGCCGGTTTTTATTTTCTCTTTTTATATCAAGGGATGCGTGTCACCCGGACAACGCTGGCCAACATGAAACTGTATACCAGAAACATCATCGAGTCCATGCCTGATGGTATGATCACTCTGGACTCGAGGGGACAGATTGTTGCCTGTAATCCCAGGGCTCTTGATTTCATGGAAAAAGATATGGACTCCCTTAAGGGGAATCGACAGGATGAACTGTTCCGTGGCTGGCCTGCTGATGTGTTGAAAAAAGACGGTAGTGTCTCCTCCTTTGCCTATACCTTTGTTCATGACAATGGGGCTGAGATACCGGTGGAGATCAGTGGTTCTCCTTTGCTCGATGATCAGGGCCATGACCTTGGCGCAGTCCTCCTTCTGCGTGATTTGCGGGAAATCAGGTCCATGGAAGAACAGTTGGCCCGCTCCCAGCGTCTTGCTGCCCTTGGCCGGATGGCTGCCGGTATAGCACATGAGATCAGAAATCCCCTGGGAACTCTGCGCGGCTTTGCTCAGTATTTCAGTACCAGGGCGGAAGATGAGGCATCAAAGGAGTACAGCAACCTGATGGTTGGTGAAGTTGACCGTCTAAATGAAATTATTTCTTCCCTCTTACAGTTTTCACGCCCTCGGGATCCTGAGTTTAAGCAGGTAAACATCGGTGAACTACTGGAGAAAACAAACAAATTGCTGGAGCATGATTTCAAGGAAGGCAATATTACCCTGCACCTGTCTAATAGCTGTGCAACCAGTATTGAAGCTGACAGCGATTTTTTGTTGCAGGTGCTTCTGAACCTGCTGAAAAATTCACTCAATGCCTGCAGGAAAGGAGATAGTGTTTCTATGTCATGCGAGGATGGTGAACACAATATATATATTACAATCACTGATAATGGTATCGGCATGACCAAGGAGGAAAGGGAGCAGATGTTTGATCCGTTTTTCACAACCAGAAAGGTGGGTACCGGCCTTGGTCTTGCAGTCAGTCACCAGATTGTGGAGCAACACAATGGCTCCTTTGAAGTCAGGTCCAGTATCGGCAAGGGAACCACAATCATCCTGACGTTACCCAAGCAGCAATAAACGATTACTGGGTAGTTAACTATGTCAGGCAACCAGCGAGATAAAACATGAAAAAAATATTGATAGTTGATGATGATACAGCTCACCGTACCATGCTCAAGGTCAATCTCATGGCTGCGGGATACGATATTATAGAGGCTGACGATGGTGACCAGGTGCTGCCCACTCTCGCAGACCATGAAGTGGACCTTATTTTGATGGATTTGAAGATGCAGCGCATGGACGGCATGGAGGCGATTAAGCAGCTGCGGGAAAAAGGAAGAGTTGAACCGGTAGTGGTGATCACCGCATTTTCTTCGGTAGAATCAGCGGTTGAGGCCATGAAACACGGAGCCATGGATTATGTTACAAAGCCGGTGGACATAGAGGCTTTAAAACACACCGTGGCCAAAGCGATTGATTTTGAGGCCCTGCGTGAGGAAAACCAGGAACTGAAGAAAAGACTCGGCGAGCAGTTTGATTTTGGCAATATTATCGGCCGCAGTCCTGCCATGCAGAAAGTTTTTGAGACCCTGTACCTGGTGGCCCCCTCTGATGCCACTGTCTTGATTACCGGGGAATCCGGTACAGGCAAGGAGTTGATTGCCGGTGCCCTGCACCATAACAGCAACCGTAAAGAGGGGCCGTTTATCAAGGTCAACTGTGCAGCCCTGCATGAGAACCTTCTGGAATCCGAATTATTCGGCCATGAGAAAGGAGCGTTCACCGGGGCTGACAGCCAACGGTTGGGGCGTTTTGAACTGGCAAGCAAGGGCACTCTTTTTTTAGATGAGATCGGTGATATGTCTCTGCAAACCCAGGCTAAAATCCTGCGTGTTCTCCAGGAAGGTGAACTGGAACGGCTGGGCGGCAACACAACTATAAAGGTAGATGTACGGCTGGTGGTTGCCACCCATAAAAATCTGACTGCCATGATTGAAGAGGGCAGCTTTCGTCAGGATCTTTTTTTCAGGCTTTCCGTGGTTCCCATCGAGTTGCCGCCCCTGCGCGAACGTACCGAGGATATACCGGTTCTGGCTGATTTCTTCCTCAAACGCTATGCCATGAAAAACAAAAAAGATATCAGAGGATTTCATCCACAGTCCCTGATTCTGCTTGCCCGTTACGTCTGGCCGGGGAATATCCGGGAACTGGAAAACACCATTGAGCGGGCCGTGATTCTCTGCCTTGGCGAGCAGATCACCCCTAAAGAACTGCCGCCGCAGATGCTGCCCGATGACTTTAAGATGATTGATAAAGAGCCAAATGCAAATACACCCAGGGGCCTGACCTTAAAAGACGTGGAACGGGAAGCTATCAAGGCAATTCTTGACCAGACCAACGGCAACAGGTCACAGAGTGCAAAACGGCTGGGTATAGCCCGTCAAACTCTGCTCAACAAAATCAAAGAGTATGGACTGTGATTGTTTTTATCACACAACATAGTCGCTTACGCTAAATAATCATCTACTGATCTGTAGAGAGGAATAAATGTATCAAAACCTGAAATTTCCAGCACCTCTTTCACATGAGCCTGAGCGCTGCATATGGAAAATTTCCAGGAGTTTTTTTTCATTAATTTTGACAGATTTAATATTGTCCTGAGTCCGGCGCTGGAAATATAATCTAACCGGGAAAAATCCATTATCACATCGCACTTTGGAGGATCAAAATTTTTATTCGACCAATCCTCTAATTCACTTGATCCTATAGTATCAAGCCTGCCTTGGACAGCAACGATCATCACATCGTTTTTTTGAGATACAGTAATGTTCATTTCTTTCCCCATCCGGTTAGGTTAGCTTTTTCTCAATATGCAGTATGTTGGTATTATCTGTTCTGGTGTATGAAATAGTGTCTGCGTAATGCTTTACAAGGTACAATCCAAGCCCACCTGCCTTTCTTTGGTCAATTGGCAGGTGAACATCCGGATCCGGTATTTTTGTAGGATCAAATTCCGGTCCCTGATCGGTAATTGTGATGACAAGTTTATCTTTTTCCCGGCATAATTTGATTTCAACAGGGTGTATTGTGTTGTTTTCAACGTGCTCTGTATAGTTTGCATAAATTTCTTCAACAATCAGGTTTATTTCAAATAATTGTTTTTTTGATAAACTCCAGGAAGATGCTATCCTCCCCAGGTTTACCCTCAACTCATCCAGCCCCTTGCTGAAGTTCTGTATTTGAAATTCCTCAACTGTCTTCATATCTTAGAATGCAGAATTTATCCTAATTATCTCCATGAATAAGTTCATAGAGTAATCCTTTTTGTTCGATCAGATCCTGGTATGTTCCTAATTCTACAAGTTTACCGGCTTTCATAACTCCGATTTTACTAAAACCTTCAATGCTGTCCAGACGATGAACAACAGCTATAACTGTTCGCCTGCCCCGCCAGTTCTGTTCAATGAGTCCCTGAATTCGGGCCTGTGATTTGTTATCGAGAGCTGAGGTCGATTCATCCATGAGAATAATTTTCGGCTCTTTCAGCAACACTCTGGCAATGGCCAGTTTTTGTTTTTGTCCACCGGAAAGCCTGTTCCCCATGCTCCCCAAATGATAGTCCATGCCAGCTTCTGCAATGGACTCAAGGCAATCCTCCACTATCAGCAGGCGAATAATTCCCTGGCTTATTCTTTCCTGAACAACACTCTGTTCGGTTTTTATTCTGCCGAAGAGGATGTTATTCAGAATGGATTGTTCAGGAATGTAGGATGCTTCCTGAAAAGGATTAAATTTGCCGGGAAAAGCCTTTTCACTCCATTGTGGCCATTCTTTTCTGCAGAACAGGATTAATTCTTCAAGTTCAGGCTGAAGGGGACCCCGCTTATGAATCCCTGGTATATATTGCAGGGCAAGTTCAAGAAGAAAATGTTGCTCTTTTGCGGAAAGATTGTCCGGTGTTTTCTCTCCAAGATGGTTGAGTATGATTTGACAGGTATCCAACTGGTCAGCCGGAATCAGAATTTTGTCGGTAGATTGATCAATCCCTTCCGGCTTTGAAAGGATATCCAGGCATTGCCTCACCAGATCAACACCCAGGAAGAGCAGACTGCCGGTCAACCCCATTTTGTCCAGAAACATTCTGAACTGTGCGTCTGCAGCAAAGGAGGAAAATGAAAATGAATCCGTGGCCGGTGTACTGAAAATGATGTTTTCTATGACACTGGCACGGTGCAGGTAGTGGTCCTTTCGGTAGAACTCTATATGTTTTCCCAGTAATTGTTCAGCATCTTCTCTGAATTGTTTCCGCATCCGAATAACCTTGGCAATCATTCCCTTTTCCTCCGGGTCAAGAAAACTATCGAGGCCAAAGCGTATAACATCCACGAATAATCCGGCTTGCTGCAGGGCAAGAATGAGTTGGTCCAGACTTGGCGGCTGGTATTTTTCTCCAGAGGATACGGTGCTGCCTGCGGCGCGATGGGCGTACAGCAGATTTTCACGAATGGTACCTGAAAAGATGAATGGATGTTGTGAGATGTAGCCGACATGCCGAATAATATCTTTTTTGCCCATCTCTTTTACTTCATGCCCATCCAGCAGAATTGAACCGCTGCTATAGTCAAACATCTTGGCAATGCAATGCACCAGGGTACTCTTGCCGCTCCCTGAAAAACCAACCAGTGCCATGTGCTCCCCGGCTTGCAGGGAAAAGGAGACATTTTTAAGTAAAGTGACCCCGTTAGTCGTTGTATAGCACAGGTTGGACACCTGTAAATGGCCGGCAAGTTTTTCCACCGGTTGCATGCTGATGGCCGGAGGATATCCGGCAGGAAGATCAAAATACTGCATGACCCGATGATAGCGAACTTTGGCATCCTGGTAGACCTGGTAGTATTCAATAAGTTCTTTCCAGGGATCATAGAGCTTTTCCTGTGCGGACAGGAATGCAACCATGGAGCCAAGTTCGAGTTGGCCGTTCATAACCAGATAGCCGCCAAAGAGAAACACCACAAAGGGTCCGAGGCTTACAAAGTAGTTATTGACGGTTTTGATGCTGAAACGCAAAAGAGACCACTTAATCCTGATAGCCTGTAACCCCTTTACCAGCCCATTGAATTTCTTTTCTTCCTGGGCATAAGCACCATGGACATTTATTTCCATCACCCCGGTAATGGATTCAGCAATCTGGCTGGCCACCAGTCGTGACTGATCCACCCGCTGCTTGTTTAAACGATTTGTTTTTTTCTGAAGATAGGGGATGAGAAAGACAGCAACAGGGTATATGCCAAGAGTGGCCAAGGCTAATTTGGGATTTAACCAGAGCAGATACCCGGCAAAGGCGAGCAGAGTGAGAATGTTTGACAGTGGAACTGCCAGTGCCATGCCGGCAAAGGTTCCTGCAGTATTTAACTCCGTCATCAGTGAGGAGACGACCATTCCCGGCTGGGTATTGCGGAAGAAATGGAGGGGCAGGGTGATGATGTGGTCATAAAGCTCCTTTCGCATGGAAAGTATGGCCTGTTCACCGATACGTGCCTGCAGGTAGTTAATGGCAAGTTTTATGACGCCGGTGGCGGTAACCGCCAGCAGATAAATAGCACAATAGAGCAGCAGACTGTTAAATTTGCCAAGGACTATAGCGTCATTGATAATTCTCTTCTGCATTTCCAGAGGAATAACTCTGGCAAACACAATACCCACAATCAGCAGCAAGAGCAGAAACTGGATTTTCAGGTTTCCTTTGAACGCCCAGGAAAATAACGATTTCCGGGTGACAGGGATGGGGGAGTGAGGAGTGCTCATTATGAGGTTTGTCGGGTTTCCGAATGGGTGGATGTCGCACCGTCAATGGTGATCGCTACCAGAGTGATATCATCATGCAAGGCCATACTTCCCCTGAATTCATCAATGGCTGCTGTTATGCATTCCAGAAGGGCAGACGGCGACAGATGGTGATTTTCCGCAATAATATCTTTCAACCGTTGCCTGCCAAACTGTTCTCTTGTCTCATTTTCAGCTTCCCAGGCCCCGTCGCTGCTGATAAGGACGACAGCTTTTTCTCCGGCAAGGGCAAGAGTATTTGTTTGAAATTGATAATCGGCGTCAAGGCCAAGGACCAGACCTTTGCCCTTTATGTCTATAAATTCTCCGCGTGCCGGGACAAAAAGGATTCCGGGATCATGGCCGGCCCGGACCCATTGCAATTCCTGCCGTGCGGCATCAATAGTAAGATAGAACAGGGACGCAAAATTACCTGACTGAGAAGTGTCCCGGCACAGCTGCAGATTGACATCAGCAATCAATTGATGCGGGCTCCCCGGCTGGTCGATTCTGGACCGCACTAAAGCACGCAACGTGGCCATCAGCAATGCCGCACCGATACCGTGGCCAACCACATCACCAACCACAACGTGCAGCCTGCCTGGCTGGGAATCAGATTCAATGAAATCAAAATAGTCTCCGCCGGTTTCGTCGCAGTACACGCTCAAACCGCTCACTTCCAGTCCGTTCTTAGAATAGTCGCTTTGCGGCAAAAGCGTCAACTGAACCTCTCTGGCTATATTCATTGCTTCCTGCAATTGAAGGCCTTTCTCAAGTTGATTGCTCATTGTATTAAAGTTTCTGGTCAGCTCTCCAACTTCGTCCCTGCTGGTTACCGGGAGTGGCTCACCAAAGATTCCCTGAGCCAGATTGCTTGCGGTTTGAGAAACTTTTTTGATGGCCCGGGTCGTCTGAGTAATCATTAATCGAATAAAGAGGAGAATGATACCGATGCAGGCAACAGCTGTCAGAAAATACACCAGGCGAAAGTGAATAATTGGTCGCAGAACTTTTTTTCCCGGTGCAATGACGACCATGGTCCAGGGGACTTCTTTAAGCCGATAAAAACCACTGATTTCTTTTGGTGGCCGTCCCGGGCCGAAAACAGTACCGGATTTATTGTCCTTCAGGGCAGCCATGGTTTTTTGTTCAAGAAGATCTGTTGTGCCAAATAATTGTGTGTCTTTTCCCGGAATTTTATTCTGCTCATTGATGGTGCTGGTCAGAACATGACCATCAAGATCAACGATGTAGGCTTTATAGACATTCCACCATGGAGTTTGAACGGTCTTGGAAATAAGTGATTCGAAATCGATAATAACCTCTATCCTTCCAGTCGTATCGCCCTTATCATCAACAAAGTTGCTCACCAGAGTGAATGTTTTACTATTGTGTTCGACATTGTAGGCTGGTGCTGTTACGTCAAACAGGCCCCTGAAAGTATGCCGGTTTCCATTGCCTGTCATTTTTCGGCGCATGCCCCATCGTCCCTGATTACTCATATTTTCCGGCCAGTCCACTTTTACATCGACCACACCATCAATTTTGTTCAGTTGATCAATGATAAATTTCTGAATAGTGTCAGTTGAATTTATTTTTCTCAGATCTTCGAGAAGAAAGACTATTTTTTTTGGTTGGTTAAGCCGCATGTCGATATTGTGGGCCGCCCGTTCAAGGTTGGCTAAAGCAGCCTGACCCCACTGGTCAAGCAGCACTTTTCTAACAGCACGAAAGCCGAACAGACCTGCAAGGGTAAGAAACAGAAAGATTGGTACCAGTATAAAAATAATGGTTCGCTGATGAAGAGTTTTGGGGTGATACATATCAACCTTTCACAGTAATATCTTCAGTACAGGTATCGAAAAACACTTCGATTAGCAGCATGGCCCTTCAATACCCAGTAGTTCGTTAATGATCCCGCGTACGCATCCTTCACCAGCTTCCACTGTGATTGCTCCTGTGGGACAGTTGCGCATGCAGGCGCCGCATTCCATGCACAGGTTGCGGGCAGCCATGACTGCTTTTTTATCTTTGATGATAAAAACGCCGTGCGGGCAGACCACGGTACACATGGAACATCCTATGCATTTGTTCTGGTCACATTCAAGGGTGACCACATCTTCGAGATAGTGAAATTCAGTCATTGTTTTTCTCCTTATGCCAGCCACAACGAAGCAGCCCACAATCCTGTTCCGCTGACAATGAAAATGAACTGAACCGGCATTGCCCGAAGCATCTCTTTTTTGACACCATTGAGTGAGGTGTAGGTCGAAGCGCCGGTAAAGGCCATGCCGAACCAGGAGGAAACGGCCAGAGTGATGAGCAGCCAGGAGCTTTTTGCGAGCAAAGAATAGTCCATACCAAAAACTGTTGATGTGAACAGCAAAGCAAAGAGAACCAGACCGCACAAGCCTCCCTTGACGCTGAAAGCCCTGCCTGGAATCCAGGGCAGCAGCAGCGGAACAGCAATGGTACCGGCCGCAATTCCGGTCAGGAGGGCCAGAGACGGCGGCAGGCCATGGCTGACTGCGGCCTGCAGAAATGGTCCGTCTCCGACAAAACCGGCCAGCAGGAGAAAAAACAGGATAATAGGGAGCCCCTGCTGCAAGGCCTGCATGATCTCAACAGGGATCAGCACCAATCGCTCATGCAAAGGAAACTCTTTGATCCGCATCTTAGTCGTCGCTTTGCAGTCATTATCCAGAAACGCAGGCAGATCCTGCAACATCACCGGTCCATAGGTAACGGAAAAGCCGCTGAATTTTTTTATTTCAAAGGCGGCTACCCCGGTTGCACCCAGCTGCGGGACAATCAGCTTTCGGTGACTGACCACGTCCTGCAACCGTGAAGCCTTGATGCGGTCTATCAGTTCCTCGGTACCAAAGGTTCCTTTACCGGCAGCACACCAGACATTGATCCCTTTTGTATCCAGCACCAGTATCCAGCATGACTTGTCGCCCATGGTCCGGCGGAGCAGATCAAAGCTTAATTTGTAGTTGGCTGTTACCAGGACGGGGCTGTCGTTTATCGGCTCACCCATCCCATAGAGACCGGGATCTACGGTAAAATGATCACGGCCGATATTCCAGCGCACCAGGTAATGGCCGCGTTTGTCTGCCCAATGAAGATCTGAGCCAATCCTTGGAACTTCGCCTACCTTAGTCATCACTGTGCCAAGGACAACGGGCTGGTCTTTAGAGGGAAGTCGAAACTCTCCTGCCCCCTCCGGCACAGGCTGGGCCATGGGCAGGATCATCAAGGGTGCATTCATTTTGTACTGTCCTCGTGAAGTGGTGATAAGGGCTGGAGTGATATCGGTTCATCTGTCCGGCACGAACCTCCAAAGCCGCAATCTGCAGCCTCCATGTGTACGTGATCATGACTGTGAGCGTGATCATGACCGGTGGAACAGGTCCCGGATGAGCAGCCACAGCCGTCTCCCTTGCCAAACCAGCCCCGTAAAATGGCATACAAAGGGTGGATGGAAAGGGCTAACAGCAAAAGAGTGGCAGATGTCATCAGCCAGCCCGGCAGGACATCTGCAACCTGACCGACAGCCGCAACGGCAGAGACGCCAAGGGAGAGGTAAACGGCATCAACGGCAAGCCCGCAAAGGACACTGACGATTGCAATGGATGATAAATATAAAATGGTGGCCCGTTTGCCAAGCATACCCACCAGGACGGAAAGTGAGGTGACATTGGTTGCCGGTCCGACCAGCAGAAAGACCAGGGCCGTTCCGGGGCTGACGCCCTTCATGATAAAGGCTGCTGCAATGGGAGTTGATGCCGTAGCGCAGATATAGAGGGGAATACCAAAGGTCAGCATGAGCAGCATGGACCCGAGCCCACCGCCCAGGTATCTGGCGATCACTGCATCGGGAACCAAGACGCTGATGAGTCCTGCCAGAAGTATACCGACAAAAAACCAGCCGGCAAGATCTGCCCAGAGATCGGTAGCAGCATATTTTACACCTATCCGCAGCTTTTCAAGCAGGGGATGATGGTGTTTATGTTCATCCGGCGGGCAATCAATCCCGTCACAGCAGTTATCTATGGGACAGCTCAGGTCAGGAGTTGCCTGTTTGCTCTCGTCCGGAGGGTTAAAAAAGTTTTCAGCACAGCCGGCTACAAAGGCGGAAATAAAGGCAGAGATCGGCCGGGCAATGGTCATGATGGGATCAAGCAGAGCCCAGGTGATGGAAATGGAGTCCACACCGGATTCCGGAGTGGAAATAAGAAATGCCGTGGTAGCCCCGTTATTTGCCCCCTGTTTTTTCAACGAGGCCGCCGCCGGCAGGACACCGCAGGAACAGAGCGGAATGGGGATACCGAGCAAGGCTGCCTTGAAAACTGAGCTGAAACGCCCACTGCCCAGATGGGCCGCCACATAGGCCGGGGACAGGAACATTTTGAGCAGTCCGCCTATCAAAAGACCAAACAGGATATAGATCGAGGCCTGCTGGAGCATGTCCCAAGAGGCTAGAAGGACGTTATTGATAAAGGTGAGCATGATTATTTGTCCTCACGGAGATGTTCAAGGGCCAGATGAATAAGTGAGCTGACATGACTGTCATTGAGTCGGTAATAAAGAACAGGCCCCTCGCGCCGATTAGACACTAATTGTAATTGTCTCAGTTGACGCAGCTGATGACTAACCGCTGATTCGCTGACCCCGACAAACAGGGCCAGGTCGCAGACACACATTTCCTCACGATCCAGGGCCCACAGAATTCGCAACCGATTGGGATCGCCCATAGCTTTGAACAGGGCTGCCAGCTGTTCATTTTCTCTTGGGGGCAAAGCATGTTCTTTTGCTGTCCGCACTCTATCCTGATGGATACAACGGCATTCACACTGTTCACTTTGTGCAGGTAGATTTTTTTTCATTTTCATTATTCGCAGTTTTTTTAATATATGATCATTTGTTCATATATAGAGTTGTCTATGGGGGTTGTCAAGTGTGATACTTGCAAAAAAAGCATATAGCGTAATAATCTCCACTGTCTGAAAACAAGACAGATCACCCCCATCCCTCACTGCTCCACTGTATAATATTAAGACAGTAGTCATTTACTCTTTGTCGCCTATGTCCTATTTTTTATTTAAATTTAGATAGTTACGAGGCAAGAGTGCATTGATCTTAAACTGGCACAAACAATGCTTTAAGGAGGGTGCAATCAGGTAACACACAACTTTCATATACAGGAGCAAACAATGATGCATGATGGATTTGGATCTGGATTTGGACATTTCAGCAACTGGTTATGCGGACCGGGCGCATTTTTCCCCGGACCCCTGGGCTGGATAATTACCCTTTTCTTCTGGGGGTTGATCATCTACCTGGTGGTCAAACTCTTTCAGGCCCTGTTTTCAGGTGGAAAAAGAATCTCTACAACTGCTCTTGATACCTTAAAAGAGCGTTTTGCTCGCGGTGAAATTAATGAAGATGAATATCGCCGCATGAAGACTGAACTCGGTTAACCCGCATTTCTCACAAGTATCGTCGCGAAAGGCCGATAAGTGCTGTGGATACAATGAGACGCTGCAGGAATGACAACAACCGGATACAACAGAAAAAAGCAGTGTCGACCGCATTATTGACAACTACACGAATCCCTGATTTCAAAATATTACAACAACCTCTGGTAAGTCTGAATACTGTACGGGACAGGGTGGCTGATTTTTTCTGTCCGGACCAGTGTAAAGGGTGGGCAGGAAAAATCCGGGAAAAAGGCATCACCTTCAACTTCCCGGTCCAGCACGGTAAGGATCAGGGTATCAGCATGCGAAAGTCCTAAGCGGTACAGCTGCTCACCACCGATGAGAAAGACTTTTTTTACTCCTTTGCAGGCGGCAAGCCCCTGCTTAAGGGAGTGAACCACTTCACAGCCGCCGGCCTCAAAATTTCTGTTTCTGGTCACCACAATATTGCGTCGTCCGGGCAGTGGACGGCCGATGGACTGGTAGGTCTTCCGCCCCATGATCATGGGATACCCCATGGTTATTTCTTTAAAGCGCACCTGCTCTCCCGGGATATCCCATGGAATGGTGTTGTCACGCCCAATAACCCGGTTAGTGGCCATGGCGGCAATGAGGATGATCTCCATCTGTTCTCTCTTTTGCAGGCAGGTTTTCAAGCTGTAGGCTAAAGGCGGGAAGTTTTCAAGTCCGAATTCTCTCCTACAGTCAGAATGGTTTCAGCCTATCTACCTGAACTCTTTATTCAGCGGGTTTTTCTTTTACAATCCCAGCTAATTCCGGAGCATCATCCACAGGCATGCCATAGCCCAGTCGTACCTTGCCATCGATTTCCGCCAACATGTCGGGATGTTCCTTGAGAAAGGTTTTAACGTTTTCCCGGCCCTGGCCGATACGTTCATCCTGGTAGGAGTACCAGGCCCCGCTCTTGTCGATGATATCCTGCTCCACACCAAGATCCAGCAGGTCGCCGACTTTGGAGATACCTTCGCCGTAGATCATATCAAATTCAGCTATTTTAAAGGGAGGAGCCACCTTGTTTTTGACCACCTTCACTTTGGTCCGGTTGCCGATCACCTCCTGGCCGTCCTTGATCTGGGTCATGCGGCGGATATCCAGGCGTATGGAGCTGTAGAATTTGAGTGCATTACCACCGGTGGTGGTCTCGGGGTTGCCGAACATCACCCCGATCTTCATTCGGATCTGGTTGATAAAGACCAACACGGTGTTGGTTCGCTGCAGCACCCCGGTGAATTTGCGCATAACATGCGACATGAGCCGGGCTTGCAGGCCGACATGGTGATCACCCACATTGCCGTCGATCTCAGCCCGCGGCACCAGGGCGGCTACCGAGTCGATGACGATGATGTCAAGACCACCACTGCGCATCAGGATTTCCGTGATCTCCAGGGCCTGCTCACCGAAATCAGGTTGGGATATCAGCAGGTTTTCAACGTCCACCCCCAGCTGTTCGGCATAGGAGACGTCCAGGGCATGCTCGGCATCGATAAAGGCTGCATTACCGCCCTGTCGCTGGGCCTCGGCAATAACGTGCAGGGCCAGGGTGGTTTTACCCGAGGATTCCGGACCGTAAATTTCAGTAACCCGGCCCCGCGGCAGGCCGCCCACGCCCAGAACAATATCAATGCCCAGGATACCGGTGGAAATAACCGGGATATTTTGTCGTGCATCGGATCCCAACCGCATGATGGAACCTTTGCCGAACTGGCGCTGGATCTGGGTGATGGCGTTATCAACGCTCTTGAGCCTTCCTTCTGCATGTTTCTCCGGTGAAACGGCCATGGGTTCTCCTTTGTCAAATGATTCAGAAGCCCGGTTACGGGTTCTGGGTTGTGTCTTTTATTTATTTGTTGAGGTTAATATACCACACCCGGTCACTCATGGAGTGATAGACCCTTCAAAAAATGGTAATTCAGGGATATTAATATAATTGATTTTGTGGAATTTAAACTGCAGAATGTCGAACAGGAAAGGTCGAATATCGAAGTTTTTTACTTCTGCGGTTCAATATTCCCTGTTCGACATTCGATATTTTCTTTACATACTAAAACGTATCGTTAAACGAACTATTTTGAATTCATAACCATGAATTCGAAAAATTACTCCGCAAGCAATGCCCGGCGCACGGTATCAAGAGCGGTCTGGGCAGCCATTTCCTGGATATCTTTCCTGCCGCCGTTGAAATGGTGAAGAGTCTCCTTGACTTGGTTATTATAAAAAAGACCGATGTAAACCGTGCCCACCGGCTTTTCCTCGGTTCCGCCGTCCGGTCCGGCAATGCCGGTGACGGACAGGGAAATTCCGGTGCCGACCCGGTCAGCAAGCCGGGCAGCCATGGCCCTGGCCACCTGTGCGCTGACTGCACCATAGTTGGTGAGTAGTTGGTGGTCCACATGAAGCAGCACTTCTTTGAGAAGGTTGGAATAGGCAATCACACCACCGGCAAACCAGTCGGAGCTGCCCGGAACCCGGGTGATTTTGGAGCCTATCAGACCGCCGGTACACGATTCAGCAACTGAGAGCTGGAGGCTTTTTTTAAGCAGCAGCTTTCCCACCACCTGGGCAAGGGTTTCGCGGTCAGTACCATAGATGTGTCCACCCAGTGCCTGCCGGATGCAGTGGTCCATATCTGTAAACAGTTGATCGGACTGTCGGCCATCACTTCCTGAAACGGTCAGGCTGACATGCACCTCGCAGTCAACCGGATAGTAGCCGATATCTACATGCTCCTGTTGTTCAAGCGCGGCCAACCGCTGGTTGATTTCATACTCGGGCAGTCCCACGGTTCGGTACAGTCGCAACCGTACATGATTGCGACTGTTGTCGCTCCAGCCTGAAAGCCTGGGCAGGACGTAATCGACAAGTAATTTCCTGGCCTGGGCCGGAACACCGGGCAGGAAAAAGATGGGGGTGGATTCATGCACCAGCATGTATCCTGCAATCCGTTCGTTACTGTTGAGTACCTCCGCTCCTTCGGGCAGCCAGGCCAGCTTTTCCAGTGCGCTTTGTGTATTATCCAATTCCTGCAGCTGAGAGCGAATTTTTTCCAGGATCTTTTCATTTAAGGTAGGGGGACGGTCCAGGGCCTCGGCAACGGCTTCGTTAGTCAGGTCATCGGTAGTGGTCCCCAGGCCGCCGGTGACAATGACGAAATCCACCCGCCTGATAGCTCGTTTCAGTGCTTCTCCGATCAGATTCGGTGTATCGCCGATGGTGTGCATGGCATAGATTTCATAACCTGTTGCAAACAGCTGTCTGGCCGCAAATGCGCTGGTGGTGTTGGCTATGCGTCCAGAAGTCAGCTCGTCACCAATGGCTATTATTTCACCGATCATTACAGATTTCCAAGGGGGTGTTTGTTTTGTTCAACCAGGAAGGGTGCTGGTTAGAAGTTATGAAGAGTTTACCTTTTTCCGCAGTGAATCTCAAGTGGCATAGTTGAGACCTCATAGTAAATTTAATGCCATAAACCCAGGGAAAAAACAGGAATAACCACGAAGAGCACGAAGGACACGAAGAAAGACAGCAAAATAGATTCATTACCATCAAAGCTCAGCTAGTCCTGCTCGGATAGGGGACTGATTTTATTTTTCCTTTTTTACGCCGGGGACAGAATAATTTTCACGACAGATAATTATTGACATAGTTTCTTAATATTTATGTAAAAAGAAAAATTGAATCTGTCTCCCGGATTGGTCCTGTTATGAATGTCGCATAGGTATTTTTACCTCCAAACTGAGCATTAGTGGTAATCAGAAAATAGATTGTCGCTTCGTGGCCTTCGTGCTCTTCGTGGTAAAAAATACTGTCAAAATTTTGTTTAAGTTATGTGGTGAAAAAAAGGTGTTACTCTAACAGGGTTGCCTGCGGTTCGCCGTCTTCAATCCTGTCGATACGGACTCGGACCACGGTCCTGATACAGCCGGCAGGTCCTCTGAAGTGGACAGGGATATAGTTTTCGGAAAAGCCCTGCAGCAGGCCGGTCTTTTTGATTTTTCGTTCCACCAGGATGTTCTGCTCCGTGCCTGTATGGCATTTATAAAATTCCTGTCTTTTCCGCTGACCAAGCTCGCGCAGCCGGTCTACTCGCTCGCCTTTGACCGGTCCGGGTATCTGGTTTTTAAACTCGGCCGCGAGCGTTCTGGGACGTTTTGAGTAGGGGAACACATGCAGGTAGCTGATGGGCAGGCCTTCGATGAGCCGGAAGGTGTTTTCAGCGGCCTGTTCATCCTCGCCGGGAAAGCCGCCCAGGATATCGCAGCCAATGGCTCCGTGGGGCAGGGCGGTACGGATTTTTTGGATTACCCTGACAAAGGTTTCCGTGGTGTAGCGCCGGTTCATGCCGACCAGCACACCGTCATCACCGCTCTGCAACGGTATATGCAGGTGGGGCATGAAGTTTTCATGGCCGGTCATCAACTCCAGCAGCTGGTCATCCACCTCGGTGGGCTCCACGGAACTGAGTCGAATGCGTATGGAGGGAAAATCTCTGCAGATGGTTTCCAGCAGGGAGTAGATATCCTCACCCTCTTCCAGATCCAGGCCGTACTTTCCGACATTAATACCGGTGATTACAAGCTCCAGGTAGCCTTCATCTGCAAAGACGCGCACCTGTTCAAGAACCTGGTCTATGGGTAGACTGCGGCTTCGTCCCCGGGTGTAGGGAACAATACAGTAGGTGCAGAAGTTGTTACAGCCGTCCTGGATGCGCAGGTAGGCGCGGGTTCTGCCGCTGAACCTGCGCACCGGCAAAGGGCAGATTTCCTTTTTAGCACTGATCTTGCCGGTGAGCATGACCATATCCGGCTGTTTCTCGGCCAGGGCAGTCTCAACCAGCAGGTGCTTATTGCCGTTACCGACAATGGCAAGCGGGTTGTCCTGAACAATATCAAGCAGCTCTTCCGCGGCCATCTGGGCATAGCAGCCGGTCACCACCAACCGGGCATCCGGGTTGTTGCGCATAATTTTACGGATAAGCTGGCGTGACTGCTGCCCTGCCCGACCGGTGACTGTGCAGGTGTTGATCACAAAGATGTCTGCAGCTTGCGATACCGGGACAATCTCACACCCCTGCTCCCTGAAACCAGAGATAAAGGAGGCGGATTCAAACTGGTTAACCTTGCAGCCCAGGGTGGCAACAGCGACTTTTTTCATATGCGTCTCGTTTAACAAGGTGACTTCAAAGCATCGTAACAGTTCACCGGGGTGACCAATATGCTGAATATACTCCAATCCTGTAAGAGTTCAGCAGTGCTCCAGGTAAGCGTAGACTCCGTATGGGGGTGCTGCTGAACTCTTACAAAGCATTAATAATACCGGAACCGATTACCCGCCCGTCCTGGTAAAAGACTGCAAACTGGCCGGGAGTGATGGCTCGTTGCGGTTCGATAAAGCGAACCTGCCAGGTAATGTTATCCCGGGGCAGGATCTGTGCCTCGGCAGCCCGGTGGGTTGAGCGGAGCTGAACCATGCCCTGCCATCTTTTCGGTGGCGAGATAGCCCACTGGACATCGTGCAGCAACAGGTCGCGCAGGAAAAGGTCTTCATTTTTGCCGATGATCACCCGGTTTTCCCTTGCATCCAGGCCGGTCACGTACCAGGGGGTTGTATCGGGGATTCCCAGTCCACGTCGCTGGCCTACTGTGTACTTCCAGATACCGTCGTGGCTGCCGTGTATCCGGCCGTCACTGGTAACCATCTCTCCTCTACGGCTCTTCACACCCTGTCTTTCAAGAAAAACGGCCAGATCCTGGTCTGCCAGGAAACAGACATCCTGGCTTTCATGGCCGTCAAAATGGCTGAAGCCCATTTCCCGTGCCCGTTGAAAGACGTCTGTTTTTTTCCAGTCTCCAAGCGGCAGGACGAGGTGCTCAAGCTGCTCCGCAGACAGCCGGCAGAGGAAATAGGACTGATCCTTTGCCGGGTCTTCCGCCCTGTGCAGAACAGCTCGACCATCTTCATGGAGTATCCGGGCATAATGGCCGGTGGCCATCTTGTCCATGCCCTTTGCAGTCATCATCTGCATCAGTTGGCCGCATTTGATCATCAGATTACAGACCACGCAGGGATTAGGTGTCAACCCCTGTCGGTAGGAGTCAACAAAATAGGAGATAATGGTCTGTGAGAATTGCTCACGAAGATCCACAAGGTGCAGGTGAATCTGCAGACGTTTTGTTATCTGCTTTACCTTGCTGATCTGTTGCTCAAGCCCTGCCAGTGGCAGCAGCATGAAAAATCCATGCACCGAGTACCCTTGTTCAATGAGCAGTCCGGCCGTAACCGTGGAATCCACCCCGCCGCTCATGGCGACCCCGATGGTATGCGCGTTCATGGAATGAGCCATAGGTATACTCTGTCAGAGATTACATCTACTGTATCATGATCAGGAGGTCTTGGTAAATAAAGAACGGGAGGAAGGAGGGGAAGAACCGGCTCGCGATGCAGGGATGGGTTTTTGTAAACCCTATGCTTTACACCGTTTACCGTTTGTTACAGCAGAGACATGAGTACCTCACACTTGCGGCATATTTCTATTTTATGCTTTAAGTCCTTGTTTACAGTACATTCGCACTGGGTACCATTGAGAAACCAGCAGAGGTGACCGGCCTGAAATTCCCAGGCAGGGCAGGTTTTTTTGCACGCACATTTTTTGAGATTCCAGCAGTCTTTTCGTTTGGCTTGTTTTTTCTTGCGTTTATTGACCAGCAGGAAATAGACCTGCCGTTCAACATGCAGTGGTACGGTCCGCCATCCCTGCTCGTAGCTCTGGACGGCCTTTAAGGAGACACCTAACAATTCTGCGAGCGACTTCTGGGTTTTTCCAAGTTTTTTGCGTGCTAAAGAAAAATCTTCGCGGGTCATAGTCTCCTACCGTGTTAAATTGATGAACCTATGGGATAGGTACCACAAAGTGTGTGTTTTGGCAACTGTTTTTGGGGATATTTCGGAATGTTTGGTAACTGGCAGGGATTGTGACTATCGAGTATAGTTACCATAAAAAGAAAAAGGCAACAAGTCTACCCCGCATTTTTCACAAGTGTCCTCGCGAAAAGCCGATAAGTGGTGTGTCAACGGCTTCGGAGTCTGCGTTTACCTGCAGCAGATTCTTGTGAGGAATGCGGGTTAAGATAAGATCGGAGTCAGCAGCGTGGAAAAGAATAAACCAAATGGAAGAGGGCTTAACCGTATCCTCCGGGCCATGTACTGTTCCGGGCTTGGTCTACAGGCGGCCTGGAAACACGAGCAGGCCTTTCGTCAGGAGTTGTTTCTCTGTGCAATCCTTGTTCCGCTGGGATTGTGGTTAGGCAATAGCGGTGTGGAAAGGGCAATGTTAGTGGGTTGTCTGCTCCTGGTCCTGATTGTTGAGTTGCTCAATTCAGCTCTGGAGGCGATTGTCGACCGTATAGGACTGGAGCATCATGAGTTATCCGGCAGGGCTAAGGATCTTGGCTCTGCATCGGTCTCGCTGAGCCTGGTTGCCGTTGTCGTTACCTGGTTGCTGGTGTTGTTGTGAACCACGAAATACAGGAAAGACACGAATATTTAATCCGGGATATGCAGAGTTTCTGTCATATATAGAGGTGCCTGGCCACGGAGATCAACCTCGGTTGCCGGCGTAAACCAGCGCAGTTCAGAGTCAGAATCGCCGCCTACCGGGAAGGCGGTTTCATAAAGCCGGTTTTCTTCTGGAAAGGCCTGAAATAGTGCATCTCCATCCTGAGCGTGGACTCTAAACGGCAACCACCGAGTTGTCTTCGTCATATTCGTTGGCGGCATAACTGTCAGCCTCCGGATCGTTTATCCAGATATTACCGTCCAGTACATAGCGGAAACGGTAGGAGCGGCCCGCTTCAAGAGAAACGGTCACGGAAAAGCTGCCGTTTTTCAGTCGTTTCATGGGAGTGGCTGTCAGGGACCAGTCATTGAACTCACCAGCTAATGCGGCAGTGTCGGCTTGTTCCGGGTTGGGGTATTTAAAGGTTACCCGGCATTTCTGTTTTGTTTTAGTATAATTCTTTTTCAGCATGATCTGCTCCTTGGTATTTATGTCGAATAAATTGAAAAGGGAGTACTTAGTGTACAATGAACATTAAAGCTACAGGAAAATTATTTTTTTCAGGGTGCCTTGAATAATAAGCCGGCTTTACTTCATGTTGTTATTCTAGCGTATAGATAAGGCGCAGTCTTTGAGCAGTCAATATTGAATCGGAAAATTTCTGCTGTTAATGAGAAAATAATCATATCCTAACAAAGATAAATGGTCGTTACAGACAGTGAAATAAACCCAATAATTCCTGAACTGCTGGCCCCGGCAGGAAATATGGAAAAGTTGAAAACCGCTATCCATTACGGAGCAGACAGATCGGAAGAGC